>JBDSLK010000251.1:0-6308 GCA_039916425.1 Nocardioides sp.
GCGTCCAGGTCCGCGACCAGCCGGTCGACCACGTGACCCTTGTGCATGCCCGAGGAGCGCACCTCGACGACGGCCCGGCCGGGCTCGACCACGAGATCGTGCCGGGCCGCGGCCTCCTGCAGGACCGGCACCAGCCGGTCGCGGGCCGCGTCGGGATCAGCGAGCTGACGCGTGTGGACGGCGACGGCGAGCCCCTTCTCCTCGATGTGTGCGCCCTCGGAGCCGGCCTGACGGAGCAGTCGTGGCAGCTCCCACATGAAGGTCGACAGTCCGTGCGGCGGTCGCGGCGAGACGATCCGGCGGTTGGTCGAGGACCAGCGCTCATTGCCGTACTGCCCGTAGAGCCAGAGCTCGCTGCCGGCCTCGGCGATCGCGGCGCCGACCTCGTCGAGGCCGCCGAGCGCCAGCGCCTGGCGGGCGGGACGGCCGGTGATGACGGCGACGGCGAGGGCCTCCCGAGCCAGCGCCAGCAGCACCTCGCCGGCGTCGGGGTGGATGTGCGCGGCCGCGGGGTCCTCCACGATCGGCGAGAGCACCCCGTCGAAGTCGAGGCCGACCACGCTCCGCGACAGGTTCGCTGCCAGGTCCTGGTAGCGCGCACGGGCGGTGGTCGAGGTCAACTCCACGCCTCCAGCCAACCACGGCGCGCCCGGCCGGTCACCTTGCGGGTCCCGGCCGTCGGGCCGGTACGTCGGACCGGTCGTCGAGGGGGGCGGCTCAGCCCAGGTCGCCGGTAAGGACGATGGTGAGCCGGTCGAGCGTCATCGGCGCGACGGCTGGCTGCACCCGCTGGATGCCGAGATCGAGGGCCAGCAACCGCCCGGCGGCCCTGAGCCGCTGGGGGAAGTAGACGGTGTTGGCCGGGATGGTGCCGACCCAGTTGTCGGAGCCGACGACCTGCCACCCGGCGCCTCCGGCGCGTTCGGCCGCGCGGCCGGCGAGTCCGGTGATGCCGGAGTTGTTGTAGACCTCGACGTAGACCTTGGCGCGGTTGACCGCCGGCCTGGTCCTGGTCCTGGTCGCGGTGGGGCTCGGCTCGGTCGGGGTGGCGCTCGCCGACTGCGACGGAGCGGCCACGGGCGTGATGACCTCGCGCTCGATCGGCCCCTGGTCGCGGGTGGCCACGAAGGCGATGCCGGCCATCGCGACGGCGATGACGCTCAACATCACCAGTGGCGACGGGTAGGCGACACCTCGCTCGTTGCGGGCCCGGTTGCGAACGATCACCGTCGCGTCCTCAGAGCTCGAAGCCGAGGCGGCGGGCCGAGCGCTGGCGCTGGCGCGAGGCGCGGAGGCGACGGAGGCGACGCACCAACAGCGGGTCGGCCTCGAGGGCCTCCGACTTGTCGATGAGTGCGTTGAGCACCTGGTAGTAGCGCGTCGACGACATGTCGAAGTTGTCGCGGACCGCGGTCTCCTTGGCACCGGCATACTTCCACCACTGCCGCTCGAACTCGAGGATCGCGCGGTCGCGCTCGCTCAGGTCCGGCTTGTCCCCGTGCGGCTCGGAGAGCGATTTGGCGGCGTCCATGCTCCCACTGTAAGCGACGAACTACACCCGTGTCATTCGTCCGGCCGCGAGTCGCGCTGTGCGAGGGTGCCGCCTATGCCGTCGATGCAGTCGGGGACCCGACCAACCACCCGCTGGGGCATCTGTGCCACCGGGGGGATCGCGCACAGTTTCGCCCGTGACCTCGCCCTCGTGCCCGGTGCCGAGCTGGTGGCGGTCGCCTCGCGCACCCGCGAACGCGCCACCGCCTTCGCCAAGGAGTTCGGCGCGGCCCGCGCCCACGGGTCGGCCGAAGAGCTCGCCGCCGACCCCGATGTCGACGTCGTGTACGTCGCTTCGCCGCACGCGTTGCACCTCGAGCACGCGCGGCCGGCCCTCGAGGCCGGCAAGGCGGTGCTGTGCGAGAAGGCGCTCACCCTCAACCTCGCCGACGCCGAGACGATGGTCGGGCTGGCCAGCGACCACGGCGCCTTCCTCATGGAGGCCATGTGGATGGCCTGCCACCCGGTGGTGCGGGCACTTCGCGAGGAGCTCGCCGCCGGCCGGCTCGGCGAGCCGCGGTCCGTGCACGCCGACCTCGGCTTCGTGGTCGACCGCCCCGAGACCAACCGGCTCCTCGACCCCGCCCTCGGCGGCGGCGTACTGCTCGACATGGGCATCTACCCCCTCACCTTCGCCCACCTCGTGCTAGGCCCGGCCCAGACGTTGAGGGCGGTCGGCGACCTCTCGGCGCGTGGTGTCGACCTCGACGTCGCCATCGCGGGCCGCTACCCCGGCGGCGCGGTAGCCGCCCTGACGGCGTCGATGACCTCGACCACCCCCCGGACCGCCACGATCGCGACCACCACGGGCCTCGTCGAGGTGCCGTTCCCGTTCCACCACCCGGCGTACGCCAGCTTCACCCCTACCGGTGGCGAGGCCCGACGGATCGAGGGCGTGGAGCCCCTGGTCGGCTCCGGGCTCGGCAACGAGGCGGCCGAGGTGCAGCGCTGCCTCGCCGACGGGCTGACCCAGAGCCCCCTCGTGCCCCACGAGCAGACGCTGACGCTGATGGGCCAGATGGATGAGATCCGGGCCCAGCTCGGCGTTCGCTACCCCGGCGAGGCGTAGCCCGGTCGTGCGACCTCCTAGGGTGGGGAGGGTGGACAGCAACGGTTCGGCCGACCTCGTCATCGTCGCCAACCGCCTGCCGGTCGACCGGGTGTACGACAACGACGGCACCCCGTCGTGGCGGCGCTCCCCCGGCGGACTGGTCTCCGCGCTGGAGCCGGTGCTCCGGAGCAACGACGGCGCCTGGATCGGCTGGCCCGGCGGCACCGAGTCCGACCTCGAGCCGTTCACCGAGGACGGCCTACGGCTGATCCCGGTGGGTCTCTCGGCCGACGAGATCGAGGACTTCTACGAGGGCTTCTCCAACGGCACCTTGTGGCCGCTCTACCACGACCTCGTGGCCAAGCCGGAGTTCCACCGCGAGTGGTGGGATGCCTACGTCACCGTCAACCAGCGGTTCGCCGCGGCCGCCGCCGAGGTCGCTGCCGAGGGCGCGACGGTGTGGGTCCAGGACTACCAGCTCCAACTGGTCCCCCAGCTGCTGCGCGAGCTGCGGCCGGACCTGCGCATCGGCTTCTACCTGCACATCCCGTTCCCACCCACCGAGCTCTTCCAGCAGCTGCCGTGGCGTCGCCAGATCCTCGAGGGGCTCCTCGGCGCCGACCTGATCGGCTTCCAGCTCGCCGGTGGCGCCGCCAACTTCGTGCGCCTGGTCCGGCAGCGGGTCGGTCACCGCACCAACCGCGACCTCATCGACCTGCCCGACGGCCGCCGGGTCCGGGCCAGCAACTTCCCGATCTCCATCGACTCCAGCGGCTTCGAGGAGCTGGCCCGGTCGAAGGCCGTCGAGGACCGGGCCGCCGAGATCCGGGCCGCGCTCGGCAACCCCGGGCGGGTGTTCCTGGGCATCGACCGGCTCGACTACACCAAGGGCATCCACGCCCGGTTGCGCGCCTTCGGCGAGCTGGTCGCCGACGGCAGGCTCGACTCGGCCGACTCGGTCTTCGTGCAGGTCGCCACCCCGTCTCGCGAGCGGGTCGAGCAGTACCGCCTGCTGCGCGACGAGATCGACCGGCTCGTTGGTCGGCTCAACGGGGACCTCGGCCGGATCGGTCGCCCGCCGATCCACTACATGCACTCCTCCTACCCGCGCGAGGAGATGGCCGCGCTCTACCGGGCCGCCGACATCATGGTGGTCACGCCGTTCCGCGACGGCATGAACCTCGTTGCCAAGGAGTACGTCGCCTGCCGCTACGACGACGGCGGCGCGCTGGTGCTCTCGGAGTTCGCCGGTGCCGCCGACGAGCTGCGGCAGGCCTGGCTGGTCAACCCCTACGACATCAACGGGATGAAGGGCGCGCTGATGGCCGCCCACGACGCCGATCCGCGAGAGCGCACCCGCCGGATGCGCGCGATGCGCAAGCAGGTCATGGAGCGCGACGTCGCGTACTGGGCCAAGACGTTCCTCACCGACCTGGCCGACCGGCCGCACCAGGGCTGACCGGGACGGGGCGGGGCGTGGTCGGGGTTGTGGTGGCGCGGGGTAGGTTCCGCGTATGGCTCTGATCCCGTCCACCGATCAGGTCGTCTCGGCCGCCGCGAACGCCGCTCAGCTGCTCGTCTCGGGCGGGGTGGCCGACCTGCGGCCGATGCCGCGGACCCTGGTCTACCAGGGTCCGCGACGACGGCTGCACCGCTACGACCCGGCCCCGGGCGGGCCCGAGCAGGGCGATCCGGTGCTGCTGGTCGCGCCCCTGGCGGCTCCGGCGCGCGCCTACGACCTGCGCCGCGGCGGCTCCCTCGTCGAGCACCTGGTGGCGCAGGGGCGACCGACCTACCTGCTGGAGTACGGCGACGTCTCGCTCAAGGACCGGACCCTGCGGCTGGAGGACTGGGTCGACGAGCTCCTGCCCGCCACCGTCCGGGCCACCTCAGACCACGCGGGCGGGCGGCCGGTGCACCTGGTCGGCTGGTCGCTCGGCGGCGTCTTCGCCCTGCTGGTCGCCGCCGACAGTCCCGGGCTCCCGATCGCCTCGGTGGCCGCGCTCGGCTCCCCGGTCGACCTCCAGGACGTGCCCCTGCTCGCGCCCGCACGGCCGCTGCTCGACCTGACCCGCGGGCAGGGACTGCTCGCCCGGGCCCTGCAGGCCCTCACCGGCACCGCGACGCTGCGGTGGGCCCTCGAGCTCTCGCCGGTGCAACGACTGGTCACCGGCCCGATCGCGATCGGGATGCAGCTCGACGACACGGAGTTCCTGGCGCAGGTCGAGGCGGTCGGCGCCCTGCAGGCCGGTATGACGGCCTACCCGGGCCGTTCCTACGGCCAGCTCTACCACCGGTTCCTGCGCAACAACGCCTTCGCCTCCGGGTCCATCGACCTCGACGGGCGGACGGTGTCGCTGGCCGACGTCGAGGTGCCGGTCCTGGTCGTCGGCGGATCGACGGACGGCATCGCGCCGATCATCGCGGTGCGCGCAGCGCTGCCGCACCTGCGCGGCGCCCGCGAGGTGCGCCTGGAGATCGTGCCCGGCGGACACCTCGGTCTGCTGACCGGCCGCCAGGCTCCCGACTCCACCTGGGCGGCGCTCGACGAGTGGCTTACCGACTGGTCGGGCGTGGCTGCACCCGTGAGGGCCCCCGCCAGGAAGGCGGCGGCCAAGAAGGCGGCGGTCAAGAAGGCGGCGGTCAAGAAGGCGGCGGTCAAGAAGGCGGCGGTCAAGAAGGCGGCGGTCAAGAAGGCGGCCACGAAGAAGGCTCCCGCCAAGAAGACCGCCGCGCGGAAACCGGTGGCCGCGAAGGCTCCTGCGAAGAAGGCTCCCGCCACGAAGGCGCCGGCCAAGAAGGCGTCCGCCACGAAGGCGCCGGCCACGAAGACGCCGGCCAAGAAGAGCGGCACCGCCACCGGGATCGGCACCAACCCGCAGCGCCGCTACGGCTCCGCCGGGTCGCGCTCGCTCTCACGCTGACGCCGTTACATTGCGCGGGTGACCCAAGTCCTCACCCGTGGCGTCCGGATCGGCTACGGCTCGGGGTCGGTGGCCACCGGCGCCTTCGGGACGGTGCCCGGGCTGATGCTGCTGCCGTTCCTGACCGACAGCCTCGGCATCGGGGCCCTGTGGGCGGGGCTCATCGTCTTCCTCCCCAAGGGCTGGGACGTCGTCCTGAACCCCATCGCCGGCCGGATCTCCGACCGGACCGTCGACCCGCGCGGACCGCGACGGCCGTGGCTGCTGCGCGCGGGCGTGCTGCTCGCGGTGGCGTTCGCGCTGATCTTCGCCGGCCCCGACGTCGGGTCCACGACCCTCGAGGCCGCCTGGGTGCTGGTGTTCTTCCTGGCCGCCGCGACGGCGTACGCCTTCTTCCAGGTGCCCTACGTCGCGATGCCGGCCGAGATCACCTCCTCCTACGAGGAGCGCACCCGGTTGATGACCTGGCGGGTGGCCATCTTGGCCTTCACGATCATGCTGGCCGGCGCGACCGCCCCGGTGATCCGCAACCAGGTGGGTGGCCGCGACGGCTACCGGGTCATGGGGCTGGTGATGGCCACGGTCATCCTCATCGGCGTGGTCGCGGTCTACCGCGGCACCCGGCACACCCCGGTCGGGGTGGTCGAGCCCGGCGCGGGGTCGCTGCGTGCGCAGCTGCGGATCGTGGCCGGCGCCCGCGACTTCCGCCTGCTACTGACCACCTTCGTGCTGCAGGCACTGGCCACCGGCTGCATGCTCGCGGGCGTCGACTACCTGGCCAC
>JBDSLK010000252.1:0-9401 GCA_039916425.1 Nocardioides sp.
CACCCGGTGCGGACGGCCGGCGTCGATGCCGGCCTCGACTGCGGCACCCACGTCGTCGACGTGCACGTGCACGTTCCACAGGCCGTCGCCGCCGACCACGACGAGGGAGTCCCCCAGGGCGCCGAGGGTGGTCCGCAGCGCCCCGATGGCAGCCTCGTCGGCGTCGAGGAGGTACATCACCTCGTAGGCCGGACCTCCCTCGACGAGGTCGTGGGCGGGCACCGGCCTGGGGATCGTGCGGGTGCCCAGCGGACTGGTGACCGGGGTGGGCCGTCGGCCGGTCAGCACTGTCTCGGCGGCGTCGAGGATGACGCAGATGCCGCGGCCACCGGCGTCGACCACCCCGGCGTCGGCGAGCACCTGGAGCTGCTCGGGGGTGTGGCCCAGCGCCTCCCGTGCCGCCGCGGCGGCGGAGGTGAAGACGTCACGGGCCCGGGTGCCGGGGGCTGCGGCCCGCGCCATGGCGGCGTCCGCGGCGGCCCGGGCCACGGTCAGCATGGTGCCCTCGACGGGCACCCCCACCGCGTCGTACGCCGCGTCGGTGGCGAGCTCGATCGCCTCCGCCATCACGGTGGCGTTGCGCTGCTCGGGAGTGGCCTCGGCGATCCGATGGGCGATCGCGCCCAGCATCTGGCTCAGGATCACCCCGGAGTTGCCGCGGGCACCGAGCAGCGCCCCGCGGGAGAAGGCCGACAGCGCGGGGCCGAGGGCGGAGTCGGCGTCCCCCCCGGCGGTGGCCTCGCGGATCGCGTCCCGCGCCGCGGAGACGGTGAGGAACATGTTGGTGCCGGTGTCCCCGTCGGGGACCGGGTAGACGTTGAGAGCGTCGATCTCCTCACGGGCGGCGCTGAGGGCGTCGGTGGCGATGTCGACGAAGCGCAGCACCACGGCGAGGCGGATGGCGCCGCCGGCGGGAGACTGCATGGGGCCACACGTTAGTCGGCCGGTAGCCGCGGGGTGACCCCCGTCGATCTCACCCCCTACGATTTCGGTCTGGCCGCTCCCGTCCGATACTCTTCCTCGGTTGCCCGCCGGCCCTTCGCAGGGACGGGGCGGGCCCCGGATTTCCCAACCTCGAGCTTGTCAGGAGTGCACGGTGGCTGCCGTCTGCGACATCTGCGCCAAGAAGCCGACCTTCGGCAACAACCGACCCTGGTCGCGCAAGATCACGAAGCGTCGCTTCGACCCCAACATCCAGCGCGTGCGGGCCACGATCAACGGCACCCCGAAGCGCCTCAACGTGTGCACCGGCTGCCTGAAGGCCGGCAAGGTCACCCGCTGATCCCACCCGGTCGCACTCCTCAGAAGTGCGTCCAGCCGGCCGGGCCCTCGTAGGCCGCGCCGTCGACCGTGACACCACTGCCGCGGGTGACCTCTCCCACCACCGTCCAGCCCTGCGGCACGGACGCGGTGTCGGGGAAGGTGGCCAGCAGCGCGTGGTCGTCGCCTCCTCCGAGGATGAACTGCACCGGGTCGGCACCGAGCGCCGCACCAACGGCCTGCAGGGGCTCGGGGATCTCGAAGGCGCTGCGATGCAGGTCGATCGCGACCGCCGACGCCGAGGCGATGTGACCCGCGTCGGCCACCAGCCCGTCGGAGACGTCGATCATCGCGGTCGCGCCGGCCTCCGCGGCCACCTGCCCCGCGTCGTACGGCGGCTCCGGACGACGGTAGGCCTCGACAAGCACCCGCGGGGAGCGGAACCCGCGCCCCAGCACGGCCAGTCCCCCGGCGGCCCAGCCCTGGCGACCCGTGATCGCCACCACGTCGCCGGCCTCGGCACCCGAGCGCAGCACCGGCGCGACCGTGCAGGCTCCGAGCACGGTCACGGCGATCACGATCTCGTCGGCCCGGGTCAGGTCGCCGCCGACGACGCTCGCGCCGACCAGCGCGGCCTCCTCGGCGAACCCGGCCGCGAACTCCGTCGCCCAGGACGCCGGCAAGTCCGCGGGAGCAGCCAGCCCGATCGTCAGCGAGGTCGCGCGACCTCCCATGGCGTTGAGGTCGGACAGGTTCTGGGCCGCGGCCCGGTGACCGACGTCGGCCGCCGAGGCCCAGTCGCGGCGGAAGTGGCGGCCCTCGACCATCAGGTCCGTCGAGACCACGACGTGCCCGGTCCGCACCCGCAGGACGGCGGCGTCGTCGCCGGGCCCCACCAGGACGTGCTCGCCCTGGTCGAAGAGTGCTGTGAACGCCTCGATCAGGCCGAACTCACCGATATCGGCCAGGGTCGCGTCGGGTGGGAGTGCCATAGGTTCATCCCACCAGACGACGACGACCGAAGCGCGCTCGACCGCCTTCCGACACGCGCTCACCGCAGGGTAGGTTGACGCACGACACTGTCCCTGACGAGATCGAGGAGCCCCCAATGGTCGTGCAGGCCTACATCCTGATCCAGACCGACGTCGGCAAGGCCGCCGACGTGGCCAAGGCGATCGCGTCGGTGAAGGGCGTGACGATGGCCGAGGACGTCACCGGCCCCTACGACGTGATCGTCCGCGCCGAGGCCCGCAACGTCGACGAGCTGGGCAAGCTGGTCGTCGCCAAGGTGCAGACGCTCGACGGGATCACACGCACGCTGACGTGCCCCGTCGTGCACATCTGAGCCACAACCACACCTAGTCGACGCCCCGGGTCCGGTCGGACCCGGGGCGTCGGCGCGTCGGCGAGGAGGCAGGTCAGCGCAGACCGGTGTCGCGCGCGAGCGCGAGGCCGATCAGGCGGTCGACCAGCTGAGGGTAGTCGAGGCCCGTGGCGGCCCACATCCGCGGGAACATCGACGTGGGCGTGAACCCGGGCATGGTGTTGAGCTCGTTGATGACCAGTGAGCCGTCGGGGAGCAGGAAGAAGTCCACCCGGGCCAGGCCTTCGCAGGCGACCGCGTCGAAGGCGCGAGCGGCCAGGGCCCGGAGCTCGGCGGTGGTGGCCGGGTCGAGGTCGGCCGGCACGTCGAGCTCGGTGTGCTCCTCGGGGAGGTACTTGGCGGCGAAGTCGTAGAACTCGTGCTCGCCGCCGATGCGGATCTCGGCAGGCACGCTGACGTCGGGTGGACCGTCGACGGACTGGAGCACACCGCACTCGACCTCACGGGCGCCCTCGGCCGCCACCTCGACGAGCACCTTGGGGTCGTGGCGCTGCGCCTCGGCGATCGCGGCGTCGAGCTCGGAGGCGTCGTGCACCTTGGAGATGCCGAAGCTCGAGCCGCCCCGGGCGGGCTTCGCGAACGCCGGGTAGCCCAGCGCCGCGACCCGGGACCGGCAGCCCTCGGGGTCGGTACGCCACTCGCGCTCGCTGATCGTGACCCCGGGCATGACCGGCAGTCCGGCAGCCGCGAGGACCACCTTCATGAAGGCCTTGTCCATCCCGACGGCGGAGGCGAGCACGCCGGCGCCGACGTAGCGGACGCCGGCCATCTCCAGCATCCCCTGGATCGTGCCGTCCTCGCCCCAGGGACCGTGCAGCAGCGGGAAGACCACGTCGACCTCGCCCAGCGTGCGCGGCGGCTGCCCGGCGTCGGAGACCACGAGGTCGGTGCCGTGGGTGACCCGCTCCAGCGACACCGTGATCCGGCTGCCGTCGACCTCGGGCAGCCTGTCGGGATCGGTGAGCATCAACCTGTCGGTCTCCCCCGACTCCAGCACCCACCTGCCGTCGGGTGCGATGCCGACGGGAACGACGTCGTACTTGTCGCGGTCGATGGCCCGGAGCACGCTGCCGGCGGTGACGCAGGAGATCGCGTGCTCACTGGAGCGGCCACCGAAGACGACGGCGACGCGGGGCTTGGGGGCAGACATCACCGGTGACTCTAGTGGTTGGCCTCGCCCTACCCTGGACCCATGCCCGACGATGCGCAGCCCATGTCGCCGCCCTCACCGACCGACCCGCCCCCTCTCGCTCGAGCCACCAGAGCCGTGACGGCCGGACGTCCCGCGCACGTGCCGGACGCGCCCCTCAACGTGCCGCTGACGATGGCGTCGACCTACGTCGCGGGCGGCGACCTGGAGTACGGCCGCTACGCGAACCCCACCTGGACCGCCTTCGAGGACGTCCTGGGATCGCTGGAGGGCGGTCGCTGCCTGACCTTCGCCTCGGGGCTGGCAGCGGTCGCCGCCGTCTTCGACCTGGTCGGCCAGGGGGGCAAGGTGGTGGCGCCGACGCACGCCTACCACGGCTCGGTCTCCCAGCTCGCCGACCTCGAGTCGCGCGGTCGGCTGACCACCGAGCTCGTCGACATCACCGACACCGATGCGATGGTGAAGGCGTGCGACGGCGCGGCGCTGGTCTGGCTGGAGTCGCCCACCAATCCGTCGCTCGAGGTCGCCGACCTCCCCACGATCATCGTCGCCGCCCACGAGGCGGGGGCCTACGTCGCCGTCGACAACACCTTCGCCACTCCCCTGCTCCAGCGGCCCCTCGAGGACGGCGCCGACCTCGTGGTGCACTCCGCGACGAAGTACCTCGCCGGTCACTCCGACGTGCTGATGGGCGCGATCGTGACCAGCGACGACGAGCTGCACCGGGTGCTGAAGGGCCGTCGTGACCTCGTCGGCGCCGTGCCCGGCACCCTCGAGGCCTGGCTCGCCACGCGGGGCATCCGCACCCTGCACCTGCGGGTGGAGCGCGCCCAGGCCAATGCCCAGGTGCTGGTCGGGCGGCTGCGCCAGCACCCTGCCGTCAGCGAGGTGCGCTACCCGGGGTTCGGCGGCATCGTCTCCATCGTGCTGACCGAGGGCGCCCTGGCGGCCGACCTGCTCACCCACAAGACCCGGCTCTGGGTGCACGCCACCTCGTTGGGCGGGGTCGAGTCGACCTTCGAGCGGCGACGCCGCTGGCGGTCCGAGCCCGCCACCATCCCCGAGGGCCTGGTGCGGATGAGCGTCGGCATCGAGGACGTCGAGGACCTCTGGTCCGATCTGCAGAGCGCCCTCGACGACCTGCACTGACCTTGCTGCGGCCGGACCGGGACGCTGACGGACACCCTCCGGTCGGGTTAGCGTTCTCCCTGTGAGGCGAACCCCGCACGAGAACGTCGCGACCGTCCTGGTCGACCCGTGCGTGCTCGGCGACCTCGAGCTCGCGCTGATGGTGCGCGACCTGCGGGTGTGGCCGGTGCGGACGGCGCCCATCTGCCCCGACGGAGCGCGCCTCGAGTTCCAGATCCGCCGCCGGCTCCTGCTGCGCCACCAGGGCCAGTGGGACGTGGCCGCCGACTGGACCGTGGTGTGGATCGGGTTCGGCCCCACCTGGCAGATCGGGGCCGAGCCCCTGCCGTGGGCCGCGCACCAGGTGCTGTGGCAGGTGCTGGGCGACCACCCCGAGCAGGTTCGCTACCACCGACGCCTCGGCGGCGTACGTCGGCTGCCGCTGCCCGCCGACGCGCAGGGCTGACCAGGAGGTCCGCCTCAGTCCGTCTCGGCCTTGGTGTCGCGCGCGACGAACGCCTCCATCATGTCCCGCGCCGTCATCCGGCCCGACACGACCGCGTCGACGTGCTCGGCGATCGGCGCGTCCACGCCGGTGCGCTCGGCCAGCGCGAGCAGCGACGAGCAGGACTTGGCGCCCTCGGCGACCTGGCGGGTCGAGGCGTAGATCTCCTCGGTGGTCATGCCCTTGCCGAGCTTCTCGCCGAACGTGCGGTTGCGCGAGAGCGGCGAGGAGCAGGTGGCGACCAGGTCGCCGAGACCCGCCAGTCCCATCAGGGTCATCGGGTTGGCGTCGAGCGCCATCGCCAGCCTGGCCGTCTCGGCCAGGCCGCGGGTGATCACGGACGCGGTCGTGTTGTCGCCGAAGCCGAGGCCGACGGCCATCCCCACCGCGATGCCCACCACGTTCTTGTAGGCACCCCCGAGCTCGCACCCCAGCACGTCGACGGAGGTGTAGGGGCGGAACGCCGGTGAGTGGCAGAGGTCCTGGATGCGCTGGGCGACGGTCTCGTCCTCGCAGGCCACGACCGACGCGGCCGGCTCCCGACGCGCGATCTCCGGGGAGAGGTTGGGCCCGCTGACGACCGCGATCCGGTCCGGCCCCGCACCGGTCACCTGGGCGATGACCTCGCTCATCCGGTTGAGGGTGCCGAGCTCCACGCCCTTCATCAGCGACACCATCACAGCGTCCTTCTCCAGGTAGGGCGCCCACTCGGTGAGGTTGATGCGCAGCGTCTGCGACGGCGTCGCCAGCACCACGACCTCCGCACCGTGCAGGGCGCGCTCCACGTCGCTGGTCGCTGACACCGACGACGGCAGCTCGATGCCAGGCTGGTAGTCGGGGTTCTGGTGACGTTCGTTGATCGACTCGGCCAGCTCGGGCCGACGCGCCCACAGGGTCACATCGTTGCCCGCGTCGGCGAGCACGATCGAGAACGCCGTGCCCCACGAGCCGGCACTGAACACCGCGACCTTCGTCATGTCGACCTCTTCTGCTTCCGGTAGGGGTTGCCGATCTGGTGCAGACCGCTCGAGCGGCCGTCGAAGCGTTCCGTCGGCGGGGTCTCGCCTCTGAGCTCCGCGACGATCGCGGTGAGGGCGCTCATGATCCGCGAGGTCGTCGCCGCGACGACCTCGGGCGTGGGCTCCACGGCGAGCAGGTCGTCGAGCGCCACGGGATCTCCGGCTCGCAGGGTGATGTGCTTGCGCGGGAACAGGTCGGGCACGACGGCGTACGGCGGCAGGATCTGCTGCGCGCCCCAGTGGCCGACGGGGATGACCGGGCAGCCGGTCGCGAGCGCGATCCGCGCGGCGCCGGACTTGCCGCTCATCGGCCACAGGGCGGGGTCGCGGGTCAAGGTGCCCTCGGGGTAGATCACCACGCACTCGCCCGCGCGTACCGCCTCGACGGCGGCGTCGTACGCCCCGATCGCGTGGCTCGTCAGCCGCTCGACCGGGATCTGGCCGGCGGCCCTCAGGAAGCCCGACAGCACCCGGTTCGTGAACAGGCCCGACTTCGCGAGGTAGCGCGGCAGCCTGCCGTGGTCGTAGACGAAGTGCGCCGTGGTCAGCGGGTCGAGGTGCGAGATGTGGTTGACCACCACGAGGCAGCCACCGCTCACCGGGATCTTCTGCCCGTCGACCCAGGTGCGCGACGAGACCGCGATCAGCAGCGGCTTCAAGATGCCCGCCCCGACCAGGAACGTCCACGGACGTCGCTCCGTCAGTCTGCGGACCCGCAACGCCACACCTCGTCCCTCTCGTTGGACCGGACCACCCGCGCGTCGACTGTGACACCTCACACGTCGGGAGCAGGCTACTCGTTGCCACGCGGCCGGCCTGGGAGGATGGTGCGCGATGAGCATCCCGTCGTCCCCGGTCCCCTTCGTCGCCCTCGTGCCGATGAAGCTCCTGGCCGTAGGCAAGTCACGACTCACGGGCATCAGCGACACCCTGCGTCGCGACCTCGCGGTGGCCTTCGCCCTCGACACGCTCGCCGCCGCGCTGGCGACTCCCGCGGTCGGCGAGGTCGTCGTGGTGACCGGTGACCCCGAGGTCGCGGCGCACGCACATCGGCTGGGATGCACCGTCGAGCCCGACACCGGTGACCTCAACGGGTGTCTTCAGGCTGCTGCCGCTGCGCTCGCCCCGCGGCGTCCCGGCACCCTGCCGTTCGCCCTCTGCGCGGACCTGCCGGCCCTGGACCCCGACGACCTCGGGCGCGCACTGGCCCAGGTGACGCCGGACTCGCCGGCGTTCGTGGCCGACCACGACGGCGTCGGTACCACGCTGTATGCCGCGGCGTACCACCGCTTCGACCCACGCTTCGGGATCGGCTCCCGCGCTGCCCACCTGGCTGCCGGGGCTGTCGAGGTGGGCGGAGACCTGGTGCGCCTACGCAGCGACGTCGACGAGATGGCCGACCTGCAGACCCTCGAGGCTCTCGGTCTCCTCGGCCCACACACGAGCACTGTGCTCGCCGGAGCCGCCACGCCGTAGGCCGAGACGCCAAGATGGCGGACCCCGGAGGGATCCGCCATCTCGTGGTGGGTCAGGACTTCTTGGCGGCCCTCTTGGCCGGCGCCTTCTTGGCGGGCGCCTTCTTGGCCGGTGCCGCCTTTGTCGCGGTCACCTTCTTGGCCGGCGCCTTCCTGGCGGGCGCCGCCTTGGTCGCGGTCACCTTCTTGGCCGGCGCCTTCTTGGCCGGCGCCGCCTTGGTCGCAGTCACCTTCTTGGCCGGCGCCTTCTTGGCCGGCGCCGCCTTCTTGGCGGGCGCGGCCTTCTTGGCGGGAGTGGCCAGCGTCAGCTTGGGAAGCTTCTTCACCCCGGAGATGACGTTCTTGAGGTCCTGGCCCGGCGTGAACTTCGGGATCGCCTTCTTCTTGGTGCGGATGCGGTCGCCGGTGGCGGGGTTGCGTGCCCAGCCCGCAGCCCGGACCCGCTTCTCGAACGAACCGAAACCGGTGATGGCGACCTTCTCGCCCTTGGCGACCTCACGGGTGATGGTGTCGAGGACCGACTCCAGCGCGTGCTGGGCCGACTTGCGATTGCCCTCAAATCGCGCGGCGAGCGCGTCGACGAGCTGAGACTTGTTCACTGACTGTCCTTCCGATGACACGTGGTGGCCGGGCTCGTTGCCCGGCTTTTCCCTTGCACGCTAGGGACTTGAGACCCTCGCCACAATCACCACGGCCCGCTTTGGCCCACTTTTTACAGGTGATCAGGCCATCGTGCGCGGCAGGAACGACGGCCGCGTGGCCTCGAACGCATCGATGTCGCCCTCGTGCGAGAGCGTCAGCCCGATGTCGTCGAGCCCCTCGAGCAGGCGCCACCGCGTGTAGTCGTCGATGTCGAAGCTGTCCTCGACGGCGTCGGGGCCCGCGCCGGCTCGCACCGTGCGGCTCTCGAGGTCGAGGGTGACCTCGGTCCCGGGGTGCATCTCCAGTAGGTCCCACAGCCGCTGCACGACCTTCTCGTCGACCTGGGCGGCGAGCAACCCTGACTTCCCGGAGTTGCCACGGAAGATGTCGGCGAAGCGCGGCGACACCACGACCTTGAAGCCGTAGTTCTGCAGGGCCCAGACGGCGTGCTCGCGCGAAGACCCGGTGCCGAAGTCGGGACCGGCGACGAGGACCGAACCCCCTGCGTAGCCGGGGTTGTTGAGCACGAACGACTCGTCGTTCCGCCAGGCCGCGAACAGCCCGTCCTCGAAGCCGCTGCGGGTCACCCGCTTGAGGTAGACCGCCGGGATGATCTGGTCGGTGTCGACGTTGCTGCGACGCAGCGGCACTCCGACCCCCGTGTGCGTCGTGAACTTCTCCATCACAGCTCCTCGAGGTCGGCGGGGGACGAGAGCGTTCCGCGGATCGCCGTGGCCGCGGCGACCGGCACGGACACCAGGTGGGTGCGACCCCCCTTGCCCTGACGGCCCTCGAAGTTGCGGTTGGAGGTGGACGCGCTGCGCTCCCCCGGGGCGAG
>JBDSLK010000253.1:0-33406 GCA_039916425.1 Nocardioides sp.
CAGCTCCTGCTCCTGGACCTGGCTCAGCGCCACCCCTACCTCGACCGGCGTGCCGACCAGGTCGCCCCCGACGAGCTGGGAGGTGAACGTCTTCTCCTCGCCGGCCCTCATACCGGTGAGGGCCTCGTCGAGACCGTCGAGCATGCCGCCTCGGCCGACGCGGTAGGACATCTCGCTGACCTCTGCGCCCTCGACGACCTCGCCGTCCTGAGTGGCCTTGAGGTCGATCACGACGAAGTCGCCGTCGACGGCCTCGCGCTCGACGTCGGACAGGGTGGCGAACCGCTCCCGCAGCGCCTCGACCTGCTCGTCGACCTCGGTGTCGGTGATCTCGATGTCCTCGACCTCGGCCGCGAGCCCCTCGTAGGACGGCAGCTCGATCGTGGGCTTGATGTCGACCTCGGCGGTGAACTCCAGGGCCTCGTTGTCCTCGAAGCGGGTGACCTCGATCTCCGGCTGGGCCAGCGGGACGAGCTCGTTCTCCTGGAGGGCCTCGATGTACTTCTGCGGCAGCACCTCGTTGATCGCCTCGTCGAGCACCGCGCCGCGGCCGACCTGACGGTCGATGACCTGCGGCGGGACCTTGCCCTTGCGGAAGCCCGGGATGTTGATCTGCTTGGCGATCTTCTTGTACGCCGCGTCGAGGCTCGGCTTGAGCTCCTCGAAGGGCACCTCGACGGTCAGCTTGGCCCGGGTCGGGCTCAAGGTCTCGACGGCGCTCTTCACAGGTTGTCTCCGATCAATGTTCGTGGATGGTGGACCGGTCTGGCATCCCCCGGATCCGGGGGCCGGTCCCGCGGGCGCGACGCGCGTGTCGCGGGGCGCCAGAAAGCCTCATCACAGCCTAGGGCACGCCCGGGGGGCGGCATAAATGAGAGGCCGGGCTACCGTCGCCCGCATGCACACCCATGACGTGGCCGTGGTGGGTCTGGTCGACGACCGCGGCTGGTTGCTGATGCAGGAGCGCGACGAGCACGCCCCCGTCGACCCGGACCGCTGGGGCCTGGTCGGCGGTGCGGTCGAGCCGGGTGAGGAGCCGCCGGCGGCGGCCGTCCGGGAGCTCGAGGAGGAGACCGGGCTCGTGCACCACGACCTCGTCCCGCTCGGGGTCCACCGGATGGCCTGCTCGCGGCCGGACGTCGAGGACGTCTTCCACCTCTACACGGCCGCCACGGCCGCGACCGACGCCGACGTGGTCTGCACCGAGGGCCGGCAGATCGTCTTCGTCGACCCCGCGACGTTCGGGGGCCTCGACCTCACGGACGCGGCCCGGGTGCTCACCGCGGAGGTGCTGGCGGCCCACCGGCCGGATCCAGGACCGACGGGCTGACCCGCGCGCGTCGTACCGTTGCTGACCAGGGTCGACCAGGGTGCCGGGTCGGGGCGACAGGACTCGAACCTGCGGTCTCCTGCTCCCAAAGCAGGCGCGCTAGCCACTACGCTACGCCCCGCCAAGCGCCCGCCGACACGTGTCGGAGGAGCCTGGGAGCGGATGACGGGAATCGAACCCGCGTAGCCAGTTTGGAAGACTGGGACTCTACCATTGAGCTACATCCGCACCGCTCCGAGACGCCGGTAGTCCGCCGCGTGGAGCGCGGAGTCATGGTGCCACACCGGGCCCACCGAGCCCAACCGACAACCCCTCCCCCGCCCGGTCGCTTCGCCCTCTAGCGGGATAGTCCACAGCGGATGGCAGGTCCGGGAGGCCCAGGAACCTGCCGTTCGTAGTGGACTATCCCGGCAGGGGACTGGTCATCAGCGGCGGTGTACGACGAGCAGGGCGCGGTCGTCGTGGCGCGACCCCAGGGTCTCGATGAGCCGCTGGATGCCACAGGTGTCGAAGCCGCCGCGCAGCTCGCGCTCGGCCTGGCCGAGCAGCCGGTCGATCCCGAGCGCGATGTCCCGGGTCGGCGTCTCCACAAGTCCGTCGGTGTAGAGCATGATCGCGTCGCCGCGGCGCAGCAGCCGCTGGACCGCCGGGTAGTCGACGTCGGGGATCAGGCCGAGCGCGGGGCCTTCTGCCGGCACCGCCGACCAGCGCCCCGACCCAGCGTTGAGCTGGACGGCGGGCGGGTGCCCGGCGCAGCGCACCTGCACCGCGCCGGTGCGCAGATTCACCGACAGGTGCACCGCGGTGGCGAAGCCCTCGTCCCAGTCCTGACGCACCAGGTAGTCGTTGGCCACCCGGAGGAAGTCGTCGGCGGGGACGGCGCCCAGCAGGCCGCCGAACGCTCCCGAGAGCTGGAGGGCGCGGACGCCGGCCTGGGCGCCCTTGCCGGACACGTCGACGACGCAGATCTCGAGCCGGTCCCCGTCGCCGGGTCTCGCGGCGACCACGAAGTCGCCGGCGAACGGCGTCCCGCCCGCGGAGCGCAGCACCACCTCGGTGAACCAGTCGCGCGGCAGCGCCGGGAGGATGCTCACCCGCATGATCCGGTCGCGCAGGTCGACGAACATCGACTCACCCCGCGGGCCAGCGACCCCGAGGCTGGAGCGCCGGAACGAGGCCAGCAAGAAGATGAACCCGACGACGAAGACCAGCCCGATGCCGACGATGAAGCGGCTGGTCAGCTCGGGCTGCCACGGCACGCTCCCCGCGGTGAAGGCCAGGCTGATCACGACGAACCAGGGCATCTGCCGGGGTCCGAGGATCAGGCTGCCCAGCGTGAGCGGCAGCAGGATCAGCGAGATCGGCAGGACCATCGGCCAGTTGGCCACCGCGATCGTCGCCAGCAGGCTGAGGGTGAGCAACCCCAGCATCGCGCTGCCTTCGGACTCGTCGAGCTCACGGGTCCACGACAGCCAGCGACGGCGCAGGCCACTGGGCCGCGCCCTCGCGGAGTCCGCGCGGGGAGCGCTCATGAGACGGGGTCCTCGCAAACGTTCAACGTGCGGGCATGGGGTGACTTCACTCTACGGCGCGGGAGCGGTACGCGCGCTGGCATTGGGGACACCAGAACAAGTTCCTGCCGACGAGCACGTCGGCGCGCACCCGGGCCCCGCACACCAGGCACGGCTGGCCGGTGCGCCGGTAGACGTAGACCTCGCCACCGCCGCGGTCGGTCCGCGGCGCCCGGCCCGTCACCTCCGGTTGGTGCTCGGGACGGACCGTCTCCATCCTGCCGGTGCGCACGCCCGCCCCCATCAGCTCGACCAGGTCGTGCCACATCGCCTCGAACTGACTGCGTCTCAGCGTGCGCCCAGGGCGCAGCGGGTGGATCCGGTGCCGGAACAGCACCTCGGCCCGGTAGACGTTGCCGACACCGGCCAGCACCGTCTGGTCCATCAGCAGGTCGCCGATCGTCCGGGTCGACCTCGCGATCCTGGACCACGCCCGGCCCGGGTCGGCGTCGGGCCGCAACGGGTCCGGCCCCAGCCGCGCCAGGATCTCCGCCTGCTGAGCCGGTCCGATGAGCTCGCAGATGATCGCCCCGCGGAGGTCGGCGTACGCCGTCGCGGCGGCCCCGTCGGTCCCGGGATCGCTCGCGACCAGCCGCAGCCGCACCTGGCCGACCGGGTCCGGCACATGGACCGCCCCGGCGACGACGTCGAAGCGGCCGATCAGTCCCAGGTGCACGTGCACGACGTGGTCGTGCTCGAACTCGCAGAAGAGGTGCTTGCCGGCGGCGTCGGCGTCCAGCAGCACTGACCCGTCGACGACCCCCGCGTCCGCGGCGAACCGGCCCTGCGGCGAGCTGGCCCCGACGCGGCGGCCGACGAAGGCCTCGGTGAGCGCGCCGGCGAGGCGGCGGAGGGTGTGGCCCTCAGGCACTGGACCCGCCAGGGCCCGTCCCGCGGGCCGACTCCGGCAGCGGCGGCAGGTCGCCGGTGGTCTCGTAGTCGCTGAGCATCGCGATCCGCCGCGCGTGCCGCTCATCCCCGGAGAAGGCGGTGGCCAAGAAGATCTCGACGAAGCGCGTCATGTCCTCCAGGGCGTGCATCCGCCCGCCGACAGAGATCACGTTGGCGTCGTTGTGCTCGCGGGCCAGCATCGCGGTCTCCTCCGACCAGACCAGCGCCGAGCGCACGCCGCGCACCTTGTTGGCGGCGATCTGCTCGCCGTTGCCGGAGCCGCCCACGACCACGCCGAGCGCCTCGACACCGGCCTGCTGGTCGGCGACCACGCCGGCGGCCGCGCGGAGGCAGAAGACCGGGTAGTCGTCCAGGGCGTCGTAGACGAAGGGGCCGTGGTCGACCGGCTCGTGGCCGTGCTCGCTCAGCCAGCCCAGCAGGTGGGCCTTGAGCTCGAGGCCGGCGTGGTCGGAGCCGATGTGCACGCGCATGCGCCGAAGTCTCGCAGACCCCTCCCCACGCTAGAGGCCGTGGGCGGCCAGCTCGCGGGCCAGTCCCACGCCGTCGGGCGAGCGCACAGAGGGGACTCCCGGCACCTCGGTGTGGGCGCCGGCCTCGGCGTCCGCGCGCTCGACGGGGGTGCCGTGCGCGAGCACCTGCTGGGTGGCGGTGAGCTCCCGGATCGCGATCGCCCGGACCCGGTCGGGGTGCCCGCGGGCGAAGTCGGCGTAGATGACCGGGTCGTGCTGGCCGTCGTCACCGACCAGCACCCAGCGGATCCGCGGGAAGTCGCGCACCAGCGACTCCAGGCAGGCGTGCTTGTGCTCCTGTCCGCTGCGGAACCACCCGGTGTTGGTGGGTCCCCAGTCGGTGAGCAGCAGCGGCCCGGCGGGGAAGCCGTGCCGGGCCAGGAAGCGGGCCAGCGTGCCGGCGGCGTTCCAGGCCCCCGTCGAGACGTAGACGGTGGGCGCGCCGGGGTGCCCGGCCAGCAGGCCGGCGTACAAGGTGGCCATCCCGTCGACCGGGCGACGGGTCTGCTCCTGCACCACGAAGGTGTTGTACGCCGCGATCAGCGGCCGTGGCAGCAGGGTGGCGATGACGGTGTCGTCGATGTCGCTGACCAGTCCGAACTCCTCGTCTCCTGCGACCACGAACACCCGCGCGAGCGCCGGGGCGGCGTCCTCCGCCTGCACCGTCACCTCCTGCCAGCCCGGCGCGAGACCGGAGCCGGGCAGCCGGACGTCGACGTGGCCGGAGCGGTCCGTGCGGGTGAGGTGCCGGACGCCGGCGACGGTGACGGTGACCTCGACGTCGATCGCCTCGGCGGTGGCGAAGTTGCGCCAGCCGCGCCGGTAGCGCTCGTCCGCGACGGGCCGGTCGGGCCGGGAGGCGTCGGGCACGGGCGCCAGGACCACCCGGGCGAGCACCCGCACGAAGTCGGGGCCCCCGTAGCCCACGAGGGGCACGACCAGGTTTCCCCAGCCGCGCGAGCGCAGCGCGCCGCCGAGCAGGTGGTTCCAGCGGTCCTCGACGAGGCCGGCGAGATGGGGCCGCTCCATGGGCCCAGCCTGTCAGACCGGCGGCTCAGAAGCGCTCCGCCTCCTGCGGCGACGACCACGGCGTCCACGGTCGTGGCACCGCGGCGCCGTCGACGACGAGGTCGGTGCGCTCGGCGTAGAAGCACACCAGCCCGCGAATCGCCGCCACCTCGGGAAGCGGGTCGAGGTAGGTCCACGCCACATCCTCGGTGCCTGCGGTTCCCCCGCGCAGCGAGAGGTACGACGCGTGCCCCTTGTAGGCACAGGTGCTCGTGGTGGGGCTGGGCTCGAGCAGGTCGAGCCGCACGTCCTCACGCGGGAGGTACCACCGGACCGGGAGGTGCGTCTCGTGCAGGGCCACCGCCCGGGTCGTGTCGGCGAGCAGGGTGCCGTCGACGGAGACCTGGACATGGCGGTGGGCCGCGAGCAGGTCGATGCGCTTGAACGGGTCGTGCGGGTGCCCGGTCACGGGCTGGTCCTCCTCGACCCACTCGAAGGGCGCCCACTCGACGACCAGCCGCCCGCCGAGGTCGGGGTCGGCCGGCGCGAACGCCACCCCGGGGAGGTCGGTTCCGGCGACCGAGAACGAGTAGGACTGCCCGTCGTGGAGGTGCCAGCCGAAGTTGACCGGCCCGAGGATCGGCGGCAGGTCGGCGGGGTGCTCCGCGGTCGGGACCGGGGTGATCGGCACCAGTAGGTCGGTCTCGGGGACGGCGTACATCGGCACCACCCGGCGCGGCTCCCAGACCAGCATCGCGTCCTCGGTGTCGAGCACGGGCAGGCCGTCGCACGAGGCCCGCAACCGCCGGGTGACCGGCTCGATCCGGAGCTGGTCGGTCAGGCTCATCAGGTGCTGTCCCAGGTGCACGGCCATCACCCGATGCTGGCCCTCGGCGCAGCGGCCGTCAACGGTCAGCGCAGGGCGGCCAGGAAGTCCCGGACGCCGTCGAGCGCCGGCTCCATCCGGTCGTTGTCCGGGTGTCGCCAGAAACCGTGCCCCACGCCGGCGTAGGTCTCGACCTCGACCGGCACGCCGTCGGCGGCCAGCCGCTCCGCGAGCAGCCGGCCGGTCGGCGTGAGGACGTCGAGCTCGGCGAGCTGGACCAGGGTCGGCGGCAGGCCCTCGAACGACGCGGCGACCAACGGGTCGAGGTCCGGGTCGGTGCCCGGCTCACGGCCCTGGAGGTAGAGCCCCCAGAACCACGCCAGGACGTCCACGCCGAAGTCGGGCTCGGGGATGGTGCGGTCGTAGGACGCGCAGCTCGGGTCGAGGAACGGGTAGACCAGCACCTGCGCGGCGAACAGCCCCGGGTGCCGCAGCGCCAGCCCGAGAGCGAGGTTCCCCCCGGCCGAGTCGCCGCTCACGGCCAGTCGTGCCCCGGCCGGACCGAGGTCGGCCGCGTGGGCGAGCAGCCAGCCCGCCACCGCGTCGGCGTCCTCGACGGCCGCGGGGTAGGCGTGCTCGGGGGCCCGGCGGTAGTGGACGGCGAGCACCGCCCAGCCGGTCCTTGCGGCCATCCGGCGGCAGTGGGCGTCGTGGGTCTCGAGGTCGCCGAAGACGAACCCGCCGCCGTGGAGGAAGAGCAGGAGCCCGGTCGCTCCCGCGGGCTCGAAGAGCCGCCCGGGCACGCCCCCGAGGTCGAGGTCCTCGACCCGCGCCACGTCCTCGCGCGCCGTCGCCTCGGCCGCCGCCTCCGCGGCCATCCCGGTCCGGGTCTCGGCCACCTCGGCCCGGTCCTCCTCGGACAGCACCCAGGACTCGTTCACGGCGGGGGTCACCGGAGCCTCGCCAGCTCGTCGTCGACCACCGAGGGGTCGAGCTTGGTGAAGATCGGCGTGGGCTTCTCGACCGTGGCCCCGACCCTCACGGGCCGGCTCTCCCACGCGGGCGTGCCCGCGTAGTCGCCGGTGATCACCGGGTAGACGGTCAGTCCCGCGCCGGCGCCGGGGTCGAGGTCCTCGACCTGCTCGGTCCGCGGCATCGGCATCAGCTCGCCCTCCCCGCCGTACGCCGCCCACACGAGGTTGGCGGAGTGCGGCAGGAACGGCGACAGCAGGGTGTTGCAGTCGAGCACGCACTGGGCCGCCACGTGCAGCACCGTCGCGAGGCGCTCGCGCTCCGACTCGTCCTTGAGCTTGTAGGGCTCGGTGACGGTGATGTACTTGTTGACGTCGCCCACGACGCGCATCGCCTCGGCGATGCCGGCGCGCAGCCGTTGCCGGCCGATCAGGTCACCGACCGCGGTGAAGCCGTCGCGGACCGCGGCGAGCACCGCCTCGTCGACCGGCTCAAGCGGACCGGCCGCCGGGATCTCACCGAAGCTCTTGGCGATCATGGTGGCGGTCCGGTTGACCAGGTTGCCCCATCCGGCCACCAGCTCGGAGTTGTTGCGCGTCACGAAGTCGGCCCAGGTGAAGGCCGCGTCCGACGTCTCCGGTCCCGCCGCGCAGATGTAATAGCGGAGCGCGTCGGGGCCGTAGCGGGCCAGGAAGTCACCGACGTAGATGACGTGGCCGCGGCTGGTCGAGAACTGCTCGTCCCCCATCGTGAGGTACTCGCTCGAGACGACCTCGGTAGGCAGGTTCAGCTGTCCGAAGGCACCCGGCTCCCCGCCGCCCGCGCCGCGACCGTCGTACGCCAGGAGCTCGGCTGGCCAGATCACGCTGTGGAAGACGATGTTGTCCTTGCCCATGAAGTAGTAGGACAGGGCCTCGGGGTCGTTCCACCAGCGCCGCCACGCGTCGGGGTCACCGGACCGGCGGGCCCACTCGACGGACGCCGACAGGTAGCCGATCACCGCGTCGAACCACACGTAGAGCCGCTTGCCGGGCTGGTCCTCCCAGCCCGGGACCGGGATGCCCCAGTCGATGTCGCGAGTCATCGCCCGCGGCTTGAGGTCGTCGACGAGGTTGCGGGAGAACTTCACGACGTTGGGACGCCAGCTGCCCGACTGCTCCCTCGTCGCGAGCCACTCCCCCAGCGCCTCGGCCAGCGCCGGCAGGTCGAGGAAGAAGTGCTGGGTGTCGATGAAGTCGGGCGTCTCGCCGTTGATCTTGCTGCGCGGGTCGATCAGGTCGATCGGGTCGAGCTGGTTGCCGCAGTTGTCGCACTGGTCGCCGCGCGCCTCGGCGTACCCGCAGATCGGGCAGGTGCCCTCGATGTAGCGGTCCGGCAGCGTCCGCCCCGTCGACGGGCTGATCGCTGCCCGCGCCGTCTGCTCGACCATGTAGCCGTTGCGCTGGACGGTGCGGAACATCTCCTGGACCGTCAGGTAGTGGTTGCCGGTCGTGGTGCGGGTGAACAGGTCGTAGGACAGCCCGAGGTCGACGAGGTCCGCCACGATGACCGCGTTGTTCTTGTCGGCGAGGTCCTTGGCGGTGACGCCGGCACCGTCGGCCGCCACCAGGATGGGGGTGCCGTGCTCGTCGGTGCCGGAGACCATCAGCACGTCGTGCCCGGCCATCCGCATGTAGCGGCTGAAGACGTCGGAGGGCACACCGAAACCGGCCACATGGCCGATGTGGCGCGGGCCGTTGGCGTACGGCCAGGCGACGGCGGACAGGACATGGGTCATGGGCAGAGCCTAGTGAGCGCTGGCTACTGTGATTTCGGTGACCAGGTTGATCGCGGAGGACCTTCTCCTCCTGCTGCTCGACGACGAGAAGGGGACCGGCCCGTCATCCCTCGACCTCACGCCGGTGCTCGGTGGCGCCCTCCTGGTCGAGCTCGCGCTCGCCGATGCCGTCAGCGTCGCCCAGAAGTCCGCGTTCTGGGCGACCGCCAAGGTGCAGGCACGGCCCGGCGCCTCGTTGTCGGACCCGGCCCTGGCCGCCGCGCTGGCCGTGGTCGCGGAGAAGGAGCGCAGCGCCCGGGACCTGGTCGGACGACTGGGCAAGGGGCTCCGTCAGCGCCTGGCGGAGCGACTGGCCGCGCAGGGCATCCTGCGTCGGGAGGACCACCAGGTCCTCGGGATCTTCCCCCGCACGGTGTGGCCGGCCGTCGACGCCTCCCACGAGGCCGGGGTACGCCAGAGGCTCACCGACGTGCTCGTCGGGGGTCACGACCCCGACGAGCGCACCGCCGCGCTGGTCGCCCTGCTGCACGCCGTGGACCGGGCGCACCAGACGGTCCCCCACGAGGGTCTGCCGACCCGGGAGGTCAAGGCCCGGGCCAAGCAGATCGCGGCAGGCAACTGGGGAGCGAAGGCCGTGCGCGACGCCGTCCAGGCGGCTCAGGCCGGCTGACGGCGCCCTTCGCGATCGCCTCAGCTGAAGTCGAGCTCGCCGGCCCGCGAGCGCTTGAGCTCGTAGAAGTACGGCACCTTGGCGACGGCGACGCAGCCGTCCCAGAGCTGGCCGGCCTCCTCGCCGCGGGGGATCTTGCCGAGCACGGGGCCGAAGAACGCCGCGCCCTCGAAAGCGATCGTCGGCGTCCCCACGTCGTTGCCGACCTGGTCCATGCCCTCGTGGTGCGACGCCGCGACGGCCTTGTCGTAGGACGCGTCGTCCATGGCGTCGACCAGCTCCGGCTCGAGCCCGGCCTCCGCGACGGACGCGGCGATCAGCTCGCGGTTGATCGTCTCGCCGCCGAGGTGGATTCGGTTGCCCATCGCCGTGTAGAGCGGCAGCAGCACCTCGGGGCCGTGCCTCTCGGCGGCGGCGATGCAGACCCGGACCGGGCCCCAGGCCGACTGGAGCATCGCGCGGTAGTCGTCGGGGATGTCCTTGTCCTGGTTGAGGTAGGCCAGGCTCATCACGTGCCAGGTGACACTGATGTCCCTGACTTGCTCGACCTCCCGGATCCAGCGTGAGCTGATCCAGGCGAAGGGACAGATCGGGTCGAACCAGAAGTCGGCATTCGTCGTGGTCATACCCAAGACAACCCGATCGTTCCCCGAACATTCCCCGCACGGCCGTTCACCATGGCGCTGGTGCCGTCCTAGGGACGCGGTGACATGATGCTGGAATGCCTGGAACCAACCTGACCCGGGAGGAGGCCGCCACCCGCGGTGCTCTCCTGACCGTCGAGTCCTATGACGTCGCACTCGACCTGACCATCTCCGACAAGGTCTTCGCAAGCACGACCGTGATCCGGTTCGCGTGCTCCGAGCCCGGTGCCGCGACGTTCGCCGACCTGCACGGCGGGACGGTTCACCAGATCACGCTCAACGGCGTGGACCTCGACGTGTTCGAGCTCTACCGCGACCACCGGATCCAGCTCGAGGGTCTCGCCACGGACAACGAGCTGCGGGTCCGGGCCGAGATGCCCTACAGCCACACCGGCGAGGGCCTGCACCGGTTCGTCGACCCGGCGGACCAGAAGGTCTACCTCTACTCCCAGTTCGAGGTGCCCGACGCCCGCCGCGTCTACACCACCTTCGAGCAGCCCGACCTGAAGTCGGTCTTCACCTTCCACGTGACCGCGCCGGACCACTGGCAGGTCGTCTCCAACGCCCCGACGCCGACACCGGAGCCCGCCGACGGCGACACCGCCGTGTGGCACTTCCCGACGACCAAGCGGATGTCGACGTACATCACCGCGCTCGTAGCCGGCGACTACCACGTGGTCATGGACTCCTACGAGGGCAAGCACGGGACCATCGCGCTCGGCCACTTCTGCCGCCAGTCGCTCGTGGACCACCTCGACCACGAGGAGCTCAACAAGATCACCAAGCAGGGGTTCGCCTTCTTCGAGGAGGCCTTCGACTACCCCTACCCCTTCGGCAAGTACGACCAGCTCTACGTGCCGGAGTACAACATGGGCGCGATGGAGAACGCCGGCGCGGTCACCTACCGCGACGAGTACCTCCCCCGCTCCCGCCAGACCCACTCCTTCTACGAGCAGCGCGCCAACACCGTCCTGCACGAGATGGCCCACATGTGGTTCGGCGACCTGGTGACCATGCGGTGGTGGGACGACCTCTGGCTCAACGAGTCCTTCGCGGAGTGGGCCTCCCACCATGCGATGACCGAGGCGACGGAGTACACCGAGGCCTGGACCGGCTTCACCAGCGCCCGCAAGAACTGGGCCTACCGCCAGGACCAGCTGCCCTCGACCCACCCGATCGCGGCCGACAACGTCGACCTCGAGGCGGTGGAGGTCAACTTCGACGGCATCACCTACGCGAAGGGCGCCTCGACGCTCAAGCAACTGGTGGCCTGGGTCGGCATCGAGGAGTTCCTGGCCGGGCTGCGCGACTACTTCAAGGCCCACCAGTTCGCCAACTCCGAGTTCTCCGACCTGCTCGCCTCCCTGGAGAAGGCGTCCGGCCGCGAGCTCGAGTCCTGGGCGCAGGAGTGGCTCCAGACGTCCGGAGTCAACACGCTGGCCCCGGTCTTCGAGGTCGACGACGCCGGGTCCTTCACCTCCTTCACCGTCGCCCAGACGGCGGCGCCGGAGTTCCCGACCATCCGCCGCCACCGCATCGGCGTCGGCCTGTACGACGTCGACGGCGACACGCTGGTGCTTCGCCGGTCGCTCGAGATCGACGTCGAGGGTGCCGCGACCGAGGTCCCCGACCTCGTGGGCGAGGCGCAGCCCGACCTGCTGCTCCTCAACGACGGAGACCTGACCTACGCCAAGATCCGCCTCGACGAGCGGTCGCTGGCGACCGTCGTGGGCAGCATCGACAAGGTGGAGGACTCCCTGGCGCGGGCGCTGCTGTGGGGCGCGACCTGGGACATGACCCGGGACGCGGAGATGGCCGGCACCGACTTCGTGGCGCTGGTGCTGCGTGGCATCGGCACCGAGACCGACCTGACGGCGGTGGAGCGGATGGCGCTCTACGCCCGCACGGTCGTCAACTACTACTCCGACCCGGCCACCCGCGAGACGCTGCTGACCACCTGGGAGCGTGGGCTGCGGGACCTGCTGCACGCCGCCGAACCGGGCTCGGACCACCAGCTCACCTTCGCCCGGGCCTTCGCCGCCGCGGCGCGGTCCGACGAGGGGCTCGACCAGGTCGCGGGGCTGCTCGAAGGCTCGACGACGCTGCCGGGGCTCACGGTCGACACCGACCTGCGCTGGGTGCTGCTGACCGGACTGGCCGCCCACGGCCGTGCCGACCAGGCGCGGATCGAGGAGGAGTTGGCGCGCGACAACACCATCTCGGGCCAGGAGCAGGCCGCGATGGCGCTCACGGTGCGACCCACCGCCGAGGCCAAGGCGCAGGCCTGGCACGACGCCATCGAGCGTGACGACGTGGCCAACGAGACGATGCGACAGATCGCCTACGCCTTCCCCACGCCAGGGCAGGAGGAGCTGGTCGCGCCGTACCTGGAGAAGTACCTCACGATGGCCGAGACCGTGTGGGAGGAGAAGGGCACCCAGCGGGCCACCACCTTGCTGGAGTACATGTTCCCCAAGCTGCTCATCTCCCCGGAGACGATCGCCCGCCTCGAGCAGTGGCTGGACTCCTCCGAGGCCAACCCTGCAGCCAAGCGGTACGTGCGGGAGGGCCGCAGCGACATGGCCCGCGCCCTGGCCGCGCAGGAGAAGGACGCCCAGCAGCGCTGAGACCCCGGGGCATCGCTCTGCCGCTGATCGAGGTGCCTACCGCTGATCGAGGTGCGAGGCCGGTCACGGCCGAGCCTCGAGATCCGTTGACCGGTCAGCCACCCACTGCGAGGGCTACTCCTCGGCGTGCAGCATCTGCGGAGCGCGCGCGCGCTCGGCGAGCAGCGCGATGCCCCGCCGCAGGCCGCCGACCAGATCGCCGGCCGCGAACTCGTTCTGCATCGCGAGCACGACGAGGCTGACCGCCGCGTCGTTGAGGGTACGGCGGGCCTCCGCGCCGGTGACCACCTCGAGGACGCGCGCCCCCGGGTCGACCATCAACAAGATGCTGCGGTCGGGCACGACCAACGACGCGTGCAGACGCTCGGCGTACGGCCGCGACTCGCCCTCGACACGCCCGACGAAGACGGAGAACTCGTAGCGGCTCGACTGCTCGGCCGCCCGGATCGCCTTGTCGATCTCGTAGCGCTGCACTCCCTTGAGCTCACCAGCCGCCACTGGCGCCGCCCGTCTTCGTGGTGCCCGGCTCGGTCGAGGTGCCCGACTCCAGCTGACGGGTGCCGTCGCGGGGCCCGCCGAACCACTGGTCGTCGGGGGTGCCGATGCCCGGGCGCTCGCCGCGGACCAGCGACGGGGTGATCGTCAGCAGCGCGATCAGCACCATCAGCCCGAGCGGGGCGAACAGGTAGACCAGCAGGGCGTGCAGGAGCGGCACCGGCTCGGGCTCGGGCCAACCGGTCGGGACGTCGGCCAGGGCGGGCGACGCGACCAGCACGAGGGTGCCGACGGCGAGCAGCGCGGCGGCGCGCACCGCACGACGGGCGAGGGTGGGACGGAGGATGCTCACGGGAGGAGGATATCGGCTCCGGCTCGAACATGGACGGCCGCCATACTGGTCTGATGCCGCCCTACGCGACAGACCCCTGTGCCAGCGACGAACTCCTCTGCAACACCACCTGGACCATCACCCAGGACGCCTCCTGGTCGCGCGCCGCCGACCTGGTCCTGGGCACACCCCTCGCCATCGCCGGACTGGTCGTCCTCGCCCTCATGATCCGCTTCCTGCTCCACCGCGTCGTCGACCGGATCGTGCGCCGCGCCGAGACGGGCGTGCTCCCCAACCGGCTCAGCCGGACCACCGTGGGCGCCGGCTTCGCCCGGGAGGAGACGCTCGGCTCGACCCGGCGGGTGCAGCGCGCCCAGACCATGGGCTCCCTGCTCAAGAACATCATCAGCGGCGTCACCGTCGCGGTGTTCGGCACCATGATCCTCAGCGAGGTCGGCCTGGACATCGCCCCGCTCATTGCCAGCGCCGGGATCATCGGCGTCGCCCTCGGGTTCGGTGCCCAGAGCCTGGTCAAGGACTTCCTGTCGGGGATCTTCATGATCTTCGAGGACCAGTACGGCGTGGGCGACTCCATCGACCTCGCCACCGTCTCGGGCACCGTGGAGGCCGTCAGCCTGCGGGTCACCCACCTGCGCGACGTCAACGGGACGGTCTGGTACGTCCGCAACGGCGAGATCCTCCGGGTCGGCAATCAGAGCCAGAACTGGGCTCGCACCGTCCTCGACGTGCCCGTGGCTCCGGACGCCGACCTGGTCCAGGTCCGCCGGGTGCTCCAGGAGGTCGCCCACGACCTGTGGATCGACGACGACTTCCGGGGCACCGTGCTGGAGGAGCCCGAGGTCTGGGGCGTGCAGGCGCTCGCCCACGACAGCATCACCCTGCGCCTCACGCTCAAGACCGCCCCCCTGGCCCAGTGGCGGGTGGCGCGGGAGATGCGCGAACGGGTCAAGTCCCGCTTCGACCACGAGGGCATCGTGCTGGGCCCTGTCAGCGAGTGACGTCGCGCACGGCACAATGGGCCAGGTGAGCGACGCCTTCTACGACGAGATCGGCGGCCTGGACACGATCCGGACCATCGTGACCACGTTCTACGCCGGTGTCGCGGACGACGAGGTGCTCCGCCCGCTCTACCCCGAGCAGGACCTCGGCCCTGCCGCGGAGCGCTTCACGCTGTTCCTGGTGCAGTACTGGGGTGGCCCGACGACGTACTCCGACACCCGCGGGCACCCACGTCTTCGGATGCGCCACGCACCGTTCGCGGTGACCCCGGACGCGCGCGACCACTGGTTGACTCACTTCCGCGCGGGTCTCGACGCTGCCGCGTTGACCCCGGAGCAGGACGAGAAGTTCTGGGACTACGTGACTCACGCCGCGCAGTTCATGATCAACACCCTGGAGTGAGCAGATCACCGCAGGTCGGAGCGGGATTCGGCGCCTGCGGCCAGGGCCGATGTAGCCGCCATGTTCTGTAAGTCCGGAGCGTGGACCCAGCGTCGGAGTGACTCCGGTACTCCGACACCGGCTCGATGTTCTCAACGGCGTCGAAGAGCACGCTCGCGTCGTGGTACCTGAGCGCGTGCATCCCGTTCTCGCGGCTTAAAGGCAGCCAGTAGATCCCGCACCGAAGGCGGCAGCGGGCCCCAGCCAACTTTGCTGCCCTTCGGCAACCCGATTAGCGGCTGGCGCCCTTCGGGAAGCTCACCCGACGACGGACCTCGACTGTGCCTCGGGGGAAGTCGACGTCCTCAGGAGACAGACCGAGGATCTCGCCCTGACGGAGCCCGGGGCCGACGCCCAGCGCAACGAGAATGCGGTAGTTCTCTGGCACCGCCTCTCTGGCACCGCCTCTCTGGCACCGCCTCACTGACAGCCGCGACCTGCCCGGCCAACCATCTTCGTCCCGAGCACCAGAAAGACGTGGACCCTGAGACGAGCCTCGACGGAGGAGGCGAACCGGTCCGCGTCCGACTTCTTGAGGAAATCTTCCGGCGCTTGCGCCCTTCCTCAGCCTAGGTCAGAGATTGATAGTGATGTCGATGTCCAGATCTGACACGCTCGGGCGTTGGGGGAGTACCTGATCGGCATGGCCGGCAGTTGGGACGAAGGCACACCGATGAAGAAGCGCAGCATCTACTCGCGAGCAGAGGCGCGCGCATCACGAGGGAAGCGCCCCCGACTTGCAGCCGGTCAGGGGCGCCTCAGCCTGCCTGCCGGGGGGATCAGACGGGCGACTTCAGGTGAGGGCTCTCCGAGGCTACGGAGCCTCGAACGGGACCTCGTGACGGCGAAGAGGCTGTGTCGCAATGTGGACTCTCACTGAGACCGGAGGGTGCGGGCGATCTTTCACCCGACCCAGACCTACAGGCGCCGCTCTCACACGTTGCCGTGGGAGACGCTCTGGGTCCAGGAGCACCATCAGTGAAACACCATCCATACACGGGCACAAGACAGAACCGCCCCGGCCTGCTGGAAAGCCGGGGCGTTCTCGTGCACGGACCTAGGACCGACCCCGACCATCTTGGGTTCAAGGGCCGGCCCAGGCTTGACTTGACGAGTCGCGGTCTGGCGCCCCCGGACACCATCCACAGGCCCCCCGGCCTGTCCTCACAGTGGCCCCTGGGCAGGTTCCAGTCCTGGGACGGAAGCCCCGTGGGTTGGACCACCTCAGGGTCGAGGAGTACGAGGACCGCCCCTGGGCTCTGGTCTGTGAGCGGTTCCCAGCCAGCTCGGCAGAACCGCTCTGGGCGCCTTGCCCGGTCCGGATCTCTCTACGCCGCCCGAGGTTTCGCGACACGCGACCGTGAGTGAAATACCGACGATCCGACCGGGCAAGGTTCGCTCGGCTCGGGACTTCGAGCGATCTTCGACAGCATGCTCTCTCGACTCGGCGGCCTCACAATCTTGCTCACCGTGGAGCCAGGCCTGCAGGTGGACGATTCCCGCGCGTCGAGTGCCCGCTCACGCTCGTCGGCCATGCGCTGACGCTGGTCTGCGTCGCCGTCAACCGGGCCTTCCTGAGGCTCAGCACTAGGCACTTTCACGAGCTCCCTTGCCGACCTGCGGTCCATTTGTCCACAGGCTAGGCGATGGCTTCTCACACACCGAAGCGCCGCCCGGGGACACTCGGGGTCCGGGAGCGACGCGCCGGTGCCGCGCTCCTCAGATGAGGTGCGCGGCACCGGTCTCGGGACGGCTGGGTGCGACCGTCCCTTTCCCACCCACTGGGAATCGTGGGCCCCGTCGGGGTGCGACGCGACGACCAGCTTGGGAGCCGGTCGTCGGGTCGATGGGCGGCGTGGGTGGTTCAGCGAAGGATGCCGAACCCCCGCACCAGCTGGGTCCTGGCCCAGGTCTTGCCGAATCCCCAGGTGTCTCCAGCCAGGGTGAGCGCCAGGACGACGAGGCTGACAGCCCCGATGAGGTGGGCGTCGAATACCGGGTTGTTCTCCGGCAGCATGATCGCGGCGTACATCATGAGGTACATCGTCACGCCGCTGATCGCTGCGAGCCGCATCCCGACGCCCAAGGTGAGGGCGAGACCGATGCCGAGCAGGCCGAGCATGAAGGCCCAGTCGACGACCGCGTAGCCGGCGAGGGAGGTGAAGAAGCCCGCGAACGGGGAGTCGGGGTTGACGCCGAAGCTCAAGAAGCCCTCGGTCGGGCTGCCGCCGTTGATCCAGGCGGCGCTTCCGAACCGGTCGAGGTTGCCCTCCTGGTCGTAGCCGGTGGCAAACCCCAGGGCGAGCAGCTTGTCGAAGAAGGCCCACAAGAAGGTCACCCCGAAGGCGATGCGAAGTCCGGCGAGGGCCTTGCGGGCCGGGCCGGAGGTGACGATCTCGTTCTCGATGGTGGCGTCGGCGAGGTCGGTGGTCTGGTGTCGGTGCAGCGTGGTCATGGGGGTTCCTCCCCTTCGAGATTTTCCAGTGGGTGTCTTGCACGACCACCATCTCGCGCCGCGACTTCTCCACGGCAGGGCCGGAACGACCGCGTCGAGCGGGCAAAGGTCCCGACCTGATGGGACCAGGCGAGGTCGTCAGTCGCCTTCGCGCCTAGCGGGCCGCAGATAGGCAGCGGAGCTCGCGGCGGAGCTTGCGCAGGAGCGGATTGGCCGGGGAGTTGCGAGTAGACGCGCTGGATGACTCCGTCGAGCGGCCCTTGCGCAGCTCCGTGCTCACGCGGTCGCACCAATCCGGCCAAACATGCAGAGAACGAGCCCTCGTCGCCGATTCTCGCGCTCGGGTAGTCACGGGCGAGGTCGGTTCAGTAGTGGCCGAACACGCGGCGGCACCGTCGATCCACCGTCCATCGGCTCCATCGTGGGCGGTCCTCCGGCGACCGACAGACGGCAGCAAACCTTGGTGTGTCTTCCGGGCGCGATCTCTCGTCGTTGCGGGCTCACACGGCCGCATGTACTCCCCCGAGCTGCGCAGGGTTTCCGCAGGTCATCCCACCTTTCAGGGGCAACGCCGCAGGTCCTCGGTCTGTCACCTGCAGTTCATGATCAACGCCCTGGGGTGAGGCTCAGGTCGCGACTCCCGGTTCGAGGACGGTCCCCTCGAGGACGGCCCCCTCGAGGACGGCCCCCTCGAGGACGGCCTTCTCGAGGACGGAGCGGAGTGCCGGCGACGGCTCGGCCGGTCGTTGGGTGACCGGGTCGAACCACACCGCGACCACCCTTGCCCGCGAGAGCACGCGCTCGTCGTCGGTGATCTCCGACTCGATCGTCATCGACGTCGTGCCGACCCGGGTGATCCGGGACCAGCAGTCGTAGGGCTCCGGCCGGAACAGGATCGGGATCTTGTAGTCGACATCGGTCTGAGCCACCACTATCCGGGTCTCGCGGCCGTCGGGGACATCGGCGGTGAGCGAGGCGAGCAGTGAGATGCGCGACTCCTGGAAGAACTCGAGGTACTTCACGTTGTTGACGTGCCCGTAGACGTCGACGTCGGAGAAGCGGACGTGCACCGGGTAGTGCACGGCCCCGTCGTGGTCGAGGGCCACTGCCCGACCGGGTCGCACCCTCGGGGCCGGGGTGAGGAACCGCTCCAGCACCTCCCGCTCCTCGGGGGTGATGCGGCGGGGGCGCTCGGTCCCGAAGACGTACGGCGTGAGCACGGTCGTGGCGCGCAGGTGGATCACCCGGTCCTCACCGGTCCCGTCGACGATCTCGTAGGCCATGGTGAAGCTCGCCGCCCGGATCTCGGTGACCCAGCACTCGATGGTGACGGGGCGGAAACGGAAGGTCAGCGGGCTGACGTAGGTGACCTCGTGCCGCACCACGACGACCCCCTCGGCCAGGTCGTCGGCGCGGCTGTCGGGCGCATTGACCCGGAACATGTCGACGCGCGCCTCCTGGAGGTAGTCGACGTAGACCACGTTGTTGATGTGGCCGAGCAGGTCGAGGTCGGCCCAGCGCATCGGGCACTCGTAGAGGTGGCGCACTCCCCCATGCTCGCAGGTCCGGGCCGGTGGGCCGGGTCACCCGCACGCGCGGACCCCCGGACTAGGGTGACCGGCGGACCTGTCCCACCGAGATCGGAGACCCCATGCCCGAGGCCGTGATCGTCGCCGCCACCCGCTCCCCCATCGGTCGCGCCACCAAGGGGTCGCTGGTCGACCTGCGGCCCGACGACCTCACCGCGACCATCGTCCGAGCGGCCTTGGACCGGGTGCCCGAGCTCGACCCGCACTCGGTCGACGACCTCCTGCTCGGCTGCGGGCTCCCCGGCGGCGAGAGCGGCAACAACATGGGGCGCGTGGTCAACGTGCTCAACGACATGGACGACGTGCCCGGGGCCACCATCACGCGCTACTGTGCGTCGTCGGTGCAGACCACCCGGATGGCCTTCCACGCGATCCGGGCGGGCGAGGCCGACGCGATCATCTCGGCCGGCGTGGAGACCGTCTCGCGGTTCACCAGGGGCACCTCCGACCACTGGCCCGACACCCACAACCCCCGCTTCGCCGACGCCAAGGCCCGCTCCGCGGCACTCGCTGAGGGCGGCACCGCGTGGGGCGACCCGCGTGACGACGGGGACCTCCCGGACGTGTACGTCGCGATGGGCCAGACCGCCGAGAACGTCGCCAGCCTGCGCGGCCTGGACCGGCGTGAGCTCGACGAGTTCGCGGTGCGCTCCCAGAACCGCGCCGAGGAGGCCATCGCAGCCGGCTTCTGGGCCCGCGAGATCACCCCGGTGACGCTGCCCGACGGCACCGTGGTCTCCGCCGACGACGGTCCCCGGCCGGGGGTGACGTACGACGCGCTCGCCGGCCTGAAGCCGGTCTTCCGCCCCGACGGGGTGGTCACCGCCGGCAACTGCTGCGCCCTCAACGACGGCGCAGCCGCGGTCGTGGTCATGTCCGACACCCGGGCAGCCGAGCTCCAGATCACGCCCCTGGCCCGGGTCGTCGCGACCGGCGTCTCCGGCCTGTCCCCGGAGATCATGGGCCTCGGACCGGTCGAGGCCACTCGGAGGGCCCTCGCCCACGCGGGCATGACCATCGGCGACATCGACCTGGTGGAGATCAACGAAGCCTTCGCCGCGCAGGTCGTGCCGTCGTACCAGGACCTCGGGATCGACCTGGACCGCCTCAACGTCAACGGCGGCGCGATCGCCGTCGGCCACCCCTTCGGCATGACCGGGGCCCGCCTCCAGGCCACGATGCTCAACTCGCTGGAGTGGCACGACAAGTCGACGGGCCTCATCACGATGTGCGTCGGCGGCGGCCAGGGGATGGCCCTCATCCTGGAGAGGATGCGCTGACCAGCGGCGGTTCGCCCTGCTCTGGGGGCACCCGCCTCCCTAGACTCCGGCCATGACGGAGACCTCGGACACCCGCTGGCTGGACGAGGGGCAGCAACGTGCCTGGCGGGCGCTGATGATGGGAACCACACTGCTCCTCGACCGCCTCGACGACGACCTGCAGGCCGCGTTCGACATCTCCCTGACCGAGTACGAGATCCTCGTGCGCCTCTCCGAGAAGCCCGGGCGCCGGATGCGCATGGCCCACCTGGCTGACGCGCTGTGCCACAGCCGGAGCCGGATCACCCACACGGTGGCCCGGATGGAGCGCAGCGGGCTGCTGGAGCGCGCCGAGTCCCCCGAGGACGGCCGTGGCGTGCTCGCCGCGATGACCCACAAGGGCATGGCCCTCCTCGAGAAGGCCGCCCACGTGCACGTCACCGGCGTTCGCAGCAACGTCGTGGACCTGGCCAGCGACGAGGACTTCGCGGCGCTGGGCCGGGTCATGAACGCCGTCGCCGACCACCTGGTCTCCAGCCACCCCGAGGTCGAGATCCGCTGACCCGGCGCCAGTTCACCGCCGACCCGGCGCCAGTTCACCGCCGACCCGGCGTGAACTGGCGGCGGATGGGTCAGTCGCGGGTCAGGCGGCGGTGGGTGACGCGGTGGGGCCGGGCAGCCTCGATGCCGAGTCGCTCGATCTTGTTCTCCTCGTAGGCCGCGAAGTTGCCCTCGAACCAGAACCACTTGGCCGAGTCCTCGTCGTCGCCCTCCCAGGCGAGGATGTGGGTGGCGACGCGGTCGAGGAACCAGCGGTCGTGGGAGGTGACCACGGCGCAGCCCGGGAAGTCCAGCAGCGCGTCCTCCAGCGACTGGAGCGTCTCCACGTCCAGGTCGTTGGTGGGCTCGTCGAGGAGCAGCATGTTGCCGCCCATCTTGAGGGTGAGCGCGAGGTTGAGCCGGTTGCGCTCCCCACCGGAGAGGACGCCGGCCCGCTTCTGCTGGTCGGGGCCCTTGAATCCGAACGACGCGACATAGGCGCGGGAGTTCATCTCGAAGTTGGCGACCTTGATGAAGTCGAGACCGTCGGAGACGACCTCCCAGACGTTCTTGGTCGGGTCGAGGCCGCCGCGGCTCTGGTCGACGTAGGAGAGCTTCACGGTCTGACCGACTCTGAGCTCGCCGTCGTCGGGCTTCTCCTCGCCGGTGATCATCCGGAACAGGGTGGTCTTGCCGACGCCGTTGGGGCCGATCACGCCGACGATGCCGGCGCGGGGCAGGGTGAAGGAGAGGTCGTGCATGAGGGTGCGGCCCTCGAACCCCTTGTCGAGGTCGTGAGCCTCGAGCACCACGTCACCGAGGCGGGGGCCGGCGGGGATGTTGATCTCGGAAGTGTCGATCTTGCGCATCCGGTCGGCCTCGGCCGCCATCTCCTCGTAGCGCGACAGACGCGACTTGCTCTTGGTCTGGCGGGCCTTGGCGTTGGAGCGGACCCACTCGAGCTCCCGCTCGAGCATCTTGGCCCGCTTGACGTCCTTCTGGCCCTCGATCTTGAGACGGCTCTGCTTGGTCTCGAGGTACGTCGTGTAGTTGCCCTCGTAGGGGTGCGCCTGGCCACGGTCGAGCTCGAGGATCCAGGAGGCGACGTTGTCGAGGAAGTACCGGTCGTGGGTGACCGCGAGGACGGCGCCCGGGTAGGACGCGAGGTGGCCCTCGAGCCACTGCACGGACTCGGCGTCGAGGTGGTTGGTGGGCTCGTCGAGCAGCAGCAGCGACGGCTGCTGGAGCAGCAGCTTGCACAGCGCCACGCGACGGCGCTCGCCCCCCGAGAGATTGTCGACGAGGACTTCGGGCGGCGGGCAGCGCAGCGCGTCCATCGCCTGCTCGAGACGGCTGTCGAGGTCCCAGACGTTGGCCGCGTCGAGCTCGGTCTGGAGGTCGCCGGCCTCGGTCGCGACCTTGTCCTGGTCGGCGTCGGGGTCGCCCATCATCATGTAGAGCTCGTCGAGCCGGGCCATCTTGGCCTTGACCTCGTGGACCGCCTCCTCGACGTTCTCGAGCACGGTCCTGCCCTCGCTGAGCGGCGGCTCCTGCTGGAGCATGCCGACGGTCGCCCCGGGGTCGAGCAGCGCGTCGCCGTTGTTGGCGTGGTCGAGGCCGGCCATGATCTTGAGCATCGAGGACTTGCCGGTTCCGTTGGGCCCGACGACACCGATCTTGGCGCCGTGGAGGAACGAGAGCGTGACGTTGTCGAGGACGACCTTGTCACCGTGGGCCTTGCGCACATTGCGCAGTGTGAAGACGTAGTCAGCCATGGAACACAACCCTAGTGGCGGGTCAGAGCGCCTCGAAATCCAGGCGCCCGTCGGTCACCGTCCAGCGGTGGGTCACTCCGATGGCGTCGAGCAGGCCCTGGTCGTGGCTGACCACGAGCAGCGTGCCGGTGAAGCCCGCGAGCGCGGCCTCGAGCTGTTCGATCGCGTCGACGTCGAGGTGGTTGGTCGGCTCGTCGAGCACCAGGGTGTTGACCGACCGGCCCTGGAAGACCGCCAGCAGCGCCCGGGTCCGCTCCCCCGGGCTCAGGCTCCGGGCCGGCCGGTGCACGTGGTCGGCACCGAGCCCAAACTTGGCCAGCAGGGTGCGCGCGTCGCCGTCGACGTCGAGCCCGACGGCGGCGCGGACCACCTCGACCAGGGACTCGTCGCGGTCGAGCGGCCGGCGCTGCTGGTCGATCACACCGAGCTCGACCCGGCTGCCGAGCGACTGCCGTCCCCGGGTCAGCGGCAGGTCGCCGAGCAACGCCTGGAGCAGCGTGCTCTTGCCGCTGCCGTTGTCGCCCGACACCGCCACGCGGTCACCGCGACCGACGGTCGCGCTCACTGGGCCGAGCACGAACCCGTCCCTCTCGACCACGGCGTCGACCAGGGTGGCGACCACCTCAGCCGACGGCGGGCCCTCGGTAATGGCGTAGCGAAGCCGCCACTCCTTGCGCGGCTGCTCGACGACGTCGAGCCGGTCGACGCTCCGGCGCAGCCGCGCGGCCTTGGCCTGCTGACGGTCGGCACGTGCCCGGCGGCGCTCACGCAGGTGCTTGTCGGGCTCGGCGCCGGACCGCACCGCCCGATGGCCCTTGGCGGCCCACTCCTGGCGCTGCCGGGACTGCCCGACCAGGGCGTCGCGGGCCGCGGCGTACGCCGCATGGGCCTCCCGCTCCTGGGTCCGCTCGAGCGTGCGGGCGGCGACGTGGTCCGACCAGCCCCCGGCGTGGTGAGCCACCCGCTGCTGCGCCAGGTCGAGCTCGACCACCCGGGTAGCGACCTGGTCGAGGAAACCCCGGTCGTGGCTGGCGACCAGTACCGGGCCGCGGTGGGACGACACGGCGTCCACCATCGCCTCGATGCCCCGGGCGTCGAGGTCGTTGGTCGGCTCGTCGAGCAGGAGCACGTCATGCCGGCTGAGCAGCACCGCGACCAGGGAGGCGCGCGCGGCCTGTCCGCCCGAGAGCGAGCCGAGGGGGCGGGACGTGTCTACGGTGAGCCCGACCCGGGCGGCGACCTCCGGCAGGCGCTCGGCGAGGTCGGCTGCCCCGAGCGCGAGCCAGTGCTCCAGAGCACTGGCATAACAGTCACCGGCCCCGGGCTCGTCTCGCGCCAGGGCATCGGCTGCGGACTCCAGGCCCCGGTCGGCGGCCGCCACACCGGTACGCCGGCGGGCGTAGCCGAGCAGGGTCTCCCCGCGCGCCGGCACGACCTGGGGCAGGTAGGCCATCGTCGCGTCGGGTGGGGCGAGGCGCACCTCGCCGGACTCCACGGTCAGCTCACCGGTGAGGGTCAGCAGCAGGCTGGACTTGCCCGAGCCGTTGGCGCCCACCAGGGCGACCACGTCCCCGTCGGCGAGCACCAGGTCGAGCCCGCTCACGAGGGTGCGCGGCCCGCGGTTCACGTCGAGCGAGGAGATGGTGAGGGTGACGGACATAAGGGTCCCTGAGGTCGACAGCGACACCGCGTCGGTGACGCGGTCGGAGGCTGGGGTGTCTCGGGGTCACCACACGTCCGCTACCCTAGGCGGGCGTCTGGCGTCGGGTCGAGCGGGTTTGCCGGCTCAGCCCAGCGGGGGGTTCAGCTCGACGTTGATGTCGTCGGGGTGCTGGAAGGACAAGATCGCCATTCCGGCGTCGGGCAGGTCGTTGATCTCGCCGCGCGCGTTGCCGGCCCCCGTCAGCGCTGGGGCGGCCCTCTCAAGCTCGTCGCGGGAATCGACCGCGAAGCTGACGTGGTCGAGTCCGGTGTGGCCGGGGTCGAAGCGCGCTGCCGACGGGACGCAGCCCGAACAGGGTGCCCTGCGGGGGGTCTGGTAGATCGTGACGCCGTACAACTGCTCCGGTGAGACGGTGACCCCCTACTCCCCCGCGTGGGCGGACGCGTCGATCGCCGCGGGCCATCCGAAGACCTGGTCGAAGAAGGCCTTGGACCGGGCGACGTCGGTGACCGTGAGACGGACGTGGGCGAAGCCCGGAGCTGGTGACCAGTGAGATGGGGCACTCGTACCTACGCCCCCCCGGACGATGCGCGCCGCCGGTCAGGCCCCCGGTCAGGCCGCTGCGGCCTCCTCCCCCGGCTGCGCGCCGGCGACCGCCGCCGGCCGGGACATCTTGGTGAACGTGCTGGTGCCGCGGTTGAGGTCGTGACCCACCGAGGTCGCGTCGACCTCGAAGGTGGTCACCTCGAGGCCGGCGGTGTTGGTCCAGGTGGTCACCGTCAGCCGGCCGTGGACGACCACCGGGTCTCCGCGTCGCAGGGACCGCTCGACGTGCTCGCCGAGGGCGCGCCAGCAGTTGACGGAGTACCACTGGGTGTCGCCGTCGACCCAGGTGTCGTCCTTCTTGGAGTACCGGCGCGGGGTGCTGCCCACCCGGAAGGTGGCAACCCGACTGCCGCCCGCCTCGCGGGCCTTGACGTCGCCGCCGACGTAGCCCTGCAGGGTGATGAGGGTCTCGTTCATGGTCGTGCTCCTTGTCGCGATCGGGACTGGTTGCTGACCAGCCTCGTGAGCGGCACGGACAGGCAGCGACGACGGTCCCGGCGACTGTGGACGGAGCGGTCGGCCCTCGAGGCTGTGCACGGCCGGCGGGCCGGGCGTTGCTCAGCGCAGCGCGGCCGCGAGGCCCTCGCGGACCCGGGAGTACGCCGCGAGCTCGGCCTCGATGGGCGCGACCACGAGCTCGGAGGAGACCGTGCCGATCGCCTCCCGCAGGCGCCGATCGGCCGACCGGGCCCGCCGCCGAGCGGTGAACCCGACGAGAACCCGGCAGACCATGGCCAGCAGCACCCCCAGCAGCACTCCGCCGAGCAGCATCAGCGTGGGCACCGGCACACCGACCCAGTCCGGGGTGGGCGGCTCAGGGACCCGGAGGTAGGCCATCACGAAGAGCACGCCCAGCCACCCCGCTCCACCGAGCGCGGAACCGATCAACAACCACTGCAGGACCCGGACGAACCCGGCCCACACCGGCATCCGCCGCACGCCGAGGTCGGTGCCGGCCAGTGCGGTGTCGAGCCGGTCGCCGAGGTCGGGCAGGCGGGAGACCGAGGCCGAGCGGATCGCGCTCGCCCAGGGCCGGGTCAGGCCGGCGGAGACGTCGTCGGCGACGCTGCGCACCTCGGTGTCCACGCGGGCGCGCTGCACCTGAGTCGCCTCAGGCACCGACGTGCGGGCGGTGCCGGCGAGGTGCTTCCCGGCGGCGCCGAGGTCGAGGTGCAGTCGCTTGAGCGGGTCGGGCTTGAGCCGCGACAACCAGGCGACCACGGGCCAGCCGGTGGCTCGGCCGGCGCGCAGCCGGGTGGACTTCTCGACCGCGGCCACCACGGTCGGCACGCCGGCCGCGTCGGCGAACGCGTCGTCGAGCGCGGCGACGCGCTCCTTGGACAGGGTGGCCGGGGCGGCGGTGCCGGAGGCCTCCTCCAGCCGGTGCGCCACGGCGCGGAGGTCGGCCTCGATCCGGGTACGGGCCATCTTCTTCGCCGACACCCGCGCGACGATCGCCTCCCGCAGGGAGTCGACGCCGACATGGTGGCGGGCGCTCACCGCGAGCACGGGCACCCCCTCGAGGCCGTCGGCGACGAGCAGTCGGCGGACGTCGGCGAGCATCGCGTCGCGGCGGTCCTCCTGGACGGTGTCGATGTGGTTGAGCACGACCAGCATCACGTCACGGTGGCTCTTCAGCGGAGCGAGGTAGCGATCGTGGATGGCGGCGTCGGCGTACTTCTGCGGGTCCAGCACCCAGACCAGCATGTCGGCGAGCTGCACCAGCCGGTCGACCTCGAGGTGGTGGGAGACCTCGGTGGAGTCGTGGTCGGGCAGGTCGAGCAGCACCACGCCCTGCATGGCGCGGTCCTCCCGCCCGGACTCGAGCAGGGTGTCGCGCACGACCTGGTGGCGCGGCGGGATGCCGAGCCACTCGAGCAGCTCCTCGGCGCCCTCCCTGCCCCAGACGCAGGCGGTGGTCCACGACGTCGTGGGTCGGCGTACGCCGACGGCCGAGATCTCCAGCCCGGTCAGGGCGTTGAAGGTAGACGACTTGCCCGAGCCGGTGGCCCCGGCGATGGCGACCACGGTGTGGTCCGCGGAGAGCTTCAGTCGCGCACCGGCCCGGTCGACCACGCCTCGGGCGTCGTCCACGAGGGCAGGGTCGAGTCGACCCCGGGCGTCGGTCGCGGCCTGGTCGAGGCCGGCGACACGCGCGCCCAGGTCTGTACCTCGGGTGACCAGCTTCTTGGCCCCCTCGAGCAACGACGTCATGTTCTCCCTCAGCCGCCGAGTCGGTCTTGTGCGTGCATCGAATGTAGGTGCTGTGGCGTCACTGGGCGATCATTGCGCGCCGGAGCGCGCCGCGAACCTCAGGTCGTCGACCCGGCGGGCGGCCGTGCGCAGCTGCTCGGGGGCGTCGGGGTTGATGCGCAGGCTGTCGAGCAGGTCGGTGTAGCGGGCCCGCTCGCCGTCGAGCAGGTCGTCGACGCGCCGTTCGAGGTCCTGGCGGGCGCGCTCGGCGAGCGTGCGCACGGCCTGGTCGCCGAAGACCGCCTCGAGGAGCTTCTGGCCGAGGACGGCCGAGCCTCCCGCGATGCCGGCCTCGGCGCCGGTGATGCCCGCGGTGTGGGCGAAGACGACCACCATCAGTGCCACCGACAGTCCGTTGACACCGAAGGCCAGGAAGCGCGCGGTGCTGCGCTTGTCGGCCCCCTCGCTGCGGACCATGTCGAGCACGCCGCTCTGCCAGTCGCGCACCGCACGCTCGGCGCGGCGACGGAAGTCGCGGGACGCACGCCCGAGGTCCTCCCCCGCGTCGGCGAGGAGCACCTGCCCCGGAGCCAGCGACTGCCACGACGCCTCGGCCCGCTCGGCGGCGGCTTCGGCGTGCTCGAGGATCAGCGTCTCCAGGCCGGACTCGACGGCCACCGTCACGCGCTCGGCCTGTTGCGGCTTGCCCCGCACGGCGGCGACGACCCGGTCCCGCAGCCAGCCGACCCGCGACTCCAGCGAGCGCAGCAGCTCGCCGGTGCCGACGAACTCCTGCCAGCGGGCCAGCACCTCCCCGCGCAGGAGCGTGCCGTCCGCCGACGCCCGGGCGACCGCGTCGACGGCCTCGGCGTAGGCCTTCACGGCGTCCTCGCGCAGCCGGCGCTCGGCGTCGGCCTGGGTAGCCGCCGCGTCGGACACGCCGTGGGTCTGCCGGGCGATAGTGCGCACGGCCCCCTCGAGGGTCTGCTTGACCACGCCCGCGCGGGCGTCCGCGTCGGCTGCCAGCGACTCGAGCCAGCCGCGGATGTCGGCCACCTCGGCGGCGGGCAGCAGGCCGTCGTCGTCGACCGGCGCCTCCCGCACGGTGAAGAGGGGCGAGTCCTTCAGGCCACGGCTCGCGAGCATCCGGGCCAGGTGGCTGGCCACGGTCTCCACCGCGTCGGCCGGCGTGCGGTCGAGGACGACCGCGACGGCGGCGGAGCGGTCTGCGGCCTTGCGCAGGAAGTCCCACGGCACCTGGTCGGCGTACCGTGCGGCGGACGTGACGAAGAGCCACATGTCGGCGGCGGCCAGCAGCTGCGCGGCCAGGGTGCGGTTGCGCTCCTCGACGGAGTCGATGTCGGGGGCGTCCAGGATCGCCAGACCGGCGGGGACGGTGTCGGAGACCACGAGCTGGAGGGCGTTGGGGTCGTCGGTCGAACGGGTGACGCGCTCGAGGTCGGGCAGCAGCCGGTCCTGGCCGAACCACTCGGTGTCGTCGGGGTGGTGCACCAGCACGGGCGAGCGGGTGGTCGGCCGGAGCACGCCGGGCTCGGTCACCTTGCGGCCCACCAACGAGTTGACCAGCGTCGACTTCCCGGCCCCCGTCGAACCGCCGACGACGGTCAGCAGGGGGGCGTCGATCGTCATCAGCCGCGGGATGACGTAGTCCTCGAGCTGGTCGACGAGCTCGGTGACCGTGGCGCGGCTCTCGGCCGCACCGGGCAGCTCGAGCGGGAGGCGGGCCTCCTGGAGGGCACCGCGCAAGCGCACCAGTGCGGTCAGCATCTTGTTGTCGGCGGCTTCGGCCGGCGTCATGGCGGGCGTCATCGGGCGGGCACCAGCTGTCCGGGGAAGGCGACGTAGGGGCGGACCACCCGGATCTCGGTGACGTACGACGCCCCGCGGGCGGAATAGTCGGTCGGCGGAGTCCCTCGCAGGAAGCGGTGGTGGAGGAAGCCGAGCTCGACGGCGGCCGACTGGTAGTCGCGCATCGCCTTGAGGGCGACGTCGCCGCCCTGCTCCTTGGCGAAGGTGCGGGCCTGCCGGCGGGCTCCGAGGTCGACCAGCCAGGGGATGTCGCTGGCAGGCAGGAGCCCGCGCCTGGCGGCGTCGTCGAGGGCCTTGATGAGCATCCGGCGCTCGGAGCGGCGGGCGAAGACCGCCAGCATCGCGATGCCGACGAAGGCAGGCGCCATCAGCAGCACGTAGATCCCGACGAAGCCGTCGAGACCCCCGAGCGTCGAAGCGTTCCAGAGTCCGTGAGCGAGCACGGCTAGCGCGTACCCGATCAGCGGCGCGATGACGCGCACCGCCCGGGATCGGCTGGACACGGCGATGCCGACGCCGATGCCGGTGAAGGCGGTGAAGAGGGGGTGTGCGAAGGGGCTCACCAGGCAGCGCATCACGAAGACGCCGGTGAGCGCCGTGGTGCCGCCGGGGCCGGTCGCGTCCGTGCCGTTGTAGGCGGCCGCCAGGTAGAGGATGTTCTCCACGAAGGCGAAGCCGATGCCGACCATGCCGGCGTAGACGAGGCCGTCGAGGATGCCGTCGAGCTCGTGGCGGCGCCACCACAGCAGCAGGATCAAGAAGGCGCCCTTGGCGGCCTCCTCGATGACCGGGGCGGCCACCGCGATGCTGGCGGTCTCCGACAGCGGCACGAAGAGCCCGCCGACGCCCTGGATGACCAGGGTGCCCGCGGTGGCCACGAAGCCGCCCCAGGCCAGACCGGTGGCCAGCAAGGTCCGTGGCTCGGGCTCGTAGCGGTCCAACCACAGATAGCAGGCGACCAGCGGACCGACCGGGAGGGCCGCCAGCGCGGTCGCCAGGGCGAGCGACATCGGGGCCCCCGAGAGCGCGATCACCAGGATCATCGCGAGCGCGCCCAGCACCGACAACACCGTCACGATGACGGTGAAGGCAACACTGTTGCGCGGGCGGGGGGCCATGCCGGGAAGCCTAGGGCACCGTCCAGCGGCGTACAGTGACGGCGTGACCGAGGAGACCAGCCCTACCAATCCCGAGGCTGCGGACGCCGGTCCGCGCACCGAATCCCACGATCCGGCCGTGCCCGAGGCCTACTCGGCCTTCATGCGCACCGGCTGGGGCGACCGCGAGCTCGACCTGCCGCCGCACCCGGTCACGGCGTACGCCGCGGCCCGGCGGGCCCGGCTCACCGAGGCCTTCCCGGGCGAGCGCCTGGTCCTGCCGGCCGGCGGCTACAAGGTCCGCGCCAACGACACCGACTACCGCTTCCGGTCCGACACGGCGCACACCTACCTCACCGGCAACCAGACCTCCGACGCAGTGCTGGTCCTCGACGGAAGCGACGCGGTGCTCTACGCCCGCCCTCGGACGTCGCGCACCACCGACGAGTTCTTCCGCGACCGCCAGTACGGCGAGCTGTGGGCCGGGCGGCGCCCCTCCCTGCACGAGATGTCGTCGTCGCTGGGGCTCGAGGTGCGCCACCTCGACGACCTCGGTGCGGCCCTCGGCGGCTCCCGCAAGACCCGCGTGCACCGGGGCGTGGACGCCCGCGTCGACGACCTGGTCACGGCGGACAGCGGCACCGACGCCGACCTCGCCCGCGTCGCCTCGGAGCTGCGGCTGGTCAAGGACGACTGGGAGGTCGCCGAGCTCCGGGAGGCGTGCGACATCACCGCACTAGGCTTCAGCGACTCCGTGCAGGAGTGGGACCGCGTGCTGGAGTTCGGCGAGCGCTGGATCGAGGGCACCTTCTTCCGCCGGGCCCGCGCCATGGGCAACGACATCGGCTACGACTCGATCGTCGGCGGCGGCCGCCACGCGACCACGCTGCACTGGATCGACAACACCGGTCCGATCACCCCCGGTGAGCTGGTGCTGCTCGACATGGGGGTGGAGGGCCGCAACCTCTACACCGCGGACGTGACCCGCACCCTGCCCGTCGACGGCTCGTTCACCCCGCTCCAGCGCGACCTCTACGACCTCGTCCACGGTGCCCAGCAGGCCGGCATCGACGCGGTCCGGCCAGGGGCGCCGTACCTGGCCGCCCACAACGCCGCGATGCACGTGCTCGCCCACGGCCTCGAGGACCTGGGGCTGCTGCCGATCTCGGCCGAGGCCGCCCTGGACCCGGAGCAGAAGGTCTACGCGCGCTGGACCCTCCACGGCACCTCGCACATGCTCGGCATGGACGTCCACGACTGCGGCCAGGCCGCTCCGGAGGCCTACACCAAGGGCGACCTCGCCGAGGGCATGGTCCTCACGGTCGAACCCGGCCTCTACTTCCAGGAGGACGACCTGCTGGCACCCCCGGAGCTGCGCGGCATCGGCATCCGCATCGAGGACGACATCCTGGTGACCGCCGACGGCTCGCAGAACCTGTCGGACTCCCTGCCCCGCACCTCGGCCGACGTCGAGGAGTGGATGGGCTCGCTCCGACGCTGACGCTCGAGGCAGTCCGGGACGCTGCCGCGGCCACGTACCTCGAACGGGTGCCCTCCTGGCGTCACCGCCCAGCACCAGCTCAGGGGAATGGACCGTCCTGGCGATCGAAGTCCGGCGTACGATCGCGGGCATGGCCAGCGCGGGTGCCTCCCACGTGCAGGACACCCGGTTCCGCCGTTCCGCGGACGGCACGGGGTCGCGTACGCCGAGGCCGGTTCGCCACGGTGGTCTGCTTCGACGAACTTGGCCACGGCCTGTCCGACCGCGACGTCACCGACCACTCGCTGGAGGCGCGGATCGCCGACCTCGAGGCGTCGCCGACCACGCGGGGCTCGACCGGTTCGCGCTGACGGCGATGGCACAGGGTGGTCCGGTCTCGATCGAGTACGCCGAACGGCATCCCGAGCGACTGACCCGGCTCCTGTTCTACGGCAGCTATGCCGGGGCGCTGGCCAACGCGACCCCCGAGGAGGTCGAGCTCAACGAGGCGTTCACGGCGTTGATCAAGGTGGGCTGGGAGCGGCCGACGCCGGAGTTCCGCCGGGTGTTCACCACCTTGATGATCCCGGGCGTCATCGAGGAACAGATGCGGTGGCTCGACGAGCTACAGCGGATGGCGGTGAGTGCGGAGACCGCGACGCTGGCTTGCAGCCGAGGCACGAGCGCCGACGCCCGGCACCTGCTCGCCGACCTCGACCTGCCGACTCTGGCTGCGTAGCCGGGGCGCCCAGTTGAATGTCTTCGACGAGTGGCGCCATCTCGCCTCGCACTTCGCCGGCGCGCGGCTGCTGTCGCGGGCCTGAGCGACTACGCGTCACCCGCCGACGGCGTGTCGTTCTCCGGGCTCGGATGCGTGTTCCTACGGACGCGCCGGACCCGCTCGCGCTCCTAGCGTGGGGTGATCACCACCTCACGAGGGAGCACCCCATGACCATCACCAGCACCTCCGACGACCTCGCCCTCAAGGCGCGCCACGCGGCGATGTGGGCGCTTGGCGACTACCCCGCCGTCGCGTCGGAGATCATCGCCGAGCTCGGGGAGGAGCTCGTCGACTCGGCGGGCATCGTCGCGGGCCAACGGGTCCTGGACGTCGCGGCCGGTTCCGGCAACGCCGCACTGCCCGCCCGCCGGCGCGGCGCCGACGTCACGGCCACCGACCTGACACCCGAGCTGCTCGACGTAGGCCGGCACCACGCCGCGGCGGCCGGGCTCTCGCTCGCCTGGGAAACCGCGGACGCCGAGGCGCTGCCGTACGACGACGGGTCGTTCGACGCGACGATCTCCTGCGTGGGCGTCATGTTCGCCCCGCACCACCAGCTCGCCGCCGACGAGCTCGTCCGGGTGACCCGCCCGGGCGGCACCCTCGGGCTGCTGAGCTGGACGCCGGAGGGTTTCATCGGCCAGCTGTTCGCGACGATGAGGCCCTTCGCGCCGCCGCCGCCCCCGGGCGCTCAGCCGCCGCCGCTGTGGGGTCACGTCGACCACGTGCGGACGCTGCTCGGCGATCGGGTCACCGACCTGGTCGCCCGGCCGCAGCAGCTCCGGGTGACGCACTTCGCCTCGGGGGCGGAGTTCCGCGACTACTTCAAGACGAGGTACGGGCCGACGATCGCGGTCTACCGGTCCCTGGCCGGCGACCCCGAGCGCACCGCTGCGCTCGACGCGGACCTGGCCGCGCTGGGCGACCGCGCCGACGTCGGCGACGGCGCGATGGACTGGGAGTACCTCCTGGTCACCGCCCGCCGCGCCTGAGCGGCCGGTCGTG
>JBDSLK010000254.1:0-10646 GCA_039916425.1 Nocardioides sp.
ACAACTTCGAGAAGCTCATCCCGCCGCGCAGGCTCTCCCTGGAGCAGTGCCTGGAGTTCTGCCGCGAGGACGAGTGCGTCGAGGTGACGCCGGACTCGGTGCGCATCCGCAAGCTGGTGCTCGACGCGCATGCCCGCGCCAAGACTGCCTCCAACGCCCGCAAGGCCAACAAGTAGTCGACCCGGCACGACGGTGGTCGCGGGCCGTGGGGACAATCTCCTCATGACAGTCCGCACCGCCGTCGTCACCGGCGCCAGCAGCGGCATCGGTGCCGCCACCGCACGCTCACTCGCCGCCGCCGGCTTCACAGTGGTCTGCGCGGCCCGGCGTGCCGACCGGCTCGACGCGCTCGCCGAGGAGATCGGCGGACGGGCGGTCGTCTGTGACGTCACCTCGCCGGAGTCCGTGCGTGGGCTGGCCGAGGCGGTCGGGGAGACCCTGCACGTGCTGGTCAACAATGCGGGCGGCGCCCTGGGCGTCGACCCCGTCGAGTCGGCGGACCCCGAGCAGTGGCGCACCATGTACGACGTCAACGTCCTCGGGCTGCTGCACGTGACGCAGGCCCTGCTGCCGGCGCTGCGGGCGAGCGGCGACGGCGTGGTCGTCAACGTCGGGTCGACCGCCGGTCGCACCTCCTACGAGGGTGGCGCGGGGTACGTCGCCGCGAAGCACGGCACCCGGGTGGTCACCGAGACGCTGCGTCTCGAGCTCGTCGGCGAGCCGATCCGGGTCTGCGAGGTGGCGCCCGGGATGGTGCGCAGCGAGGAGTTCTCCCTGGTGCGCTTCGGCGGCGACCGGGCGCGGGCCGACGCCGTGTACGCCGGGGTGCCCGACCCGCTCTCCCCCGAGGACGTCGCCGAGGCGATCGCCTGGGTGGCGACCCGGCCCAGCCACGTCAACGTCGACGAGCTCGTGATCCGGCCGCGCGTGCAGGCCGCGGCACACAAGGTGCACCGCGTCCGCGACTGACCACCGCGCTCAGCAGCAACGGGCCAGCGGGGACGACTCCTGGTGGTCCGCACGGTGCCGCTCGAAGGACCGCCTGGTCATCGGTTCCTCGCCACGCGCCTCGCAGCCCGCGACGTAGTCGTCCCACTTGGCCTCGCCGGTGAGCTGACGGACGTACCACCGCACGGACCGCCCGACGGCCAGCAGCCGGCTCACCGGCGGTCCCCCGCGCCGGTGAGCTCTCCGCCACGAAGGGCCTCCCACTCGCGGACGGCTTCCTTCTCCTCCGCGGTGGCGAAGAAGTCGGACGGTGCGACCAGCCGAGACTCCTGCTTCGGCACCTCGGTGGTCGGCAGACCGCCCGCGCGCAGGGCCCTGGCCCAGATGTAGGCGGCGTTGAGCACCACGATGATGACCAGCACCGCGAAGATGGCCTGCAGGCTGCCGTTGACGGTGGAGTTGAAGACCACCTGCCGCATCTGGTCCATGTCGGTCGCGGGCGCGAGGAGCTGGCCGGCGTCGATCGCGTCCTGATAGGTCGAGCGCTGGGTGAAGTAGCCGATCTTCGGGTCGTCGGAGAAGACCTTCTGGTAGCCGGCCGTCATGGTGACGATGAGGTCCCAGGCGAGGCCGATGCCGGGCACCCAGGCCCACTTCGCCTTGCCGTGCTTGATCAGCAGCGTGACACACAGGGTCAGCGCGATGGCCGCGAGCAGCTGGTTGGAGATGCCGAACAGTGGGAAGAGCTGGTTGATCCCGCCCAGTGGGTCGGTAACGCCGACGTAGAGCATGTAGCCCCAGAGCCCGACGACGATGGCGCTGGCCGACCAGGAGGCCGGCTTCCAGGCCAGGTCGCCGTACTTGGGCCAGAAGTTGCCGATCGTGTCCTGAAGCATGAAGCGGCCCACGCGCGTCCCGGCGTCGACGGCGGTGAGGATGAAGAGCGCCTCGAACATGATCGCGAAGTGGTACCAGAACGCTGCCAGCCCGCCACCGAAGGCGCTGGTGAAGACGGTGGAGATGCCGAAGGCCAGGGTGGGGGCGCCCCCGGTGCGCGAGATCAGGGTCTGCTCCTCGACGGCGGCCGCGGCGGCGGTGAGGTCGGCCGGGGTGATGGCGAAGCCGAGTCCGTTGACGAACTCGGCCGCGGTGGCCGGGTCGAGGCCGGTCGCGCCGGCCGGGCTGTTGATCGCGAAGTACAGCCCGGGGTCGATCACCGAGGCGGCGATCAGCACGCTGATGGCCACGAAGGACTCCATCAGCATGCCGCCGTAGCCGATCATCTTGACCTGGCTCTCCTTGGCGACCATCTTGGGCGTGGTGCCCGACGCGATCAGCGCGTGGAAGCCGGAGAGCGCCCCGCAGGCGATGGTGATGAACACGAAGGGGAAGAGCTTGCCGGCGAAGACGGGCCCGGTGCCCTTGATGGCGAAGTCGGTGACCGCCTCGTTCTGCAGCGTCGGAGCCGCGAGGAGCAGGCCGACGGCGAGCAGCGCGATCACGCCGACCTTCATGAACGTCGAGAGGTAGTCGCGCGGGGTCAGCAGCATCCAGACCGGCAGGATCGAGGCGATGAAGCCGTAGAGGACCAGGCCGACGGTCAGCTGCTCCTTGGAGAGCGTCAGGGCACCTTCGAGGCCCATCTGGTCGACGTAGCCGCCCCCGATGATCGCGAGGAGGAGCAGGGCGACGCCGATCACGGTCACTTCCGAGACCCGGCCGGGCCGCAGGGTGCGCAGGTAGAAGCCCATGAAGAGCGCGATCGGGATGGTGAGCCCGATCGAGAACACACCCCACGGCGACTCGGCGAGCGCGTTGACGACCACGAGGGCGAGCACCGCGAGGATGATGATCATGATCGCGAACACCGCGATCAGGGCGGCGATGCCGCCGACCATCCCGATCTCCTCCCGGACCATCTGGCCGAGGCTCTTGCCGTCGCGGCGCATCGAGAAGAACAGCACCACCAGGTCCTGGACGGCGCCGGCGAAGATGACGCCGACGATGATCCAGACGGTGCCAGGCAGGTAGCCCATCTGGGCGGCGAGCACCGGACCGACGAGTGGTCCGGCGCCGGCGATCGCGGCGAAGTGGTGGCCGAACAGCACCCGGCGATCGGTGACGTCGAAGTCACGCCCGTTCTCGAGCCGCTCGGCGGGGGTGGCGCGGGTGTCGTCGACGCCGAGCACCCGGTAGGCGATGAAGCGCGCGTAGAAGCGGTAGGCGATGGCGTACGACGAGAGCGCCGCGAACAGGATCCACAGTGCGGAGACCTCCTCCCCGCGAGAGAGCGCCAGCACGGCCCAGCAGACCGCTCCGACGACGGCGACCGCGCTCCAGACCACCACCGACCTCGTGGTCATCCGGGGACCGCGGCCGGAGGGCGGCGCTGGGGGGTTGATCGTCTGCGTTGTCACGTGCTGACTCCTCGAGCGTCAGGGCAGGCCCGAGAAGCCTGCTCCCGCTACCTAACTCCCGTCACGCCCGCGCCGCAACTCGAACGTGCGCGCTCACCGACCCCCCAGTAATGGAAGCGCTCCCATAAATCTCGCTCCGAAGCCGACGAAAACCTTGACACCTCGTTGTGACGCCTGTCACGGTGAGCGTGGCACGGGGTGGAAGCGCTCTCACTCTCCCCGCCTCACAGCTGGAACATCCGGTTCCGGCGCCCAGCGAACCAGGAGTCAATGGTGCAACGCAGACGGAATCGGCGAGTGCGACTCGCCTCGGGTGCCCTGCTGGCACTCACGGTCGGGCTGGTGGCCGCGGGATGCGGGTCCGACGACGGCGACGGGAGCGGCGACGGCGGACCGGTCACGCTCTCCGTGGCGACGTTCAACGAGTTCGGCTACGAGGACCTGATCACCGAGTGGAACGCCGCCAACCCCGACATCCAGGTCGAGCAGAAGAAGGTCGGCACCTGGGACGACGCCAAGGACAACCTCTACACCAAGCTCGCCGCAGGCTCGGGCCTCTCCGACGTCGAGGCCATCGAGGGTGACGCGATGCCGGCGATCCTCGCCGAGTCGAGTGCCTTCGTCGACCTCACCGACCCGGCGCTCGACGGGCGCTGGCTGGACTGGAAGGCCGCGGCCGGCACCGACGCCGACGGCAAGCTGATCGGCTACGGCACCGACGCCGGACCCGAGGGGATCTGCTACCGCGCCGACCTGTTCGAGAAGGCGGGCCTGCCCACCGACCGCGCCGAGGTGGCCGGGCTGATGGGCACCTGGGAGGACTACTTCGCGACCGGCGAGAAGTTCGTGGACGCGGCGCCCGAGACCGCCTGGTACGACTCCTCCGGTGGCACCGCGCAGGCGATGCTCAACCAGGTGCAGAACCCCTTCGAGGCCGACGACAACACCATCGACGTCGAGAATCCCGAGCTCGAGGCGGTCTACACCGCGATCACCGACAACGTCGACAAGGGACTGTCCACGCGCCTCCCGCAATGGAGCGACGACTGGGCGGCCGCCTTCCAGAACGACGGGTTCGCCACGATGGCCTGCCCCGGCTGGATGCTGGGCGTGGTGTCCGGCAACGCCGACGGGGTCAAGGGCTGGGACTTCGCCGACGTGTTCCCCGGCGGCGGCGGCAACTGGGGCGGTTCGTTCCTGACCGTGCCCGCGCAGTCCGACCACCCCGAGGAGGCCAAGAAGTTCGCAGCCTGGATCACCGCGCCGGAGCAGCAGGCCAAGGCGTTCGCGGCCATCGGGGCCTTCCCGAGCCAGGTCGACGCGCTCGACGCACCCGAGGTGCTCGACATGACCAACGAGTTCTTCAACAACGCCCCGACCGGTGAGATCCTCTCCAACCGGGCGGCCGCGATCACCGTCCAGCCCTACAAGGGACCGAAGTACTCCGACATCCTCCAGGCCTTCCAGGCCGCACTGCTCCGGGTGGACGACGGGTCCAACACGGCCGACGAGTCGTGGGACACCTTCTTGTCCGACGTCAGCGCCCTGTCCTGATCGGCGCTCGATGACCCAGGACCTCTCCACCCCGGTCGGGGGCGCCCCCACCATGGGGGCGTCCCCCACGGGGGCCTCCCCCTCGGCCGGGATGCCCACCCGTCGGCCCCCCGCCCCGCCCTGGCGCCAGCGGCTGCACCACTGGGACGTCACGCTCTCGCCCTACCTCTACATCTCCCCGTTCTTCCTCCTGTTCCTGGTCGTGGGCATGTTCCCCCTCGTCTACACCGCCTACGTCTCGGTCTACGACTGGGACCTGATCGGGGGACAGGGCGAGTTCGTCGGGCTCCAGAACTACCGCGCCGTCCTCGACAACCCCTACTTCCTCAAGTCGCTGGTCAACACGATCAGCATCTTCGTGCTCTCCTCCGGGCCCCAGGTGGTGCTCGCCGTGGTCATCGCGGGTCTGCTCGACACCCGGCTGCGGGCCAGCACCCTGTGGCGGATGAGCGTGCTGCTGCCCTTCGTGGTCGCGCCGGCCGCGGTCGCCATCATCTTCGGCAGCCTGTACGGCGACCGCTACGGGCTGGTCAACGAGGCCCTCGGCTGGATCGGCCTCTCCCCCGTCCAGTGGCACGTCGACCGGCTCAGCAGCCACCTCGCGATCGCGACGATGGTCAACTGGCGCTGGACGGGCTACAACGCCCTGATCCTGCTGGCCGCCATGCAGGCGGTGCCGCGCGACCTCTACGAGTCCGCCGGGCTCGACGGGGCCGGCAAGGTCCGCCAGTTCCTCTCCATCACCGTGCCGATGATCCGCCCGACGGTGATCTTCGTGATCATCACCTCGACCATCGGCGGCCTCCAGATCTTCGCGGAGCCCCGGCTGTTCGACACCACGCCCGCCCAGAACGGTGGCAGCGATCGCCAGTTCGGCACCATGACGATGCTCGTCTACGACTTCGGCTGGCACCTGCGCGACCTCGGCCGGGCGTCGGCGACCGCGTGGCTGCTCTTCCTCGTCATCATCGTGATCGCCCTGCTCAACTTCGCCCTCACCCGCCGGGTCCGCTCCCTGGGCGGCAGCCGGTGAACCGGCGTCCGGGCTTCCTCGTCTACGGCCTGCTCGGCGCCTTCGTGCTGGGCTCGGCCCTGCCCCTGTACTGGTCGTTCCTGGTGGGCTCGCACACGAAGGAGGTGATGACCCGCCAGACCCCGCCCCTGCTGCCGGGAGGTCACTTCCTGGAGAACGCCCGCCGGGTCTTCGAGACCGTGCCGTTCTGGAAGGCCCTGGGCAACAGCCTGCTCGTCTCGTCGGTCACGGCGACGTCGGTGGTCTTCTTCTGCACCCTCGCCGGCTTCGCGTTCGCCAAGCTGCGCTTCCGTGGCAGCACGCCCCTGCTGCTCTTCGTGATCGTGACGATGGCCGTGCCGACCCAGCTCGGTGTCGTGCCGCTCTTCATCCTGATGGCCAAGCTCGGCTGGACCGGCAGCGTGTGGGCGGCAGCGATCCCCTGGATCGTCACCGCCTTCGGGGTCTTCTTCATGCGGCAGTTCCTCGTCGACGCCGTGCCCGACGAGCTGATCGAGGCGGCGCGGGTCGACGGCTGCAGCCAGATCCGGGTCTTCTGGACCGTCGGGGTGCCGGCCGCCCGGCCCGCCGCGGCGATCCTCTGGCTCTTCACCTTTATGCAGGTGTGGACCGACTTCTTCTGGCCGCTGATCGTGCTCTCCAACGACAACCCCACGGTGCAGATCGCGCTCAACCAGCTGCAGAGCGGCTACTACAAGGACTACAGCCTGCTGCTGGCCGGGACATCGTTGGCGACCGTCCCCCTCCTGATCCTGTTCGTCGCGACCGGTCGACAGTTCGTGTCCGGCATCATGCAAGGAGCTGTCAAAGGATGACCATCCGCACCGTCGCCCCCGCACCGGGCCTCGCCCCGCTGCCGACCGGGCGGCTGAGCTTCCCGGCCGACTTCGTCTGGGGCGTCGCCGCCGCGTCCTACCAGATCGAGGGTGCCGCGACCGAGGACGGCCGCACCCCGTCGATCTGGGACACCTTCAGCCGGGTGCCGGGTGCCGTGCTCAACGGCGACGACGGCGACGTGGCCTGCGACCACTACCACCGGATGCCCGAGGACGTCGCGCTGATGGCGCGGCTCGGGGTCGCGTCCTACCGCTTCTCGGTGTCCTGGCCGCGGGTCTGCCCGGACGCCGGCCCGGTCAACCGGGCCGGGCTGGGCTTCTACGACCGTCTCGCCGACGAGCTGCTCGCCCACGACATCGCACCCTGGCTGACGCTCTACCACTGGGACCTGCCCCAGGTCCTCGAGGACGTCGGCGGCTGGACCGAGCGCGTCACCGCCTCCCGGTTCCTCGACTACGCCATGGCCGTCCACGACGCGCTCGGCGACCGGGTGCCGGTGTGGACGACCCTCAACGAGCCCTGGTGCTCGGCCTTCCTCGGCTACGCGGCCGGCGCGCACGCCCCGGGCCGGCAGGAGGGGGTGGCGGGGCTGGTGGCCGCGCACCACCTGTTGCTGGGCCACGGTCTCGTCGTCGACGAGCTGCGGCGCCGCGACCCGGGCCTCCGGCTGGGGATCACGCTCAACCTCACGGTCGCCGACCCCGCCGACCCCGGGGACGCCGTCGACGTCGACGCGGCACGGCGGATCGACGGCCTGCACAACCGGCTCTTCCTGGACCCGTTGCTGCGGGGCACCTACCCCGTCGACGTGCTCGCCGACACGTCCTCGCTGACCTGGCAGGGCCGCGCGTGGACCGACGTGGTCCACGACGGCGACCTGGACCTGGTCGCCGCTCCGCTGGACGTGCTCGGCGTGAACTACTACCACGGCGACGCGGTCTCGGGGCATCCCCACGAGCACCTGACCGGCGACGGCTTCGAGGAGCCCGCGCGCCCGACGGCCTCGCCGTTCCCCACCGCCCAGCACGTGACCTTCCCCAGCAGGGGGCTGCCGGTCACCGACATGGGCTGGGAGATCCAGCCCGAGGGCCTGCACCGCCTGCTGCGGCGCCTCGACGACGACTACGACGTGCCCCCGCTCTACCTCACCGAGACCGGCGCCGCCTACGCCGACGGCCCCGGACCCGACGGAGCGGTCCACGACCCCGAACGGATCGCCTTCATGGACGCCCACCTGCGAGCGATCCACCTCGCGATCACCGACGGGGTGGACGTGCGCGGGATCTACCAGTGGACCTGGCTCGACAACTTCGAGTGGGCCTACGGCTACGTACGCCGGTTCGGGCTCGTCCACGTCGACTTCGAGACCCAGCGACGCACCCCCAAGGACAGTGCGCTCTGGTACGCCGCGGTCGCGCGCACGGGTGTCCTCCCCCCGCTCGCGGCCCCCGGCTCGCTAGCGTGACCCGCGTGGACACCGGACGAGCCAGGCGCACCTCGGCCGGCTCGCCCACCCTCGACCAGGTAGCCCTGGCGGCCGGGGTCTCCCGCGCCACCGCGTCCCGCGCCATCAACGGCGGTGACCGGGTCAGCCCCCAGGCACAGGCGGCGGTCGACGCCGCCGTCCGCCGGTTGCGCTACACGCCCAACCGGGCGGCCCGCAGCCTGGTGACGCGGCGTACCGACTCGGTGGCGGTGGTGCTGCCGGAGCCGGACGAACGGGTGTTCAGCGACCCGTTCTTCGCCGGCTGGCTGCGCGGCGTCAACCGGGTCCTGGCCGAGCGCGACCTGCAGCTGGTGCTGCTGCTCGCCCAGCCCGGCGCCGAGGGCGCCCGGACGATGCGCTACCTGAGCAACCGGCACGTCGACGGCGCGCTCGTGGTCTCCCACCACCGTGACGACGGCCTCGCCGACCACTTGGCCTCCCTCGGCCTGCCGAGCGTGTTCGGTGGCCGGCCGTGGAGCAGCGAGCAGGTGTCCTACGTCGACGTCGACAACCTCAACGGTGGTCAGACGGCCACCAGGACCCTGATCGAGCGGGGCTGCCGGCGTATCGGCACCATCGCCGGACCCACCGACATGACGGCGGCCGAGGACCGGCTCCGGGGGTGGCGGACCGCCATGCTGGCGGCCGGTCTCGCCGACGACGCCGTCGAGCACGGCGACTTCACCGAGGACGGCGGCGAGTCGGCGGCCTCGGCCCTGCTGGCCCGGCACCCCGACCTCGACGGCCTCGTCGTGGCGTCGGACCTGATGGCCGTCGGCGCCCTCAAGGTGCTGACCGCGCAGGGCCGTCGGGTGCCCGAGGACGTCGCGGTGGTCGGCTACGACGACCTCGGGGTCGCCGAGCGGACCACTCCCCCGTTGACCACGGTGCGCCAGCCCATCGGCGAGATGGCCGAGCGGGCCACCCGACTGCTCCTCGAGCAGATCGACCACGGCATCCCCGAGGAGCCGGCCCGGCTGGTCATCCCCTGCCGGCTGGTGCGGCGCGCGAGCGCCTGACTCTCACCGCCGGGCGCGAATTGGCCAACGCCAGTCCGCGCCGCCGTCCGCATGACACCCTCATGTCGTGATGAACCTGCTGCGCCGAATCGCGACCCTGCCTGGAATCCGGGTGGTCCTGCTCCATCCGACGGTCCGCAAGCAGCTGGCCGCGGTGCTGGCACTCCGCTTCGCTGTCGCTGCCTGGGCCACGACCACGCCGCTCACCCTGCTCCGCAACGAGGTGAGCCGACGGGGACTGGTCGAGACCTACCGCCTCAGGAACAGTGACATGGTCGTCTCGCTCCAGCACGGACGAGACCTCGAGGCTCTGTTCGAGCTGTTCTTCCGAGGCGAGTACGAACCGCCGGCCGGCCTCGCCCACCGACTGACGTCCCCGGCCCGGATCGTCGACGTGGGGGCCAATGTCGGCATGTTCTCGGCGTGGGCGGCCGCGAAGTGGCCGACGGCCCACATCACCGCCTTCGAGCCGGCCCCTGAGAACGTGCGGGTCTACCGGCAGTGGGCCGAGCGTTCCGGCGCCGACGTCGGCCTCGTCGAGGCCTGTGCCACGACCAGCGACGGCTCCGTGCACTTCAGCGAAGGACGTGGCGGCGGCGACTTCGCGGACGCCTCAGGCGACCTGCTCGTCGACGGCCGCGACGTGCTGCCCACGCTGGCTGCCGCGGACTTCGTGAAGATCGACATCGAAGGCGGCGAGTGGGAGATCCTCGGGGACTCCCGGCTGGCAGAGCTGGAGGATGTTGTGCTCGTGATGGAGTACCACCGCCGCCTCGCGCCCAGCCTCCCGGCCTACGACGCGGCCCGGTCCCTGCTTGAGTCCGCCGGTTTCGAGGTGGGCCATCAGCGGGCGAACCACTGGGGCCACGGCACCCTGTGGGCATGGAAGTCGTGATCGCCCCACGTGGGAGTCTCGGCCCGGCTCGTGCGTGACAAACTGCTCACTCCGCTCACCCCGCACGAGAACGACGAGGAAGTCGATGCCCGCCAGCCGCCACCTGCCCAGCGACGAAGCCGTCGACCTGCTCAAACTGGTCCGCGACCTCGCGACCAGGGAGCTCCTGCCCCGGGCCGCCACGGCGGAGGCCGACGAGGCCTTCCCCCGCGACATCTTCACGATGCTCGGCCGGACCGGCCTGCTCGGTCTGCCCTACGACGAGGAGCACGGCGGCGGCGGCCAGCCCTACGAGGTCTACCTCCAGGTGCTCGAGGAGATCTCGTCGGTCTGGTCGAGCGTGGGGGTGGGGGTCAGCGTGCACGCCCTCTCCTGCTTCGGCCTCGACGCCTTCGGCAGCGAGGAGCAGCGCCGCCGGTGGCTTCCAGACATGCTCGGTGGCGAGCTGCTCGGCGCC
>JBDSLK010000255.1:0-7058 GCA_039916425.1 Nocardioides sp.
CGGCGAGACCCTCACCGAGCGGGCCGAGACCATCTTCGCCCTCCGGCGCGTGTCGCGTCAGTTCGGGCACGTACAGGAGGTGATCGTGCAGAACTTCCGGGCGAAGCCCGACACCGCGATGCGCCACGCCGACGACCTCGCGCTGACGGACTACCGCGCCGCGATCGCGGTGACCCGGATCGTGCTCGGCCCGAAGGCCCGGGTCCAGGCTCCGCCCAACCTCGTCGACCTCGAGGAGTGCCGCTCGCTCCTGGACGCTGGCGTCGACGACTGGGGCGGGGTCTCGCCCCTGACCCCCGACCACGTCAACCCCGAACGACCCTGGCCGTCGGTCGACCGGCTTCGCGAGGTCACCGAGGCTGCCGGGCTGACGCTCGCGCCACGGCTCACCGTGCACCCCGAGTACGTCCGCGCCGGCGAGCCCTGGCTCGACCCACGGATCTCGACCCACGTAGCGGCCCTCGCGAGCGGCGACGGCCTCGCGCTCCGCGACGTACGCCCCACCGGGCTGCCCTGGCAGGAGCCCGACGGCGGCTTCACCGCCCTGAGCGGCACCGGGCGGACCGACCTGCACGAGACCGTGGACACCATCGGTCGCACCCACGACCGGCGGGGGGACTTCGATTCGGTCTACGGCGACTGGGACGAGGTCCGTGACGCGGCCACCGCGCCGGCAATCCTGGCCGGCTCGACCGCCGAGGGGCGAACTGCCCTCCGGGCGGCCGAGGCCGACCCCGGCAACCTCTCCGACGAGCACGCCCTCACGCTGATGACCGCCGAGGGCGACCTCCTCGACCAGGTGGTGAGGCTGGCCGACGACCTGCGCCGCGAGACTGTCGGTGACGAGGTCACCTACGTCGTCAACCGCAACATCAACTTCACCAACGTCTGCTACGTCGGTTGCCGGTTCTGCGCGTTCGCCCAGCGCCGCACCGACCCCGACGCCTACTCGCTGTCCCTGGACCAGGTCGCCGACCGGGCCGCGGAGGCGTGGGACCTCGGCGCCACCGAGGTCTGCATGCAGGGCGGCATCGACCCCGAACTGCCCGGCACTGCCTACTTCGACCTCGCTGCCGCCGTGAGGGCCCGCGTCCCGGAGATGCACGTCCACGCCTTCTCCCCCATGGAGATCGTCAACGGCGCCACCCGCACGGGGCTCTCGGTCGAGGACTTCCTGATCAAGGCCCGCGAGTCCGGGCTCGGGTCGATCCCCGGCACCGCAGCGGAGATCCTCGACGACGAGGTCCGCTGGATCCTCACCAAGGGCAAGCTCCCCACGCGGACCTGGGTCGAGGTCGTCAGCACGGCGCACCGGGTCGGACTGCCGTCCTCGTCGACGATGATGTACGGCCACGTCGACAACCCCCGCCACTGGGTCACCCACCTCGGCGTGCTCAAGGCCATCCAGGACGACTCGCTCGCACGCGGGGCGACGGGCTTCACCGAGTTCGTCCCGCTGCCGTTCGTGCACCACTCCTCCCCCCTCTACCTTGCCGGCGTCGCCCGCCCCGGGCCGACCCTGCGTGACAACCTCGCCGTCCACGCGATGGCGCGGATCATGCTGCACGGCCGTATCCCCCACATCCAGACCTCGTGGGTCAAGCTCGGCACCGAGGGCACCCAGGCCATGCTGCGCGCCGGCGCCGACGACCTCGGTGGCACGCTGATGGAGGAGACGATCTCGCGGATGGCCGGCTCCGAGCACGGCTCCGCCAAGACCATCGCCGAGCTCCACGCCGTCGCCGAGGGCATCGGTCGCCCCGCCCGCGAGCGCACCACGACGTACGCCGCACCCGGCCGCCGCTGAGTCCCCCCGGTGCGTGAGAGGCTGCGCCCATGGCCACCACTCCCACCGTCTCCGCGGAGGACGTGGCCGGGTCCCCGCTCAAGACGCAGCTCGAGACCTTCCTCGACGAGCACCGGGCAGCCCTGGCGGCGTCGCTCGACGATCTCACCGAGGAGCAGGCGCGGCGTTCGCTGGTGCCCTCGCGCACCACCCTGCTCGGGCTGGTCAAGCACGCGACGTTCGTCGAGCGGGTCTGGTTCGACGAGGCGATCACCTGCCGGCCGCGGGATGAGATCGGCATCCCGGCCACGCCCGATGAGTCGTTCGTCCTCGGTGACGACACCATCGCCTCGGTGCGCGCCGCCTACCTCGCCGCCTGCGAGGACTCGCGCCGCGCCGCGGCCGGGCTCGGGGTGGACGACACCGTGCACGGCAACCGGCGCGGACCGCTCCCCCAGCGGTGGGTCTACCTGCACGTGCTGCGCGAGCTCGCCCAGCACTGCGGGCACGCCGACATCCTGCGCGAGCAGGTGCTCGCCGACCCGACCGCCTCCCAGTGACGGGTCAGTGACGGGTCAGTGACGCGTCAGTGACGCGTCAGCGGACGCCCAGGCGCTCGCAGGCGGCTGCCACGGAGCCGCTGCAGAGCTGCTCGGTGGTGAAGGTGCCGTCGCGCACCACCACGTCGGTGAGGTTGTCACGGGTGACCACGACCGGGTCGTAGACGAAGGCCGGCACCCCCTCGAGGTCGGTGGCGCCGTCGAGGTCGGCCGGCTGGCCGGCGACGAGGGCGACGGCGAGGTCGGCGGCCCGTTCGCTGAGCACCCCCACCGGCATGTGCACGCTGAGGGTCTGCCCCCCGGCGATGATCCGGCGGACCGCGGAGAGGCCCGCGCCGGCGCCCGTGAGCATCGGCCGCTCCGTCTGGTCGAGGTCGGCCGCCCGCACCGCGGCCAGCGCCCCGAGCGCCTGCTCGTCGGTGACCGTGACGACGGCGCCGATCGCGCCCGGGCGCCGGTCGGCGAGCTGGGCCGCCACCCAGTCGCGGGTCTCCGCCGCGGTGGCCGTCGTGGGGTCGAGCTCGGCGGCCACGGTCACCCCACCCGCCGCCAGCCCGTCCCGCACGCCCTGCTCGACGAGATCGGTGTCGAGGTCGGTGCTCGACCCGTCGACCACCAGCGCAGACGCTCCGTCGCGGATGCCGTCCGCGACCGCGTCGGCGACCTCGACACCGGTGGAGCTGCGGTCGTAGGACACGAGGTAGTCGGCGCCGGCGAACCAGCGTTCGAACGCCACCAGCGGCACCGACCCCGCGGCCGCCACCAGCGCCTCACCCTGGTCGGCGGTCAGCGCCTGCACGACCACGACGTCGACTCCCTGCGCGAGCAGCCCCTGCAACGCCTCGGGCGTAGAACCGTCGGCGCTCACCACCACGGAGCACCCGCCACATCGCCGTGTGACCCGGTCGCGGAACGCCGAGATCCCCGGCTGTGCCACCAGCGGGGACGACGTATCAGGAGCCAGGACCCCGATCACGGTGCGGTCCTGCGGGGTGCAAGCGGCGAGGGCCGACCCGGCGACCACCATGGCGGTCAGCGGGGACACGATCTGCCAGCGCACAGGCGTCATCCTCCCACGGGGCACGAGCTCGGGCGGCCGGGATAGTCCACAGCAATTGGCAGGCGTGGCGCCCGCCGGGCCCTGCGAACGTAGTGGACTATCCCGCCGGGCGGTCGCTCATGAGGGTCTTGAGCCGGCGGCCACCGACCCAGACGCCCGCCACGTCCGAGTCGTCACCGAGGGCGAAGACCTCGGCCAGCGCGTCCTGCGCCGAGGCCGCGTGCCTCAGGCACACGTCGAGGGGGTCGTCGGCGAGCGGGCGGACCCCGACGGCGTCGAAGCGGCGACCGACGCCGAGGCCCAGGCCTCCACGGTGAGTCGCACTCCGTCGGCGCCGGCCCGACGGATCGCGGGCAGGGCGTCGGCGTCGGCGAGGTGCACGATGTGGGCCCGGGCGCCGGTGCGCGCGGCGGCGTCGACCACCCGGTCGATCGCGACCTCCTCGGCGCGGCGACGACGCGAGCCGAGGAACCGGCGTACGTCGCACCGGACGCGTCGGGGGCGGTGTCGATCTCCTGGCCGTCCTCGGTGTGCACCACCAGCAGCGCGTCGAGCCGGGCCAGCGCGGTCATGGCGGCGTGGGGGCCGGCGTCGTCGAGCGGGGGGAACTCCGGCACCCCCGAGTCGAGCAGGAAGCACTTGTTGCCGAACACGTCGGCCTGGTGCAGGTCGGCCAGGTCGGCCACATCGCCGGGGGACCGCCCCGCCCCAGGAGCCCACGTCGACGTGGACCTGGTCGGCGGCGACGCGCTGCTTCTCGACGAGACCGGCCAGCGTGGTGGTGGGTCGGATGCTGTTGAGCGGCTTGTCGACGAGGGTGATCACGCCGGCGGCCGCGGTGCGGGTCGCGCTCGCGAACCCCTCCCAGTCGGTGCGGCCGGGCTCGTTGACGTGCACGTGGGTGTCCACCAGGCCGGGCAGCAGCATCTCGTCGTCGGGCAGGGTCTCCCCCTCGGGCGCGGTCAGGTCGGCGTCGTACGCCGCGAGGGCCGCGATCCGGCCGTCGGCGACCACCACGATGACCGCGACCTCCTGCCCGTCGACGACGGCCTGCCGGGGACGGACGAGCAGGTCAGCTGCCACGGTAGGTCGTGTAGCCGTGCGGGGTCAGCAGCAACGGCACGTGGTAGTGCTCCTCCGCGGTGATCGTGAACGCGACCACCACCTCGGGGTAGAACCCGGTGGTCCCGGTGCGCTCGTAGTAGTCGGCCGTGTCGAAGCGCAGCCGGTAGTCGCCCGAGTCCAGTCCGGCCGGGCCGAGGGCACCCACCCGCCCGTCGGCGTCGGTGACGTCCTCGCCGCACACGGCGCCGGTCACGTCGGTCAGCGTCACCGCGATCCCGGCGGCGGGGCGACCCAGACCGGTGTCGAGCACGTGGGTGGACACGGTGGCCATCAGACCACCCGCTCGAGGCGCAGCAGGGCGATCTCGCCGAGCTGCTCGACGGTCTCGGCGCGTTCGTCCTCGTCGTCGTTGCCCAGCCGGCGCCGGAGCTCACCGAGGATCTCCTCGCCGTCGCGTCCGGCGGCGCGGATCAGGAACACCCGGTCGAAGCGCTCCTCGTAGGCACGGTTGCCCTCGACCAGCCGGGCGGCCACGTCGAGGTCGTCGCGGTCGACGCCCGCCTGCTCGTAGGCGGACTGCGCGAGGTCGTGGCGGCCGACCTGGCCCCGCTCCCCGATGCGCGGGTGCCGCACCAGGGCGTCGGCCAGCTCGTCGTCGTCGAGGTGAGAGGCCTCCTCGGTGGCGACCGCCAGCACGTCCTCGCGGTCGGCGTACGGTCGCCCGCCCACGACGGCCTCGACCCACCGGGTGACGTCGAGGCAGGCCGCGGCCCTGGCTCGCGCCTCGTCGTGGGGCAGTCGGTTGAACTCCTCGAGCGGCATGACGGTCGCGATCACTCCTCGTCCCTGAGCACGGTCGCCTCGATCAGACCGTGGGGCCGGTCGGGGGCGAGGAACACCTCGCCGAGGTGGTCGAGCCCGAACGGCGCGAGGTCGACGAGGAAGCGGTGCTTGTTGGGGGCTGCGAACGAGATCTCCACGAGGTCGTCGTGGGCGTCGAGCACGGCCCGGCCCATCGAGTGCAGGCTCTCCTGCAGGGCGCGGCTGTGGGCGGTGGCGAAGGTGGCCAGCGAGAGTGCGCGCACCGCGGCGTACGACACGTCCCAGTCGCGGTCAGCATCGTCGTGGTGGGGCCACGACGCTGTCAGCGAGGTGGCCAGGATCCGGTCGTCGGTCTCCGCCAGGGTCGTGCAGTCGTCGACGAGGAAGCCCGTGAACTCCGAGCCCGTCGAGTTCAGGACCACCAGGTCGGTCAGCCCGGAGCGCACCGTCGTGGTCGCACCGACGGTGACGAGCGTGGTGCGGACCTCGCCGCCCCGGCGCACGAACGCATGGTCGTGGCGCTCGATGACGCCCTCGACGGGGATCCGGTCCCAGGCATGCTCGTCGACCGAGATCCGCGCCTCGTTCGCCGCCGGGCAGGCGACGAGCGGCCGCCGGCCCAGCGCCAGCGCGTAGTCCTCCGGCGAGGTGACGCCGTGCTCCTTGGCGTAGGCGACGGCGGTGTTCTTCTGGGTGTCGGTGGGCAGCACCTGCGACTGGTCGCCGGTGACGTGGGCGGCCTCGAGGTCGCCGCTGAGCGAGGTCGAGACGGTGAGGTCGCGGATCTCGTGACGACCCCCGTCGTCGGGGTCGTCGTTGAGCCGCACCACGTGGCTCTCCGCCTTGCCGTAGCGGTTGGCTCCCAGCACGATCCCCATCCTCAGACCCTCCGCTCCGAGGGCTGCGGGGCCGGGCGTGCTGGGGGCCGGTGCGCCAGCCCGGCCAGCGCGACCTGGTCGAGGCCGGTGGCCTGCCGGGTCTCGGCCGACGAGAAGGCACCGCAGTCGAGCCCGCGCAGCACGAAGTCGGCCAGGGCCCGGGCCGTGGCGGGCTCGTCGGCGACCGCGCCCGTGCGCAGCCTGGAGTAGTCGAGCAGCCGGGCAGCCGCGTCGGCGAACCCCTCGCGGTAGAAGCCGAACGTTGCGGCGAACCTCGTGGGCAGCTGGGCGGCGTGCAGGTCCCAGCCCTGGTAGTAGCCCCGGTGCAGCGCCCGCGTCACCAGCCGGTGGTGCAGCGCCCAGCCGACGGCCAGGTTGTTGCCGACGGGCAGGACGTTGGTCGACCCGTCGGAGAGCCGGACGCCGGTCCCGGCGACAGCCGCCTGCATGACCGCCTTGGCGTGGTCGGCCACGGGGTGTTCCAGGCTCTGGTCGCCGGCGGTGATGCCGGCGTACGCCGAGTAGTCGTAGGTGCCGTAGTGCAGCGCCGTGCAGCGCCCGTCGGCGGCACCGATCATCCGGGCGACCAGGGCGGTGCCGTCGGTGCCAAGGATCGACTGCGGCGTCTCGACCTGGATCTCGAAGCGGAGCCGGCGATCGGGCAGCCCGAGCTCGCTCTCCAGGGTGGCGAGCAGGACCACCATCGCCTCGACCTGGTCCACCGAGGTCACCTTGGGCAGAGTGGTGACGAACCCGTCGGGCACCCCGCCGCGGGTGACGAGGCCCTCGACGAAGCGCACCAGCGTGCGCACGCCGCGGGCCCGGGTGGGCAGCTCCAGGCTCTTGAGCCGCAGTCCGCAGTACGGCGCGGCGTCGCCCGCGTCGAC
>JBDSLK010000256.1:0-12442 GCA_039916425.1 Nocardioides sp.
GCGGTGCGTGAGCTCCGCGCCGTCATCGACGCGGTCGGCTGAGCTACAGGACCCCGAGTCCCCACGACGCCGACCGCTCGTCGCCGTCCGCCCCCGCCGGGGCGAGGGTGAGCAGGTCCTCCCCGGAGCGGAAGGCGTCCGGGGGCGCCGTCATCGGCTCCACCGCCAGCGAGCGTCGTTGCACGTCGGGGGCGTCGTCGCCGCTGTAGACCTGCAGCCACCGGTGGGCGTCGTCCACCCAGAGCGCCACCCCGGTGCCGTCGAGGGGGTCGCGGAGCTCCACGACGGCGCGGCCGCGTTCGTCGCGGACCAGGTCGGTGAAGGCGTCGTCGAGCACGGTGCCGCGCAGTGGTCGCGAGACCCGGAAGTCGTAGGCCGACCCCTCAACGGGCTCCCTCCCCACGGGCAGCTGCCGGTCGTCGAGGAGCGCCCGGGTGGCGGCGGGCAGCCGCATCTCGAGGCCGTCGAGGCGTCCGGTCTCGGGGCGCCCCACGGTCAGGTAGGGGTGCATCCCGGCGGCGTACGGCGCCGGCTCGGGGCCCAGGTTGGTGGCGGTGTGGGTGAGCGTCAGCCCGTCGGCGGAGAGGTCGTAGAGCAGGTGCAGGTCCAGTGTCCAGGGGTAGCCGCTCTGGGCCATCAGCCGGTAGGTCAGCGACACCGAGTGGGCAGTGTGCTCCTCCACCGTCCACGCCGCCCACCGGACCAGGCCGTGGGAGGCGTTGTGCAGCCTCGGCTCGGAGAGTGGCAGCTGGAGGTCCCGGCCTTCGAAGCGGTAGGCGCCGTCGCGGAGCCGGTTGGGCCACGGCATCAGCACCTGGCCCCGGCCGGCCGTCGGCATCGCGTCGGGAGCGAACCCGTCGACGAGTGGTCGCCCGGCGTGCTCCAGCAACCGCAGCGCAGCCCCGCTCTCGACGACGACTGCGCGGTAGCCGCCGCCGGTGATCTCGAACTGCTCTCCCGTGGGTGCGACCATGCCGCTCACCCTAGGCGGCGCTGCGCTCCCGGTGGTGTCGTGTCCAGGCAGACGTCGGCACGGCTGCGGGTGTCGTGCCGGGCGAAGTGCTCGGCCTCGCCGGTGGCCCACCGCTCCCAGTGGGGGGCGAAGGCCGCCCCGTCCCGGGCGAGGCCCCGCGCCATCCGGACGTCGCGGGGTGCCTCGACCCAGACGAGCACGGTCGTCAGGTCGGCGTGGTCGCGCGAGCCCGCCCCGACGCCCTCCAGGACGAGCAGGGGACCGGGCCCCACGAGGCGGGTCTCGGCGTAGTGTCCGGCTTCCCAGTCATAGCACCGGTAGCTGCCCGGCCGACCGGTCGCCAGGGGACGAAGGAGGCCCGCGAGCTGGTCGGTGAGCCGGCCCAGGCCGTCCCACCCGTCATAGAGGTCGTCGAGGTGCACGATCCACGCCTCGGGCCGCTGATCGGCGACCTGGGCGGCCAGCGTGCTCTTGCCGGACCCCGCGGGGCCGTCGATGCACACCAGGCGGCCGCTCCCGAGCGTGGCCGGCCGCGCCAGCGCCAGCGCCACGACGTCGGCTGCCCCGAGGGACGCCGTGGAGCCTGGCATCAGGTGATGCCGCGGCGCTTGAGCAGCGCCTCGATGTCGGCCAGCTCGTCGTCGATCACCGGCTCCGAGCGCGGCTGCGAGGTCGGCGGCAGCTCCTGGTCGCGGCGCGCCCGGATCGGCTCGGCGGCGCTGGTGGTCTCGTCCCGGCCTCCGACGTAGCGCGCCACCACGAGGAGCACGAACGACAGGCCGGCCAGGCCGGTGCCGAGCCAGACCGACGGGCTGAGGACGATGCTCGTGGCCCAGTCGACCACCGCGTCGACGATGCGGGTGAACATCCGCAGCGTCCCCGTCAGCCAGGCCGCCGCCGGCAGCAGGGTGAGGCCGGCGCCGCGCAGCGCCGCAGCGGCACCGCGGTGCTGGAAGGCCCACCAGGTGTAGCCGCCCCCGGCCAGGGTCAGCACGAGAGCGAGGGCACCCCACGTCGTCGAGTCCACCCCTCCACTGTGCCACGAGGTCGGGGAGACGAGGTCGGGGACGCGGGGCGCTCGTCGCGGGCGGGATGGGAGGATCGGGGCGTGGAGCAGCAGCGTTTCGACGGAGTGCGGGTGCCCGACCCGGGCTTTCCCGACGACACCGGCGCCGCGGCCCCGGAGGTCGTGGCCGCGCTCACGGCGTACGCCGGGGACCGGAGCCGCTACGTCGACGCACTCAACGCCGTGGCGGGCTCCCGGCTGCTGGTGCCCGTGGTGGCCGTCCTGGGGGAGGCCGAGCTCGACGCCGACGGGCTGACCCACGACAAGTCCAGCGACATGGCGGCGGTGCTGCTGACCGGGGCCGACGGCCGGCTCGCCCTGCTGGCGTTCACCGGCACCGAGGCCCTGGCCCGGTGGCGGTCCGACGCCCGGCCCGTCCCGGTGACCGCCCGGCACGCCGCGCTGGCCGCGGTGCAGGAGGAGGCGGCCGCCCTGGTCGTCGACGTCGCCGGCCCGGTGCCGTTCGTCGTGGAGGGGGAGGCGCTCCTCGCGCTCGCGGCCTCGACCGGCGGTGACCAGCTGGGTTGCCGGTGACGATTGGCCGCCCTCTGGAATGTTCGGGTAAGGTCTGATGTTGACCGATTTGCCTGGCCGGGACCGCAGCCGTGGACCCGACGAGGCAGATCATCCCAAGCGGGGACTCGTGCTTCATCGTCTCCCACCCGCATCGATCGCCGCCGGCCCGTCCGGCACAGGTCGTCGGGTCCGGTCACACGTGCATCCGTACCCACGGATGGGACGTGTCGTACTGGCCTCCGCTTGCACCTGCGGAGGCCATCTCTCATTTCGGGCCCGGAATGAGTGAGTGTCCTCCGAGCCACCGAACCACTGGAGGACACATCAGCACCGAGCTGCGAATCAACGACCGGATCCGGGTGCCCGAGGTCCGGCTCGTCGGACCCGACGGCGAGACCGTCGGCATCGTTCCCACGAGCGAGGCCCTCAAGCTCGCCCAGGAGTCCGACCTCGACCTGGTCGAGATCGCGCCGATGGGGCGCCCGCCGGTCTGCAAGCTCATGGACTACGGGAAGTTCAAGTACGAGAACGCCCAGAAGGCTCGTGAGGCGCGCCGCAACCAGACGAACGTGATCATCAAGGAGATGAAGCTTCGTCCCAAGATCGATGCGCACGACTACGCGACCAAGAAGGGTCACGTGGTCCGGTTCCTGCGCGCCGGCGACAAGGTCAAGATCACGATCATGTTCCGCGGTCGTGAGCAGCACCGACCCGAGCTGGGCTTCCGGCTCCTGCAGCGCCTGGCCGAGGACGTGACGGAGCTCGGCTTCGTCGAGTCCGCCCCCAAGCAGGACGGCCGCAACATGATCATGGTGCTCGGCCCGCACAAGAAGAAGGCCGACGCCAGGGTCGACATGGCCGCCGAGAAGGAGACCCGGATGGCGGCGCGTGCCGCCGCCGAGGAGGAGGAGCGCAACGAGCGTACGGCGCACAACGCCGGCCACGCCGTGGCGCAGAAGAAGGAGCGCGGCCGCTCCGAGAACCTCGACCCCGAGATCGAGGCCTGAGATCACGACCTGACGAAGTCAGGACTGGATCGAGGTCGCCCGACGGAGTCGGGCCCCAGACCGCAACCGAAGATCGCACGAAAGAGAGCAGACAGATGCCGAAGAACAAGCCGCACTCCGGAGCCAGCAAGCGCTTTCGGGTGACCGGGTCGGGCAAGATCCGTCGCCAGAAGACCGGCCTGCGCCACAACCTGGAGAAGAAGTCATCCAAGGTCACCCGACGCCTGTCCGGCACCACCGAGGTCGCCAAGGCCGACGTCCCGCGCGCCAAGAAGCTGCTCGGTCTCTGACACGTCCCACCATCTCGCCCCGGTGGTCGAGCCAGACCACGAACCGCACCCGTTGAGCAAGGAGTAACACCATGGCACGCGTCAAGCGGGCAGTGAACGCCCACAAGAAGCGCCGTACCACCCTCGAGCGCGCCTCCGGCTACCGCGGCCAGCGCTCGCGCCTCTACCGCAAGGCCAAGGAGCAGGTCACCCACTCGCTGGTCTACAGCTACAACGACCGGCGCAAGAACAAGGGCAACTTCCGCAAGCTGTGGATCCAGCGCATCAACGCCGCTGCCCGCGCGGAGGGCCTGACCTACAACCGCCTCATCCAGGGCCTCAACCTCGCCGGCATCGAGGTCGACCGCAAGATCCTGGCCGACCTGGCCGTCAACGACGCCCCGGCGTTCGTCGTCCTGGTCGAGGCCGCCAAGGCGGCGCTCCCCGAGGACGTCAACGCGCCCAAGGTGTCCGCCTGAGTGTCCCGCCGGCCCGCGACGTTCCCCTGTCCCGGGGGAACGACCGGGTCAAGGACGCTGCGAAGCTCAGCCGCCGCTCGGTCCGTTCCGAGCGGCGGCTCTTCCTTGCCGACGGCCCGAAGGCCGTCGAGGGCGCCCTCGGCCTCGAGGACTGCGTCGTGGAGGTCTTCGCGACCGAGGCCGCGACCGCGGCGTACGCCGATCTCGTCGGCCGCGCGCCCCGCTGGACCCTGGTCGAGCCGCGGGCGCTGGGGTCGCTCAGCGACAGTGTGACGCCCGCCGGCGTGGTGGCGCTGTGCCGGTTCGTCGACCTCCCGCTCGACGCCGTCCTCACGCCCCGGCCCGACCTCGTCGTGGTCTGCGCCGACGTCCGTGACCCCGGCAACGCCGGCACCGTCGTCCGCACCGCCGACGCCGCCGGCGCCGGCGCGGTGGTGCTCGCCGGCACCTCCGTGGACGCCTACAACCCCAAGACGGTGCGGGCCACGGTCGGCAGCCTGTTCCACGTGCCGCTCGCCGTCGCCCCCGACCCGGCCGAGGCGGTCCTGGCCGCGCGGTCCGCGGGGCTGACCGTGCTGGCGGCCGACGGTGGGGGAGAGGTCGACCTCGACGCGGCCGACATCCTGCTCGCGGGCCCTACCGCCTGGTTGTTCGGCAACGAGGCGCACGGGCTTCCCACCGACCTGGCGGCGCTCGCCGACCACCGGGTCCGGATCCCGATCCACGGCCGCGCCGAGAGCCTCAACCTGTCGACGGCCGCCGCCGTCTGCCTCTACGCCAGCGCCCGGGTGCAGCGTCGCACCCGCTGAGCGGACCCGCTCGTACCTCCCTCGGGAGACCCCCTCGCCGCACTAGGGTGACGCGGGTGAGCATGCCCGCGGGCGAGACCGACCTCCCCGACGTCCTCGACGCGCTGGCCGACGGCGTGGTCGTCGCCGACGCCGAGGGCCGAGTCATCCGGATCAACCTCGTGGCCGAGCGGATGCTGGGCGTGCGCCGGCTCGACGCCGTGGGCGCCCCGCTCGCCGAGGTGGTCACCCTCCTCAACCAGACCGGTCACGCATGGTGGGACGTCAACGCGCCGTATGCCGGCCTGCCGAGCCGCACCGGCATCCCCGAGCAGTCCTGGCGGCTGCCCGACGGGCAGGAGGTGCTGGTCACCTCCGCCATCCTCCGCACCCGCTCGGGTGGCCCGGTCCGGTCGGTGTCGTTGAGCCTGCGCTCCGCGCGCGGTCGAGCGCGTCTGGACCGGGAGCGCTCCGACCTGGTGGCCACGGTCGCCCACGAGCTGCGCTCGCCGCTGACCGGGGTCAAGGGGTTCGTCCAGGTGCTGCTCAACCGCTGGGACAAGCTCACCGACGACCAGAAGAAGCTGATGCTCAGCACCGTCGCCGCCGACTCGGACCGGCTCAGCCGGCTGATCGTCGAGCTCCTCGACGTGGCCCGCATCGACACCGGGCGGCTGGCGCTCTACCCGCGCAGCACCGACGCCGCGCTGCTCATCGGTCGGGTCGTCGACTCCGTGCGCGCGGGCAGCGCGCGGCCACTGGTGTTCGTCCCGCCCGCCGGGGCGTGCGAGATCCACGCCGACCCCGACAAGTTCACCCAGGTGGTGACCAACCTGGTCGAGAACGCCATCCGGCACGGCGACGGCACGGTGACCGTGACCCTCAACAGTCCCGTGGACGCCTCGGTCCTCGAGATCACCATCGACGACGAGGGCGCCGGCATCCCGCCGGAGGTCCGGCGGCGGGTGTTCACGAAGTTCTGGACCCACGGGCAGCGCGGCGGCTCCGGGCTGGGCATGTACATCGTCCACGGCCTCGTCCTCGCCCACGGCGGCAAGGTCGTCATCGACGACGCACCGGCAGGTGGCGCCCGGATCGTGGTCCGCTGGCCGCGTGAGGACCCGCACGGCTGAGCGTGAGGTCAGCACCGGGAGGAGCGCGCCCGCACCGGCCGTCGACGACGGTGATGCTGGCGAGGTAGCCGCCTCGGCGGCCCCCGAGAAGGCTGCGGCGCCTGGTCCTGGGCGCACCACGGAGATCTCCACAGGACCTTCACGAGTCGTCCCGGCTTCCCGACCCGTCGCGAACCTAGGGTCGGACCCATGACCTCCCCGGACCCGCGTCGCCGCATCCTCGTCGTCGAGGACGAGCCGGTGATCAACGACAGCGTCACCCGCCGACTGGTCACCGAGGGGTACGACGTGTCGCAGGCGTGGGACGGACCCGGCGCGGTCGAGGCGGCTGCCCGGACCGTGCCCGACCTCGTCCTGCTGGACGTGATGCTGCCGGGATTCGACGGCCTGGAGGTCTGCCGCCGGATCCAGGCCGACCGGCCGGTGCCGGTGCTGATGCTGACCGCACGTGACGACGAGGCCGACCTCCTGGCGGGACTGGCGGTGGGGGCTGATGACTACCTGACCAAGCCGTTCGGGATGCGCGAGCTGGTGGCCCGGGTCTCCGCCCTGCTGCGGCGGGTGGACCGCGCCGCCGAGCTGGCCGCCCGGCCGGCCGCCGAGCTCGTCGTCGGCGACCTCACGGTGGAGACGGGCAGCCGCCGGGTGCGGATCGCCGGGGAGCTGGTGCACCTGACACCGACCGAGTTCGACCTGCTCGTCTGCCTGGCCGGGGACCCTGGCCGGGTGCTGACCCGGGAGCGGCTGCTGGCCGACGTGTGGGATTGGCCGTCCGCGTCCGGCACCCGCACCGTCGACAGCCACGTGAAGTCCCTGCGTGCCAAGATCGGCGCCGGCCGGGTCCGCACGGTGCACGGCGTCGGCTACGCGCTGGAGCCCTCGTGAGCACGCCCCCGACGCCGCTGGACCCGATCACCTCGATCAAGGTCAAGCTGGGAGCCCTGGTCGCGGCCACCGTCACCGTCGCCGCACTGCTGGCGACGCTGGGCGCCGAGGGCGGCGTGCCGGCCCTGCTGAGTGTGCCGGTGGCGGTCGTGCTAGCCCTCGGGGTGACCCAGCTGCTCGCCGTCGGCATGACCTCGCCGCTGCGCCAGATGACGGCGGCGGCCCGTGAGATGGCGCGCGGCGACTACACGCGTCGGATCACCACGACGTCACGCGACGAGGTCGGCGAGCTGGCGCAGACCTTCAACCGGATGGCCGAGGAGCTCGCCACCGTCGACCGCCAGCGGAGGGCCCTGATCGCCAACGTCTCCCACGAGCTGCGGACCCCGCTCGCCGCCCTCGGCGCCCGGCTGGAGAACCTCGCCGACGGTGTCGAGCCCGCCGACCGGGCTGCGCTCCGCTCGCTGCTGGACCAGGCGCGCACGCTCGGCACGCTGGTCGCCGACCTGCTCGACCTGTCCCGGCTCGACGCCGGCGTCATCACCCTCCAGCCGGAGGAGGTCGACGTCGCCGCCTTCCTGCGGCGGCTGGTGGCCGAGGCCGCCGTGCCCGGCCGGGACACGACGTACGTCGTGGAGGTGCCGGAGGGCCTGAGCGTGGTCGCCGACCCCGGACGGCTGCGTCAGCTCGTCGCCAACCTGCTCGACAACGCCGCCCGGCACGGCCCGCCCGGGGGCCGCGTGCTGGTCCGCGCGGTGGCCGGCGAGGGGTCCTGGCGTCTGGAGGTCAGTGACGCGGGTCCGGGGATCGCCCCCGCCGACCGGGACCGCGTCTTCGAGCGGTTCGGCACTCTCGCCGGCCACGAGGGCGGCGGCACCGGCCTGGGTCTGGCCATCGCCCGCTGGGTCGCCGAGTTGCACGGCGGCACCGTCCGCTTCGTCGACCCCGACCCTGCCGTGGGGGGTGCCCGCGCCCGCGTGGACCTGCCCGCCGACGGCCGACCCGCCACCACATTCCCGGAGGACAGCATGGACACCACGACACCCGCCCCAGATGCCCCGCTCGCCCCTCCCCCTCCCGCAGCCCGACCGGTCGCACCCCCCCTCACCTCCGTGTTCGGCGACTTCTGGCCGGACCGTGGTGTGCCGCCGCGCCGCGACCTGCTGCTGGCCTGCGCAGGCGTGGGGGTGCTCGCCGGGGTGGTGCTGCCCTTCCGCGACCCCGGCCTGGCTGTCCTGATCGTGCTCGTGGCCTCGATCGCCGTGGTGGTCCGCGCCGCCCGCCACCGCCGCGACCCGTTCACGCTGGCCTGCGCGGCAGCCGCCACCGCCCTGTCGCTGCCGGTGGTGCTGCTCGACGCGGCCTGGATCACGACGCTGTGCTGGCTGGCCGGGGGAGCGGTGCTGCTGGTCGGGGTCACGCGCGGACGGAGCGTGCCCGGGTTCGTGCTGGCCGGCCTGGCCTGGCCGCTGGCCTCGCTGCGCGGCCTGCCGTGGTTCGCCCGCACCCTCCGAGGCGCCGCCGACCGGGGCAGCCTCCCGGCCCTGGTCCGCACCGGCGTCTTCTCGGTGCTCGCGCTGCTCGTCTTCGGTCTCCTCTTCGCCTCCGCGGACGCGCTGGTGGCGACCTGGCTGGGGGCGCTCCTGCCCGACTGGACGATCGACACGTTCGTGTTCCGGGCCTTCGTCGGCGCCGCGGTCTTCGCCGTGCTGCTCGCCGCGGCGTACCTCGCCCTCAACCCGCCCACCGTCGAGGTCGTCGACCGCCGCGCCCCGACCCCCGTGGCGGCCCGCTACGAGTGGCTCACTCCGGTGCTGCTCGTCGACGCCATGTTCCTGGTGTTCCTGGCAGCTCAGGCCACGGTGGCCTTCGGTGGCCACGACTACCTCCGGCGCACCACCGGGCTGACGTACGCCGACTACGTCCACCAGGGCTTCGGGCAGCTCACCGTGGCCACGGCCCTGACCCTCGTGGTGGTCTGGGCGGCCGCCCGCAAGGCCCCGCGCGCCACCCCCGCGGACCGAACGGCGCTGCGCGCCTCGTTGGGGGTGCTCTGCCTGCTCACCCTGGTGGTGGTGGCCTCCGCGCTCTACCGGATGCACCTCTACCAGGAGGCCTACGGCTTCACCCGGCTCCGCCTGCTCGTCGACGTCTTCGAGGGCTGGCTGGGCCTGGTCGTGCTCGCTGTGCTGGTGGCGGGCCTGCGCCTGCGTGGCGCGTGGCTGCCGCGGGCGGCGGTGCTGGGCGGGGCAATCGGGCTGCTGGGCCTGGCCCTGGTCAACCCTGACGCCCGGATCGCACGCCACAACGTCGAGCGCTACGAGACGACCGGCAAGGTGGACTGGCAGTACCTCGCCACCCTGTCCGCCGACGCCGTCCCCGCCGTCAGGACCTTGCCCGGGGACCTGCAGGCCTGCATCCTGTCCTACTCGGCGGGCGGCTCCTTCGGGGACGACGCGCTGGCGTGGAACCTCAGTCGGGCGCGGGCCCGCGACGCGCTCGGCGGGACGCTGCCGCAGTTCGCGGCTCCCGTCCGGTGCCCGGGTGATCTCGACTCCCGCTGACCCGCTCGCCCGCAGGTCGGGGGGCTTCCTAGACTGCTCCCCATGTCCGGACCCAACTCTGACTACGACCCCGTCGAGGTCACACCGCTGCGTGTGGACGAGGTCGAGGCCCGGCGCGACGAGGCGTTGTCGGCTATCGGGTCCGCGCCCGACCTCGCCGCACTCAAGCAGGTGCGTCTCGACCACGCGGGCGACCGCTCGCCCCTGGCCCTGGCCAACCGGGAGATCGGGGCGCTGCCGCCTCAGGCCCGCAAGGAGGCCGGCCAGCGGATCGGCCAGGCCCGCGGCGCCGTCAACGAGGCGTTCGCGGCCCGGCTCGCGGTCCTCGAGGCCGAGGCCGAGGAGCGGATGCTCGTCGAGGAGACCGTCGACGTGACGCTGCCCGTCGACCGCGCGCCGCGCGGCTCGCGGCATCCGATCACCACCGGCTCCGAGCTCATCTCCGACGTGTTCGTGGCCATGGGCTGGGAGGTCGCGGAGGGGCCGGTGGTGGAGGCGGAGTGGCTCAACTTCGACGCCCTCAACCTCGGAGCCGACCACCCGGCCCGGACCATGCAGGACACCTTCTGGACCGAGCCGGCCGACCAGCACCTGGTGCTGCGCACCCACACCTCACCGGTCCAGGCGCGCACGATGCTGACACGCACGCCCCCGATCTACGTCGTATGCCCGGGCCGGGTCTTCCGCACCGACGAGTACGACGCCACGCACAGCCCGATGTTCCACCAGGTCGAGGGCCTGGTCATCGACGAGGGCATCACGATGGCCCACCTCAAGGGCACCCTCGACCACTTCGCCGCCGCGATGTTCGGGGAGGGGATCAGCACCCGCTTCCGGCCGTCGTACTTCCCCTTCACCGAGCCCTCGGCCGAGGTCGACCTGATCTGCTTCGTGTGCCGTGGCATGGCCGGGGCCGTCGAGTCCTGCCGCACCTGCCGCGGTGAGGGGTGGATCGAGTGGGGTGGCTGCGGCGTGGTCAACCCGCGCGTGCTCACCGCCTGCGGCATCGACCCCGAGCGCTACACGGGCTTCGCGTTCGGCATGGGCATCGACCGGACCCTGATGTTCCGGCACGGCATCGCCGACCTGCGCAGCCTCTTCGAGGGCGACGTCCGCTTCTCGTCCGCCTTCGGAACGGAGATCTGACCCGTGCGTGCCCCCCTCTCCTGGATCCGGGAGTACGTCGGCCTGCCCGCCGACCTCGCCGTCGAGGACCTCGCCGCCCGGCTTACCGCGCTCGGGCTCAAGCTCGAGGCCCTCGAGCGGCCCGGTCACGACATCGCCGGCCCCCTCGTCATCGGTCGGGTGCTCACCATGGAGCCCGAGCCGCAGACGAACGGCAAGACGATCAACTGGTGCACCGTCGACGTCGGTGCCGCGAACGGCACCGGTGAGCCGCAGGGCATCGTCTGCGGTGCCCACAACTTCGCGCCCGGCGACCTGGTGGTCGTCGTTATCCCCGGCGGGGTGCTGCCGGGCGGGTTCGAGATCAGCGCCCGCAAGACCTACGGGCACGTGTCCGCCGGGATGATCTGCTCGGCGCGTGAGCTGGACCTGGGGGAGGACCACGACGGCATCATCGTGCTCCCCGCCGACGCCGGCGAGCCCGGCGACGACGCGTTCGCCGTGCTCTCGCTGCGCGACGAGGTCATCGAGTTCGAGATCAACCCCGACCGCGCCTACGCCCTGTCCCTGCGTGGCATCGCCCGTGAGGCGGCGCTGGCCACCGGGGCGTCCTACACCGACCCGGCGCTGCGTCGCACCCCGCCGCCCGACGGCGCCGGTCACCCCGTGGTCGTCGACGATCCCGAGGGCTGTCCGGTCTTCGTCGCCCGCACGGTGAGCGGCTTCGATCCCGCTGCACCGACCCCGGCGTGGATGGCCCGGCGGATCCAGCTGGCCGGCATGCGCCCGATCTCGCTGCCCGTCGACGTCACCAACTACGTCATGCTCGAGCTGGGCCGGCCCATCCACGGCTACGACGCCGACAGGCTCGCCGGTCCGATCCGGGTCCGGCGGGCCGCCGAGGGGGAGCGACTGACCACGCTCGACGGCACCGACCGCGAGCTGTCGCCGGGTCCGGCGGGCGACCTCGTGGTCACCGACGACTCCGGGATCATCGGTCTCGGCGGCGTGATGGGTGGTCAGACGACGGAGATGTCCGCGACGACCACCCGGGTGCTCGTGGAGTCGGCCCACTGGGACGCCACGGCGATGTTCCGCACCGGCCGGCGTCACAAGCTGACCTCCGAGGCCGGCAAGCGCAACGAGCGCGGCGTCGACCCCACCATCTGCGAGGCCGCGGCCGACCGGGTCGTCGAGCTGCTGACGACGTACGGCGGCGGCACGGCCGACCCGGGCGTCACCGTGGTCGGCTCCGCCCCCGCACCGCCGGAGATCACCATCTCCTACGACCTGCCCGCCACCGTGACGGGCATGGAGATCGACGCGGGCACGACCGTGCGCAACCTCGAGGCCGTCGGCTGCCACGTGCACCGCGGCGACATGACCCTCACCGCCACCCCGCCGCCCTGGCGCCCGGATGTCACCGACCCCTTCGACCTCGTGGAGGAGGTCGCCCGGATCGTCGGCTACGAGCACGTGCCGTCGGTGCTGCCGCCGGCCCCGGCCGGTCGCGGCCTGACCCGCACGCAACGGCTGAGACGGCGGATCGGCCGCACCTTGGCGGGTGCCGGCTACGTCGAGGTGATCAGCTTCCCGTTCATCGGCACCCGGGACCTCGACGCGCTCGGGCTCGACGC
>JBDSLK010000257.1:0-7227 GCA_039916425.1 Nocardioides sp.
ACGCGGAGACGCGGTTCTCGGTCAGCGACATCCATACCGAAGAGTCGGCGCTGTGCCGTTCTGGTGAGGTCCTTCAGGGCCTGATCAAGCCGCATGAGTGTGCGGCGTTCGGCAAGGAGTGCACGCCGCGCAAACCGCTGGGTGCGACCATGGTGTCGTCGGAGGGCGCGTGCGCGGCGTACTACACCTACCGGCGCCTCGACCACTTGGAGCTGTCCGAGACCCGCCTGGTGGAGGCCTGATGAGCAACGACCTCGACTTCGAGGGGTGGGTCTGTCCGGTGCCGCTTCGCGACACCCCCACGATCGTGATGGGTCACGGCGGCGGTGGAGCCATGTCCGGCGAGCTGATCGAGCAGCTCTTCCTGCCGGCCTTCGGTGGCGCTGCGCGCGCTGAGCTCGGTGACTCGGCGGTGCTGGAGGTCCCGGCTGGCCGACTGGCCTTCTCGACCGACTCGTTCGTGGTGAAGCCGATGTTCTTCCCGGGTGGCTGCATCGGCGACCTCGCGGTCAACGGCACCGTCAACGACCTGGCGATGGCGGGAGCGACTCCGCTCTATCTCTCCACGGCGTTCATCCTGGCCGAGGGCACGCTGATGACCGACATCGGCCGCGTCGCCGTGGCCATCGGCAAGGCGGCCGAGGTCGCGGGCGTACAGCTCGTGACCGGCGACACCAAGGTGGTCGACAGCGGCAGCGGCGACGGCATCTTCATCAACACGGCCGGCATCGGCGTGATCCCGGACGGCGTCGACATCTCGCCCACGCGGGCCCGGGTCGGTGACGTCGTGCTGGTCAGCGGCGACATCGGCGTGCACGGGATCGCGGTGATGAGCTGTCGTGACGGGCTCGAGTTCGGTACGACGATCGAGAGCGACTGCGCGCCTCTGCACGGACTGGTCGCCGACATGCTCGCCACCGGGGTCGACATCCACGCCCTGCGTGACCCGACCCGCGGGGGAGTCTCCGCCACCCTCAACGAGATAGCGAAAGCTTCCGGGGTGGGCATCGAGCTGATCGAGACGGACCTGCCGATCCCGGCCGAAGTCAAGGACGCGTGCGGACTGCTCGGCCTCGACCCGCTCCAGGTCGCCAACGAGGGCAAACTCATCGCGATCGTGGCTGCCGAGAATGCCGACGAGATGCTGGCCGCCATGCGGCAGCACCCGCGCGGTGCGGGTGCGCGCCGCATCGGCACCTGTGTCGCGGAGCACCCGCAGATGGTCGTGGCCCGGACCGGTCTCGGCGGGACCCGCGTCGTGGACCTGCCGATCGGCGAGCAGCTACCCAGAATCTGCTGAGCGTCTGCTGTCATGAGTAACGAGGGGGCTCTGAAGTTCGCGCGCTACGCCTACCCGCCCAACGAGCTCGGCTACTGCGGGCCGGACGGTGCGCACGAGATGCTCGCGCCCGGCGCGGTAGCCGAGATCGAACGGCGGGCGCGGCTCTTCGACGGCGCCTGGGTCTATCTCGACTTCCTCGCCGGGGTGCTTGGCACCGACGACCCGCTGTCGACGCCCGTGGTCGAGGCGTACTGGATCGGCAGCGACCTCCTCGCCGCCGTCGATCCGGCCGCGCTCGTCGATCACCTGACGGCGGCGTTCGACGGCCAGGTCGGCGGGACGTGGCGCGAGTCGGCCGCCCGGGCTCGCGCGCACCACAGCTATCAGGTGTTCGAGGTGTATCCGTGGGCCGCGATGCTACGTCGTGGCCTACCGCCTGGTCCCGCGGTGTCGGTGCTCGACCGCTGCCGGATCCGTTCGGGGGTGGTGAGGGCGATCGACGGCGATTGGGTGGTCGTGATGTCCAGCCTCCTGACCTGGGACGGCGACTCCTTGAGGCCGACGTCCCCCCAGGTCGAAGGCGCCCGGTGGTCGGTCGACGGCCAGAGCCTGCTGTCGCCACCGGCCGTCGGCGACACGGTGTCGTTGCACTGGGACTGGGTGTGCGAAGTCCTCACGCCCGATCAGGTCGACCGCATCCAACGGATCGAGGCGACCCAGCGAGACGCCGTCGGGCTGAACGGACCCGGTCGTCGCTCGACCTCGTAGGCTCGCGCCTTCCCGAGCACGCGCTCGTCAGCGCCGAACGACACGTCGAAGCGCCCGACGTGGACGGTGAACAAGCCCAGGTCAGAGGCCTGCGGCGAGCCTCAGGCCTTCTTGGTCTCCCAGAAGATCTCGGCGATCTCGTCGATCTTCGCGAGCAGCTCGTCAGCCTTGCCGGCGTCGAGCTCACCCTTGGTGCCGGTCGCACCGGCCAGCTTGGTGGCCTCGTTGACGAGCTGGTGGAGCTGGGGGTACTTCTCGAAGTGCGGGGGCTTGAAGTAGTCGGTCCAGAGCACCCACAGGTGGTGCTTGACCAGCTCGGAGCGCTGCTCCTTGATCAGGATGGCGCGGGTGCGGAAGTCGGGGTCGTCGTTGTCGGCGACCTTGGCGATGATGCCCTTGATCGACTCGGCCTCGATGCGGGCCTGGGCGGGGTCGTAGACACCGCAGGGAAGGTCGCAGTGGGCAGACACCTCGACGGTGGGGGCGAACAGTCGCGCAAGCATGGGCAGTCCTCTCGATGGGGCGAATCTGCGTTCCCTGCGACACTACCGGTCGTGACAGAGGCCGCTACACCCCTGGGCATGAGGCTCGGACTGGCCCGGGTCAGGGGTGGATCCATGCTGCCGCTGCTGCGCCCGCGAGACCTCCTCCTCGTCCGGTACGGCGCCCCGCCGCGGCTGGGGGCGCTGGTGCTGGCACGCTTCCCCGACGGCACGCTGGTGGTCAAGCGGCTCACGGAGCGGCGTACTGCTCGGGACGGCTCGCCGGCATGGTGGCTGCTGAGCGACAACCCCGACGCCGGCGTCGACTCCCGCCACCGGGGAGCCGTCCGGGACGCGGACCTGGTGGGCGTCGTCAGGGCCCGCGTGTGGCCTTTCCCACGCCGGCTCTGACGAGACCGCCCACAAGACGGCCCGGCGCTGGAGTTGCCTTGTGGAAGACTCGGTCATCGTGGCCGCACACTCCACCGCCCCCGCCGGGGCGGAGCACCCCTTCGCGGGAGACCCTGTCTTCGACCTGCACGTCGGCGGCAAGATGGAGACGGTCTCGACCGTCGCCCTGACCGGCAAGGACGAGCTCTCCCTCGCCTACACCCCGGGCGTCGCCCGCGTCTGCGAGGCCATCGCGGCCGACCCGTCGATGACCCAGCACTACACCTGGGTGCCCAACACCGTCGCGATCGTCACCGACGGCACCGCGGTCCTCGGTCTGGGCGACATCGGACCCGCCGCCGCGATGCCCGTGATGGAGGGCAAGGCCGTGCTCTTCAAGCAGTTCGGCGGCGTGGACGCGGTGCCGATCTGCCTGGCCACCACCGACGTCGAGGAGATCATCGAGACCGTGGTCCGGCTCGCCCCCAGCTTCGGCGGGATCAACCTCGAGGACATCTCGGCACCGCGGTGCTTCGAGATCGAGGACCGACTCAAGGCGCTGCTCGACATCCCGGTCTTCCACGACGACCAGCACGGCACGGCGGTCGTGGCCCTCGCCGCCCTCACCAACGCCCTGCGCCTGACCGGTCGCGACCCCGCCACCACGCGCGTGGTGATCTCCGGCGCTGGTGCCGCCGGCGTCGCCGTGGCCAAGATCCTGCTCGGCGCCGGCATCCGCGACCTGGCCGTCCTGGACCGCCAAGGCGTGCTCAACTCCCGGCGCACGGACCTGACGCCGGTGAAGGCGTCCCTGGCCCGGGTCACCGCCGACACCTACGACCGCGTCGGCAGCCTCGCCGACGTGATGACGGGCGCCGACGTCTACATCGGCGTCTCCGGTGGCACCGTCGCCGAGGAGGTCGTGGCGTCGATGGCGCCCGACTCGATCATCTTCGGGCTCGCCAACCCGACCCCGGAGGTGCCGGTCGAGATAGCCCGCCGGCACGCTCGCGTCGTCGCGACCGGTCGGTCGGACCACCCCAACCAGATCAACAACGTGCTGGCCTTCCCGGGGATCTTCCGCGGTGCCTTCGACGTGCACGCCAGCTCGATCACCGAGGGGATGAAGCTCGCCGCGGCCACGGCTCTGGCCGACCTGGTCGGCCCCGACCTCACCGAGGAGCTGATCGTCCCGTCGCCGTTCGACCCGCGGGTGCAGCCGGCCGTCTCCAGCGCCGTCGCCGCCGCAGCCCGCCGCGACGGGGTGGCGCGCCGCTGACTCGTCGGCGTCGGCTACGTGCGCCGCGTGGTGCTGGTCGCCCCCGGCCCGCTAGCGTCGGTGGCATGTTCGCCGTCTACGCCCAGTCCTTCTCCTCCGACGACCCGCTGACCGGTCTGGTGGTGGGGGAGCGCCCCGCACCGACCGTCCCCGACGGATGGACCACGGTCACCGTCAAGGCCGCGGCCCTCAACCACCACGACCTATGGTCGCTGCGCGGCGTCGGGCTCAAGGAGGCGGCGCTGCCGATGATCCTGGGCTGCGACGCGGCCGGCCTGGACGAGGACGGCAACGAGGTCGTCGTGCACGCCGTGATCAGCGACCCGTCCTGGACCGGCGACGAGACGCTCGACCCGCGCCGCTCGCTGCTGTCGGAGCGCCACCAGGGCACCTTCGCCGACAAGGTGGCGGTGCCCCGGGCCAACGTCGTCCCCAAGCCCCCCTCCCTCTCCTTCGAGGAGGCCGCCTGCCTGCCGACCGCCTGGCTTACCGCCTACCGGATGCTCTTCACCCAGGGCGGGCTCAAGGCCGGCGACACCGTGCTGGTGCAGGGCGCCGGTGGCGGCGTCGCCACTGCGCTGATCACGCTGGCCCGGGCGGGTGGTCTGCGCGTGCTGGCCACCAGCCGTGACGAGGGCAAGCGGGCCAAGGCGCTCGACCTCGGCGCCCACGAGGTCTTCGAGTCCGGTGCCCGCCTGCCGACGAAGGTCGACGCCGTGATGGAGACCGTCGGTCGGGCCACCTGGTCCCACTCCGTGCGCGCCCTGCGGCCGGGCGGGTCGATCGTGGTCAGTGGCACCACCTCCGGGCCTCAGCTCGACGACGCCGAGCTGACCCGGATCTTCTTCCTCCAGCTCCGGGTGATCGGCTCCACGATGGGCACCCGCGGCGAGCTGGCCTCCTTGGTCAACCTGCTCGACGCGACCGGTGCTCGCCCCCTGGTCGATCGGACCCTTCCGATGGACCAGGCCGCCGACGGCTTCGCGGCCATGGCCGCGGGCGAGCTCTTCGGCAAGGTCGTCTTCACCCGATGACCGCTACCCACCTGGTCACCGGCGCCGGCTCGGGGATCGGGGCTGTCGTCGCGCGGCGTCTCCACGAGCGCGGGGACCACCTGGTCCTGCTGGCCCGCTCGGAGAGTCGCGCGGACGAGCTCGTGCAGACCTTCCCGGGCAGCGTCACCGTGGTGGCCGACCTGGCCGACCCGGAGTCCGTGGAGGCGGCGCTGGTGGGCACGCAGCTGCCGGCGTCGCTCGACTCTGTGCTGCACGTCGCGGGGGTGGTCGACCTCAGTCCGGTCGGCGACGTACCTCTCTCGCAGTGGCGCGAGCAGCTCGATGTCAACCTGGTGTCGCCGGCCCTGCTCACCCGCGCCTGCCTGCCTGCCCTGCGACGCGCCCACGGGACCGTCGTGTTCGTGAACTCCTCGGCGGGGCTCGCCGCCAGCCCCACCTGGGCGGCGTACGCCGCCTCGAAGTTCGGTCTACGCGCCCTCGCTGACTCGCTGCGCGGCGAGGAGATGGGCCACGGCGTGCGGGTGACCACGGTCTTCCCGAGCAGGACCGCCACGCCGATGCAGGAGAAGGTGCACGCGCAGGAGGGCGGGACCTACGACGCGTCGCGCTGGATCCAGCCGGCGACCGTGGCCGAGGTGATCCTGCACGTGCTCGACCTGCCCGTCGACGCGACGATCCCCGAGGTCACCGTCCGTCCGGTCGTGCCGCGACCAACGTAGCCCGCCCGGGTGGGTGCTGGCCGGCTGGGTCGGGCCGCTGGGGACCGACGCCGCACGCGGCCAGCAGGCCCAGGGCCAGCGGCGGCCAGGCCCACGGCATAAGAAGCACCCCGCTCGCGCCGTCCCACCAGTGGCTGATCGGGCTGAACTCGTTGGCGCGGTCCAGGCCGGTGGTCAGGCTGGACAGGGCCAGCAGGCCGAGCAGGACACCCAGCACGGCACTCAGCACGACCACCCACGAGGCGGTGCCGAGCCGGACCAGGGCGAGCAGGCCCACGAGCATGACGAGTGCCGCGGCGGCGTACCCGCCGAAGGAGACGAGGTAGTCCTCCCGGTCGGGCTGCTCACCGAAGAGCTGGAACCACAGCACGCCGTACCCGACGACGAGGCCGTTGAGGAAGGTGGCCAGCACACAGCCGAGGACCAGGGCCGGGAACCACCGTCGTAGACGCACAGGTCGAAGCATGCGTCAGGCGGCCCGCTGTGTCAGTGGGTCGGCGTACTCAGTCGTCGGGGTCGTCGAGCCGCGCCAGCCAGGTGGCCAGCCTCTCGACCGCCGCCTCGAGCTCCGGGTGGGTGTCGGTGAACTCCTGGAGTCGGTCGGCGACCCAGGCCAGGGTGACCTCCTCGTCGCCGCGCCGTCGCAGGAGCTCCTCGATGCCCCGGTCGGTGAAGTACACGGTGCGCTCCCTCAGTAGTCCTCGCGGACCTGGTCCGGGAGCGGGGCGAACGCGCGCGCGAGGAGGTCCTTCTGCTCCTCGGTGTGTCGCTTCACGGTGCCCACGGACGGCGACGAGGAGGCCTCCCGCGTGATCCCCTCGACCGGGAGGTCGAGGGTGGGCCACACGTTGAGCGCGTAGTGCGGCCACGGACCCATGTTCTGTGGCTCGTCCTGGACCCAGCGGACATGCTTGAGGCCGGGATACCTCGCGATCTCGGCCCTCAGCTCCTCGATGGGGCGGGGGTAGAGCTGCTCGAGGCGGGCGATGGCGAAGCGTGCGGCGTCCTCGCGCCTGGCCCGCTCGACCATCAGGTCCCATGTGATCCGGCCTGAGCAGAGGAGCAGGGTGTCGACCGCGGCGGGGTCCTCGACGCCGTCGTCGCCGATCAACGGGCGGAAGTCGCCCTCGGTGAACTCAGCCGGCTGCGAGGCCGCCTCCTTCCGCTTCAGCATCGACTTCGGCGTGAAGACGATCAGTGGCCGGTGCTCCTCACCGAGCGAGTGCCGGCGCAGCAGGTGGAAGTACGACGCCGGCGTGGACGGCTGGGCGACGACGAACGCCTCGTCGGC
>JBDSLK010000258.1:0-12420 GCA_039916425.1 Nocardioides sp.
CCGGCGACACCGGCGGCGACGACGCCGAGCAGACCGAGCAGGGCCTCGAGCCCGACCAGACGGGTGATCGCGTCGTCGACGTCGCCGGCCGGCCGGCCCTGCACCAGCGTGCCCTGCGACGGGGTGCGCTGCGACGGGGTGCCCGGCGACGGGGTGCCCGGGGTGCGGACGAGGAAGGTGACCGGGGCGGCGGCGACCCGGTAGCGACCGAGCCCCGGCAGGTCGACCCCGCGGGCCCGGCCGTCGGCGGGCACCTCGGCGAGGACCGCGAGCACGGCCGCCGACAGGTCCTGCTGGTAGGGCGCGCCCGTCTTGCCGGCGGTGATGACGGAGCCGACCGTGTCGACATTGTCGGCGAGCCGTGCCTCGAGGCTGCCGACGCCGGAGAAGCGCGCCGGGCCGTCGTCGGTGTCCGGTCGGCCGCCGGGGCCCTGGAAGCTCCGAGCCAGCGCGTCCTCGACGTCGTGGTCGAGCCGTCCGGTCAGGTAGTCGCGCATCACCAGGGCCGTGGCGGTCCCGATCAGCAGCGAGACGACGGCGACGAGCAGCACCGCGGTGACCACCAGCCGGGACGTGAGCGAGGCGAAGCGCCTGCGCGTCGCCACGTCAGGTCGCCGGCTTGAGCACGTAGCCGGCGCCGCGCATGGTGTGGATCATCGGCTCGCGGCCGGCGTCGACCTTCTTGCGCAGGTAGGAGATGTAGAGCTCGACCACGTTGGCCTGGCCGCCGAAGTCGTAGTTCCACACCCGGTCCAGGATCTGGGCCTTGCTGAGCACCCGGCGCGGGTTGCGCATCAGGAAGCGCAGCAGCTCGAACTCGGTCGCGGTCAGTGAGATCTCCTCACCGGCCCGGCTGACCTCGTGACTGTCCTCGTCCATCTCCAGGTCGCCCACGACCAGCACCGAGGTCGCCGTGGCCTGCTGGGCGCCGGACCGGCGCATCAGGGCGCGCAGCCGGGCGACGACCTCCTCGAGGGAGAACGGCTTGGTTACGTAGTCATCGCCCCCGGCGGTCAGCCCCGCCACCCGGTCCTCGACGGAGTCGCGCGCGGTCAGGAACAGCACGGGCACGTCGGACTGGGTCGACCGCATCCGGCGGAGCACCTCCAGGCCGTCGAAGTCGGGGAGCATCATGTCGAGCACCACGGCGTCCGGGCGGAACTCCTTGGCCGCCGCCACCGCCTTGGTGCCGGTGTGTGCGAGTCGGACCTCCCAGCCCTCGTAGCGCAGCGCCATCCCGACCAGCTCGGCGATGTTGGTCTCGTCGTCGACGACCAGGACGCGGACCGGTGACCCGTCGGGGCGCGTGAGCTCCATGGTCATCAGGGTGGCGTCGCTTCCTGTGAGAGTGCTGTGGGTTCACTGTGCCGCACCAGTCCGTACGACGCGGGTGACACTCAGGGCCCGCTCACCCTTCGCGCACAGCGCCGTCACAGGCGGGCCGGTCAGGGTGGCGGCATGTCCGACGAGACCACACCCGCCCAGCCCGTCCAGCCCACCCAGCCCGTCCAGCCCGTCCAGCCCGCCGGCCCGCCGGCGGCGTACGCCCCGGCCCCACCCCGCCTGCGCGACCGGGTGCTCGGCGCCCGTGCCGTGGCCGCCGTGGCGCTGGCCGGCCTGCTGCTCGGCGGCCTCGGGGGTGCCGGGCTGGGGGCGCTGTCCGACGGCCCCGACAGGGGCGACCGACGGTTCGGGCCCGGCATGGGCCGCTTCCCGGCCGACCACGGCGGGCCCGGGCGGCTACCGCCGCAGGGCCAGGAGGGGACCGCCAACTGAGGGCTGCCCTCGCGGCGCAGGCAGAATGGGTCGCACCATGTCCGGCGACCTCCAGATCACCTATCCGGCCGAGCTGCCCGTCAGCCAGCGTCGCGAGGACATCGCGGCGGCGATCCGCGACCACCAGGTCGTCATCGTGGCCGGGGAGACCGGGTCGGGGAAGACCACCCAGCTGCCGAAGATCTGCCTGGAGCTCGGCCGTGGCCGCGGGCGCCGGGGAGGCGCGGGCGGCGGGGGCGCCGGGCTGATCGGCCACACCCAGCCCCGCCGGATCGCGGCCCGCTCGGTCGCCGAGCGGATCGCCAACGAGCTCGGCACCGAGCTCGGCGACGTCATCGGCTACCAGGTCCGTTTCACCGACCGCACCTCGGCGGCCAGCCGGGTCAAGGTAATGACCGACGGCATCCTGCTCGCCGAGCTCCAGCGGGACCGCCAGCTGCGGCGGTACGACACGATCATCATCGACGAGGCCCACGAGCGCAGCCTCAACATCGACTTCCTCCTCGGCTACCTGCGGCGGCTGCTGCCGCAACGTCCCGACCTCAAGCTCATCATCACCTCCGCGACCATCGACCCCCAGCGGTTCGCCGAGCACTTCGCCGACAGCCGCGGCCGGCCGGCCCCGATCATCGAGGTCTCGGGCCGCACCTACCCGGTGGAGGTCCGCTACCGCCCCCTCGTCGAGCTCGCCGACGACCCCGACGACCTCGACGACGAGGGCGAGGTGGTGGTCCGGGACCAGACCGAGGGCATCCTCGAGGCGGTCCGCGAGCTCTCCCGCGAGGGTCCCGGCGACATCTTGGTCTTCCTCCCCGGCGAGCGGGAGATCCGCGACACCGCCGACGCACTCGCCGACGCCCCCGAGGAGCGGGGTCGCCGGCTCGAGGTCGTCCCGCTGTACTCGCGCCTGTCGGCGGCCGAGCAGCACCGGGTCTTCTCCTCCCACCCCGCGTCCGTGCGCCGTGTCGTGCTCGCCACCAACGTGGCGGAGACGTCGCTGACGGTGCCCGGGATCCGGTACGTCGTCGATACCGGCGTCGCGCGCATCTCGCGCTACTCCGCCCGCACCAAGGTCCAGCGGCTCCCCATCGAGCCGATCAGCCAGGCGTCGGCCAGCCAGCGCTCCGGCCGGTGTGGCCGGGTCGAGGCAGGGGTGGCGGTGCGGCTCTACTCCGAGGAGGACTTCGAGGGCCGCCCGGAGTTCACCGAACCCGAGATCCTGCGCACCAACCTGGCGTCGGTGATCTTGGCGATGACCTCGCTCGGCCTTGGCGACGTCGCCCGCTTCCCGTTCGTCGAGCCGCCCGATCGCCGCAACGTGACCGCGGGGGTGCAGCTGCTGGAGGAGCTCGGTGCGGTGGACACCGGGGAGGGCGACGCGTTCCGGCTGACCCGGGTGGGTCGCCGGCTGGCCCGGTTGCCGATCGACCCGCGACTGGGCCGGATGGTGCTCGAGGCCGAGCGTCTCGGCTGCGTGCGTGACGTGATCGTGATCGCCGCCGCCCTCAGCCTCCAGGACCCGCGCGAGCGACCGGCCGAGCAGCGCCCGCAGGCCGACCAGCTGCATGCCCGGTTCTCCGACGAGACCTCCGACTTCCTGGCCTGGCTCAACCTGTGGCGGCACCTGAAGGAGCAGCAGCGCGAGCTGTCCTCCAGCGCGTTCCGCAGGATGTGTCGCCGGGAGTTCCTCAACTACCTGCGCGTGCGGGAGTGGCAGGACTTCGAGAGCCAGCTCCGGCAGGTGTGCAAGGAGATGAAGGTGGATCTCGGCAGGGGCGGCGGGGCCGCCCGCTCCCAGGACGCCCGCTCCCAGGACGCCGGGTCTGCCGGGGACGCCGGGGCTGCCGGGGCTGCCGGGGGCGCGCCGTACGACTCCGACGGCATCCACCAGGCGCTGCTCAGCGGTCTGCTCTCCCACGTCGGCGCCCTCGAGGAGCGGGAGAAGGAGCACGGCAAGCACAGCAAGCCGGGCAGCAGATCGGGTAGCAGGGCGGGGGAGCGACGGCCGATGCGGGAGTACCTCGGGGCCCGTGGCGCGAAGTTCGCGATCTTCCCCGGCAGTGGCCTGCGTGGGAAGAGCCCTCAGCTCGTGATGGCCGGCGAGCTGGTCGAGACCTCGCGGTTGTGGGCACGACAGAACGCCGCGATCCAGCCGGAGTGGGCCGAGCGGATCGGCGCCCACCTGGTCCGGCGTACCTACTCCGAGCCGCACTGGTCCAAGAAGCGCGCGGCCGTCCTGGCCTACGAGCGGGTCACGCTGTACGGCGTGCCGCTGGTCGCCGACCGGCTCGTGCAGTACGGCAAGATCGACCGCGAGCTGGCCCGGGAGACGTTCATCCGGCACGCCCTGGTCTATGGCGAGTGGGCCGAGGAGCACACCCGGCGCCACCGCTTCTACGCCCGCAACCTCGAGCTCCTCCGTGAGGCCGAGGAGCTCGAGCACCGGGCCCGCCGCCGCGGCATCGTGGTCGACGAGCACACGCTGTTCGACTTCTACGACGCGCGGGTCGGCGCCGACGTGGTCAGCGGTGCGCACTTCGACAGCTGGTGGAAGCGCGAACGGCTACAACGTCCCGAGCTGTTGACCTTCGACCCCGAGATGCTCACCCACGAGGGTGCCGAGCAGGTCCGCGAGACCGACTTCCCGTCGCAGTGGCGCGGTGACTCGATCGGCGAGCCGGGGCTGAGCTTCGGGATCCGCTACCACTTCGAGCCGGGGGCGGCCGACGACGGACTCACCATCGACGTCCCGGTCGCGACCCTCAACCGGGTCGACGACGACGACTTCTCCTGGAACGTGCCCGGCCTGCGTGAGGAGCTGGTCACCCACCTGATCCGCAGCCTGCCCAAGCCGTTGCGCGTGACCTTCGTGCCGGCTCCCAATACCGCCCGGGAGTTCCTCGGTGCGGTGCCGCCGGGGGACGAACCGCTGCTCGACGCGCTCGAGCGCCACCTCCGCTCGACCACCGGCGTCGTGGTCCCCCGCGAGGCGTGGGACTGGGCCAAGGTCCCCGAGCACCTGAGGCCCACCTTCCGGGTGGTCGACGAGCGGGGCCGCGAGCAGGCCCGGGGCAAGGACCTCGAGGCCCTCAAGGCACCGCTGCGTCCGACGTTCGCCCGCGCCATCGCCGAGGTGGCGGCCGACACCGGCCGGGCGGCGACCGGCCAGACGGCGTGGACCTTCGGCACCCTCGAGCGCTCCTTCACCCACACCCGCGCCGGCCACGAGGTGCGCGGCTTCCCCGGCCTCACCGACGAGACGACCAGCGTCGGGCTCGGGGTGTTCGGCTCCGAGGAGGAGGCCGAGGCCCGGCACCGGCTCGGGGTGCTCCGGCTGCTGACGCTGGCGCTCGGCGACCAGGTCCAGCGCCGGGTGCTGGAGGGGCTCGACCAACGGCAGCGGCTCGCCCTCGTCGGGTCGCCGTACCCAGGAGTCCCGGCCCTGCTCGCCGATCTCGAGCGGGCCGCTGCGGTCGACGTGGTCGACACCCGCCCGCCCGTGCGCTCCGAGGCGGAGTACGCCGCGCTGCTCGCCGCCGTCCGCGACGGGCACCGGGCGCGCATCGAGGCCGGCGTCCACGACCTGCTCCGGGTGCTGGACGCGTGGCGCTCCGCCGAGCGAGCCCTCTCCGGGCGTGCCGAGCTGGCGACGCTGCCGGCGCTGACCGACCTCCAGGCCCAGCTGGCGCGACTGGTCCACGAGGGGTTCCTGGGGGAGGCGGGTCTGGCGCGGCTGCGTCACTACCAGCGCTACCTGGCCGCGGTGGAGCAGCGCCGCGAACGGCTGGGGACCGCCGGCGAGATCGCCCGCGACCGGCAGCTGATGGACCAGGTCGCCCCGCACCAGGAGGCCTACCTCCACCAGGTGGCCGCGCTGCCCGCTGGCCGCCCGCCGGGCACGGCGCTGCGCGAGATCCGCTGGATGCTCGAGGAGTACCGCGTCTCGCTGTGGGCCCAGCATCTCGGCACCGCGCACGCGGTCAGCGACCAGCGGCTCCGCAAGGCCTTCGCGGCCGCGACCTGAGCCGGCCGTCCCGGCGGTTCGGCGTCGCCGTCGCCGACCCCGGGCTAGCCTGAGACGATGCGAGCGCACCATCGGCCGACCACGCCCGGCGCCGGCTTCTTCGAGGCCATCGAGAGCGGCACCGACCCGGTGCAGCTGAGCGAGGCCGCCGACCGGGCCGCCACGCTGCTCGTGCGCGGAGCTCGCGACAGCCCGGACGGCGAGATCGCCGAGCGGGTGCTGCACCTGGCCGACGCGGAGGGCCTGGAGACTCTCGCCGAGCTGTGGTCGGGATCGGCGGCCGACTCGCTGGCCGGGGCCCTGTGGCGCCTCTACCTCCTGCGGACCTGGGTGTACGCCGACCCGGTGGGGGCTGCCCACCAGTTCGAGGCCGGTCAGGCGCGCGCCGAGGTCGCCCGGGTGGTCGCGGGCGTGGCCGATCCGCCCGGCCCCGACGAGCTGCGTGCCATGGTCGACGAGGTGCTGCGGGGGATCGCCGAGCGCGACTTCGCTGACGTGCTGCTGCGCGCGGCGGCCTTCGCCCGGGTGGTCGCCACGGGTCGGGCGGCCCTGCCCGGTCCCACCACCGACGACACCGCGAGGATGCTCACCGTCGCCGAGCAGTTGGAGCGCGCGGCTCACCTCGAGCTCGGACACGGATTGGCCTGACGGGTTAGACTTCTCCTGTCAGTACGTCGGGCCGCGGCAGCCCCGGGTCCCAAAAATAGCCGCTTCGAGCGGCCACGCGCCGTGAGGCGCTCCCGGTCCGGCGTACTGTCGCTCCTCATGGGTCCCTGGCGTCGTCTCTTCCCCGCCGCCACGACCGGGGCGGACCCCGACGACGCGTCGGTCGGCACCCCGGAGGTCGTCTACGCCCCCCAGGCCGACGGTGAGCCCGATCCGGGTGAGGTCGTGTGGGCGTGGGTGCCCTACGAGGACGACCCGGAGCGGGGCAAGGACCGCCCGGTGCTCCTCCTCGCCCGCGCGGGCGAGGAGTGGCTGGCGCTGATGCTGTCGAGCCAGGACCACGATCTCGACGCGGCCGACGAGGCGAGCTGGGGCCGGCACTGGTTGGACGTCGGCGCCGGTGGCTGGGACCGGGAGGGCCGGCCCAGCGAGGTGCGCCTGGACCGGCTGCTGCGGCTACCGGCCGAGGGCATCCGCCGGGAGGGTGCGGCCCTCGACCAGGCGCGCTTCGACGACGTCGTCGAAGCGGCCCGCGAGTTCCACACCCTCGGCTGACTGCCGCTCCGGCGGCCGTCCGACCGACTCGCTATCGTGGGGCCGTCCCGATCGGGGCTGCACACGAGCACCGGCGGGGAGGCACGAGTGAGCACGCGCACCAGTGCCCCACCCGGCGCCAGCCCGGTCGGCCTGGTCGGCCCGGTCGGCCTGGTCGGCGCGGTCCTCGCCCTTGCGCTGCTGGCCGGTTGCACCGACGGCGGCAACCCGCCGCCCCCGGCCGCGACCTCGTCCTCGGCGGCCAGCGTCGAGCCCGGCCCGGTGGCCCTGACCTTCGGCGTCTACGGGCCCGACGAGGAGGTGGCCGGCTACGACTCCATGGTGCGCACGTTCAACGCGGGCTCCGACACCAGTGAGGTCAGCGTCGTGTCCTGGCTCGACCACGACCAGGCGATGGCCGAGCTCGCCTCCGGCGCGGCGCAGCCCGACGTCTTCCTGGTCTCGCGCCGTGACCTCGCCCAGTTCCAGGAGGCCGGGCAGGTGCAGCCCGTCGACGAGCTGCTCGACGCGCGGGCCATCGACTTCGGCGACGGCTACTCCCGCGACGCCCTCAGGGCGTTCAGCCTCGACAACCGCCTCGAGTGCATGCCCTACGGCATCTCGCCGATGGTCATCTACTACAACACCGACCTCGTCGACTTCGCGAAGATGCGCAACCGCGGGCTGCCGGCCCCCGGGACCGACCCCGCACCGGGGGAGGAGGCCGAGCTGCCGCGCTTCTGGTCCTTCGAGCAGTTCGCGGCCGCCGCCGACTTCGCCACCCGTCCGAGCCGCGGCACCCGTGGGGTCCACGTCGACGCGACCCTGCGCGGGCTGTCGCCCTTCATCATCTCCGGCGAGGGCAGCATCTTCGACAGCGACACCGACCCCACCTCCCTCGCCTTCTCCGACGACGGCACCCGGGCCGCGCTCGAGACCACGCTCGACCTGCTGCGGGAGGCGCCGGTGACCTTGAGTCCCGAGCAGCTCGCGCAGAAGCCCGCGCTCCAGTGGTTCGAGGACGGCGAGCTCGGCATGATCGCCGGCTTCCGGGACCTGGTGCCGGAGCTGCGCCGGATGCAGGGGCTCGAGTTCGACGTGATGCCGATCCCGGTCCTGGAGAGCTCCGGCACGATCGGCGACATCACCGGTCTCTGCCTCTCGGCCAGCACCGCCCACACCCCCGAGGCCGCCGACTTCCTCGCCCACGCCGTGAGCGACGAGTCGGTCACCGCTGTCACGCGCTCGGGCTACCTGGTCCCGGCCAACGTGGCGGTCGCGGCGTCCGACGACTTCCTCCAGCCGGGCCGTCTGCCTGCCAACAGCCGGGTCTTCAACAGTGCGGTCCGCGACATCTACATCCCGCCGCTGCTCGCCACGTGGAGCGCGCTCGAGACCGCGATCGCGCCCAGCCTGGAGGAGCTGGTCAGCCTGCCGGTCCTGCCGCCGGAGACCATCGACGAGATCACCACCACCATCGACGAGCAGTCGCGGCTGGTGCTCAGCCCCGAGGACGTCTCGCCGTCACCGTCGGGCTGACAGACCGGCCCCCATGGGCTCGGCGTCCTCGGTGTGCCCGGTGAGCCCAGTGAGCCCGGTGAGCCTGGGCCCGGCGTGGTCGGTGTCGCCGAGGCGGACCGGGGTCCGCCCGTGGAGCAGTCCGACGAGCCCGAGCATTCCGAGCGCGGCGACCAGCAGGGCCTGGGCCGCTCGCTGGTCCGCGACCGGTTGCTCCCACCACCAGGTGTGGTCGGCGTACCACCCGCCCGCGAGTCCGGGACCGTCCCCGACGACGACCACCATGATGCCCAGCCCCAGGGCCACGATCAGCACGATCAGGCGGGACCCGGAGCGATCGAGGGCCGGGGCCGACCGGACCGACAGGGCGAGCACCAGCCCGGCCGCCAGCCACGCGAGGGCCAGCAGATGGTGCGCGCCCGCGCTCTCGACCACCCAGTCGAGCAACGGCCCGCGGTACGACAGCACCGCGAGGAGCACCCAGCCGAGCGCGGCGTCGAGCGGTCGTGGGACCCAGCGCGCGTGGATCGCGGGCAGGACCGGAGCCAGCAGCGCCGGCGCCACCAGGGCGAGGAGCAGGAACTGGCCGACCAGCGCGGTCACGCTCGCGCCGGCGTAGGCGCCCGGGGCACCGACGAGAGCCCACCCGGCCAGCCCGGACGCGCCGAGCCACCGGGCCTGTCGACGCGGCGTCCACGTCGAGCCGGCTGCGACGCTCACCCCGGCGATCACCACCAGCACCGCGGTGACCATCACCACGTCCGCCCGCCAGGTGGTGAGCAGGGCGCCGGGCCCGGGTGCCCCCAACGTGGGATCGAGGCCGGAGTACGCCGACGCGTGGGGTGGAACGGCGCGGAGGGCAGCCGCCGCGGGGGGCGGAGTCCCCGCCAGGATCGCGGCGGCTCCGAGGGCTCCGGCCATCAGCACCAGCTCGGACAGCGCCAGGCGGCGGAACGCCCCGAGCCGCCCCCGGCGCACCTGGTCCACCAGCCGGTGGCGCTGCCAGCCGCCGGCGATCCCCAGGACCACGAGGATCGTGCTCTTGGCAACCAGCAGCACGCCGTACCGCGACGACAGGAGGCCGGTGTCGAGACCGACGCGGCTCCAGGCGGCGATCAGACCGCTGCCCGCGACGGCGGCGAACGCCCAGCCCGCCAGCCGGCTGAACCTCGGCAGAGCGTGGGGGAGCAGGCCCGGTTCCCGTCGAAGGTGCACCACCAGCGCCAGCAGTCCGCCGACCCAGACCGTCACCGCGAGCACGTGCACGACCAGGGACTGCGCGGCCACGTAGTGGTGCGCGGCCGTGGCGGCATGACCGGTCGCCAGGAGGGGGACGAGACAGAAGGCGCTCAAGCCTGCCCAGACCCTCGTCGGCCAGGAGGCGGTCGCGTCGGGGTTGCGGAGGGCGACGGCCAGGGCGACCGTGGCGACTCCCAGGAGGGCCCGACCCTCGGGCAGCCCGAGGCCGAAGAGCCACCATCGTGCCGAGGTCGAGACGGCCTCGAGAGGCTGTCCGCTGGTCTCGACCAGCAGCAGCAGCAACCGGGCCGCGGCCGTCGCGACCCAGAGCCACGCCCACCGGCCGGCGACCCGGCCCAGCCGTGCCCGGACCCGGCGGCCCGACGTGTCGTCGGGGAGCAGCCACCCGGCCACGACCAGGGTGCCGATCGTGGCGAGCGCGGCGACGTCGAAGGCCGCCCGCACCGCGGGGACCCAGGACGTCGGCTCCGTGAGCGGGCTCATCGTTGCCCGCGGTGGACGGCGAGCGCCACCCGGCGCACCGCCAGCGTGGAGGCGAGCAGGAGGGCGAGCAGCAGCAGGGCGAGCGAGGTCGGGTTCGCCGACGGACCCTGGCTCGCGAGACCGACGGCGGGTCCCCCGACCCCGGCGGCCAGCTGCGCGGCACCTCGGGCCGCGGCGGCGGTGAGGGTGAAGTCCCAGCTCCCGCTTACCGGGTGGCCGTCGACGCCGACAACCCGGAAGTCGACCTGGTACGTGCCGGCCCGGTCCAGGCCGGTGAGGCGTGCCTGGAGGTTGCCGCCGAACACGAGGGGCGCCCCGTCCACGTGGTCGAGCCCGTCGGGACCGCGGACGCTGACGCTCGACACCTCCCCGATGACCGGGTCGGTGAAGCTCAGGCTCACCGTCATGGGTGCAACGGACAGCGGAGGATCCGCCGCGGGCGAGGTGACCACCAGCTCCGTGTGGGCCAGGGCTGGGGCGGGTGCCAGCGCCGGTAGCAGGGCCATCGGGAGCAGCAGGATCAGCACCAACCCGCGCCAGGTCGGCCGCCTCACTGGCCGAGCCCCAGCCTGATGTCGCCGGGGGGCCAGGCCACCGCCACGACCTCACCGCTCAACCGGTCGGTCGGCACCGTCCCCAGGGTGCGGGAGTCCAGCGAGAACGACCGGTGGTCCCCGAGTACGTAGACCTCACCGGCGGGAACCGTGACCGGTGCGACGTACACCGAGTCGATCAGGTCCGGGTCGGCGTACTCCTCGGGCACGGCGACCCCGTTGCGGAAAAGCTCGCCGTCACGGATCTCGATGGTGTCGCCGGCCAGCCCGATCACACGCTTGACGAGCGGCTCGGAGCCCGGCCTCTCGACCAGGGCGACATCGCCGTGCTCCCAGTGCCGGGAGCTTGCCCCCAGGCGCCAGACCAGCAGGTGCTGGCCCGGCTCCACGGTCGGGGTCATGCTCTCGCCCTCGACTGCCAAGGGGGTCAGCAGCCAGGTCCGCGCTGCCAGCAGGATCAGCAGCGCGACCGTGAGGAGCCACGGCAGCCGGGAGGCACGGCGTGTCGCCCCGCCGGCGGCAAGGGGGGCCGCACGGCGGGGACGTCGGAGATCGGGCCGAGACACCGCGTCGCCTAGTAGAGCATCGGCTGGGCGGCGAGGATGGGGTCCAGCTCGGGCACGCGGTCGGGGTCGCCCACACTGAACTGCATCATCATGTCGTGGTCCTCATGGACCAGGTTGTGGCAATGCATCATGTAGCGCCCGCGCGGCTCCGGCCAGCCGTCACCGGCGCCTGGGCCCTTGAACCTCATGGCCACCTTGATGGTGTCGTACTCGCCGACGTAGACCACGTCCTTCGGGCCTCGTTCGTGGGGCCGCACGTTGGCGGCCGAACCGTTGCGGCTGAGCACCTGGAAGTCCACGAGGTGGATGTGCACCGGGTGGAACCACCCGCCCGAGAGATTGGTGAGGGTCCAGATCTCGATGGCACCAAGTTGGGGCTCGGCCATGCAGTGGGTGTATCCACTCGCGATGACGTTCTCCCAGGTCTCCCCGTTGATCGTCCACCGACCGTTGGTGCGGATGAACCGGAACTCGCGCTCCGGCACCGACTGGGCCTTCAGGCCCGCCTCGGTCCAGGACATGCATTCCGCAATCTCCGTGCCCGCCGGCCAGGCGGTCGGCACGACGTTGCGGAGCTTGTTGACCGGGTCCGCGGTCCCGACCCGGAACTGCATGACCTGGGTGATCCCGCTGTAGTCGATGTTGTTCTTCGGCAGCAGGTTCCGCAGCGTGATCCGGGCGCCGCGGTAGTTGCGGAAGTCGATCAGGACCTCGTAGCGCTCGGCCATGCCGTGGAGCAGGGTGGTGACGCGGACCGGCTTGGGCACCCGGCCGGCGTCGGTCGCGACGACCGTCATCGGCACCGCCGCCCGACCGTCATGGAGCTGCCAGTTCCACGAGCGGGACACCGCCGCGTTGAGGATCCGGAAGCGGTAGACGCGCGGCTCGACGTCCATCACCGGCCAGGGGACACCGTTGACCAGCGGGACGTCGCCGTACACACCCGACTCGTCGTTGTCCTCGTAGATGAAGCGGCCGGCGGTGTCGAACATCGCGTCGCGGATCACCATCGGGACGTCGTAGGCGGCCGTGGCCGGAT
>JBDSLK010000259.1:0-3792 GCA_039916425.1 Nocardioides sp.
GCCGGTCCGCACGAGGAAGCGTCGTCGGACCCGCACCGAGGACTCCCAACGCCTCCGCGCGGTCCACCCGAACCAGGTGTGGGCGATCGACTTCCAGTTCGACTCCACCCACGACGGACGCCAGCTCAAGTCGCTGCACGTGGTCGACGAGCACACCCGTGAAGCCCTCGCGATGCGGGTGGGCCGTTCCTGCACCGCCGACGAGGTTGTTGACGTGATCGCGGCGCTGGTCGCGGTCCGCGGGGCACCGGTTCACCTGCTGATGGACAACGGCCCCGAGATGATCGCCTGGGCACTACGCGACTACTGCCGCCTGGCCGGTGTCCGCACCACCTACATCGAGCCCGGCTCACCGTGGGAGAACCCCTTCGTGGAGTCCTTCAACAGCCGGGCCCGCGACGAGCTCTTCAACGTCGAGGAGTTCGCTACCCTGCACGAAGCCCAGGTCATCGTCGAGGCCTGGCGCATCGAGTACAACACCTACCGGCCGCACTCCTCGCTGGGAGACCTCACCCCCGCCGAGTACGCAGCCACCTGGACCGGCAACACCCCAACACAACTCCCATAGCAACTGGACCAGTTCATGGGGTCCCGCCACACCCATCATCACGTCAGCCGCCTCCTGCCCGGCCCGCCACCACATGTGAACTTTGGGAGGTCTCGTGGCGATGAAACTGAATGGGGTGGGCCTGGTACGTGGTGACGCCTCGTCAGGGAACCGCGACGGCGGTGGGAGCGGAGACACGACCGAGCGGGTCGACGAGCACGACCTGGTACGTCGCTCCCGTCGATGTGGACTCCCGCGCGTGTCCCGCGACGGTGACCGGCGACGTGCCTGCGTCCCGAGGGCCCGGGGGTGTGGCCCTTCGACGGTCAGTTCTCGCCGTTCTCCGGGGTTGAACGGTTCTCCGTACGGGCTGGGCGGCGAAACCGACCGAAAGATCACCGGCATAACAAGCATGAGAGTGCGGTTCTGGCCGACCATCTTCTGGCGGAGTGATGTAGTTCGATGGACCGTGGCGGACGCATGCTCGGTCGGTCACAACCCGAGGTCCTTGCTGGAGTTGAATTCGAGGGCGTCGACGGGCGGATGTAGCGGTCGAACAGGACCGAGAGGTCCTTGTGCCGCATCTCTGCTGCGATCCGCGCGATCGGACGCCGGCGCGGTGGGCCGCGGTAGCGCATCCAGCGCGGAGTGAGTGGCCGGTGCTCCGTTCGGCGTTGGGAAGAGCGGCTTGTTTCGCGTGTGCTTTGAGAAGCCGTCCGAACGTGTGGGGCGCGAGTCCGCGTTCGCCGGTGGCGCCGCCGCGAAGCGGAACGAACACCGGTCCCGGTGTGGTGCCGCGGAGTCGGAGCCGAGCGTGGAGCGCGGCGATCGGATCGGTGGTTGGGTGCTTGCCATGCGCGACGGCGACCTTGGCGCCGGCGGCATCTCGGTCGGTCTTGGAGTGGCGGATCCACAAGACAGTGCCGTCGGTCCTCGGTTCGAGGTCATCCATCGCGAATGCGGCTAGGTGGAGGTGCTGTTCGACCGTATCTGCCGGGAGAAGGGGATCGAGCACCTGCACACCCAGCCCCGTTCGCCGACCACGACCGGGACGGTCGAGCGGTTCCACAGGGTCAGTCGGTGTCGCTTACTCCGCCAAAGTTGGCGGACGGGCATCCCGCAACCTCTTCCTCGACCCGCGCTCGCAGCAGTTCTACGTCGAGTGGGCGACGGTGGCGAAGGACGCCGCCGCGGCCCTGCGGATCGAGGCCGGCCGCAACCTCACCCGATCGTGCAGCAGACCCTCGGTTACCCAGCACAGAATCGGGTGTGCTGAGCCCCAAGTGCTCTCAAAGTGAGCCCTAAGTCGGTTTGGTGGAGGCCGCCAGCGTCATCGCGAATCGCTCCGCCGCAGGTCAGAGCCGGTTCTCTCCAGCAGCGCGACGCACTCGACGTGACCGGTCATCGGGAAGAGGTCGAAGGCACGCAGGCGAGTGAGCCGGTAGCCGTGGCCGGCGAAGGTCGCGACGTCCCGGGCCAGGGCGGCCGGATCGCAGGCGACGTACGCCACGGCCCGGGGGGCGCGGTCAACGACCTGCTCGACGACCTTCCGGCCGGCTCCTTCGCGGGGCGGGTCGAGCACGACGAGGTCGTACGGCTCGTCGTAGCCGCCGGCGAGCACCTGGTCGATGCGACCGGCCGAGACGGGGCCGACGTCGCCAAGGGTGCTGCGGGCGTGGGCACAGGCCCGCCGGTCGCCCTCGACGGCGACCACCCGGGACCCGGGGCCGACCTCGTCGGCGAGGAACCGCGCAAACAGGCCGACGCCCGCGTAGAGGTCGAGCACAGCCTCCCCCGGCCGGGGCGCGAGCACGTCGAGGACGGTCTCGACCAGCACCCGCGCCGCTCCCGGGTGCACCTGCCAGAAGCCGTCGGCCTCCACGGTGAACACGTGGTCCGCGTCGTCGGTCACGACCGTCTCGGTCACCGTGCCGAGCCGCGGCTCGAGGGCGTCAGGCCGAGCGATCAGGCAGTCGTCGACGGGCACGACGTCGTGGGAGCGGTGCCGGCGCATCCCCCGACGACCATCGGCGGTGGTGGCGAACCGGACCCGGGTGCGCCAGCGCAGCCCGTCCGCGTCGCCGTCGACGTGCTCCACGACCAGGTTCGCGACGAGCGGGTCGGCCGCGTCGAGCCGTCCCAGCCGCACGAGCTGCTCGCGGACCACGTCGGCCTTGAGCGACCGCTGCCGTGAGGGGGTCACGTGCTGGAAGTCGCAGCCACCGCACAGCCCCGGGCCGGCCACCGGGCAGGGGGCCGGGACCCGGTCCGGTGAAGGCTCCAGCACCTCGACGGCGTCACCGCGCCAGAACGAGTCGCCCTCCGAACCCTCGGTGATCTCCACGACCACCCGCTCCCCCGGCAGGGCGTGCCGCGTGAAGACCACGCGAGACTCGGGCGCGGGCAGCCGCACCACGCAATGACCTCCGTGGGCCACGGGTCCGACGACCGCGGTGAACCGCTCACCGGTCCGGGAGCGTCCGCGCGCGACGCGTGGCCGCGGGTGCCTGGCCATCGGTCGTCAGTCCTGCCTGGTGAAGGGAACCTGGCGTCCGTCGCCCTCGCTGACCCGGCCGCGGCGCAGGTCGCCGGCCTGGGTACGCCCGCGCTCGCGCTCGCCGCGCTCGCGCGCCAGGTCGGAGGACCGCAGCTGGTAGGGCACCGAGATGACCATCACGCCGGGCGCGAACAGCAGCCGGCCCTTGAGCCGGAGCGCGGTCTGGTTGTGGAGCAGCTGCTCCCACCAGCGACCGACGACGTACTCGGGGATGTAGACCGCGACCACGCCGCGGGGGTTGGCCTGCCGGATCTCGAGGGCGTACTCGACGATCGGCCGGATCACTTCGCGGTACGGCGAGTGCAGGACCTTGAGCGGTACGTCCATGCGCCGCTCGTCCCAGTCCTCCAGCAACCGGTCGGTGGCCTCTTGGTCGGTGCCGACGAAGACGCCCTCGAGGATGTTGGGCCGCGCGGCCTTGGCGAAGGCCAGCGCGCGCAGCGTGGGCTTGTGCAGCTTGGAGACCAGCACGATCGCGTGCACGCGGGTGGGCATCACCTTGTCGGACTCGTCGGCGGCCAGCTCGAGTGCCACGTTGGCGTAGTGCTTGCTGATGCCCTTCATGACGGCGTAGAAGAACAGCATGGCCAGGATCGTGATCCAAGCGCCCTCGAGGAACTTGGTGACCAGCACGATGACGAGGACCACGGCGGTGAAGGTCAGGCCGATCGTGTTGATGACCCGCGAG
>JBDSLK010000260.1:0-6466 GCA_039916425.1 Nocardioides sp.
AGCGGGACAATCTCCGCTGCCCTGGCGTCCACACCGGCGTCCTTGCGTTGTTGGGCCGTGATCGCCGCCGGGGCGTTGGTGAGGGGGTCCACGCCGCCACCGGACTTCGGGAAGGCGATCACGTCGCGGATCGACTCGGTGCGCGCGAGCAAGGCTACGATGCGGTCCCAGCCGAAGGCGATGCCGCCGTGCGGCGGGGCGCCGAACGCGAACGCGTCGAGCAGGAACCCGAACTTCTCCTGAGCCTCCGCCTCATCGATCCCCATCAGGGCGAAGACCCGCTTCTGGACGTCACCGCGGTGGATACGGATCGATCCCCCGCCGATCTCGTTGCCGTTGCACACGATGTCGTAGGCGAAGGCGAGCGCGGTGCCGGGCTCGCGGTCGAAGGTCACGGCGTCCTGCGGGCTGGTGAAGGCGTGGTGGACGGCGGTCCAGGTGCCACTGCCGACCGCGACGTCACCGGCAGCGGTGGCCTCGGCGGCGGGCTCGAAGAGCGGCGCGTCGACGACCCAGAGGAAGCTCCAGGCCTCCTCGTCGATCAGTCCCCCACGGCGGCCGATCTCCAGCCTGGCCGCGCCCAGCAAAGCACGGCTGGCCTTGACCGCACCGGCGGCGAAGAAGATGCAGTCACCGGGGTCGGCACCCACGTGGGCCGCCAGCCCGGCTCTCTCCTGCTCGGTGATGTTCTTGGCGACCGGCCCTCCGAGCTCGCCGTCCTCGCCGACCAGGACGTAGGCCAGCCCGCGGGCGCCGCGCTGCTTGGCCCACTCCTGCCAGGCGTCGAGCTGCTTGCGGGGCTGGGAGCCCCCGCCCGGCATGACCACCGCGCCGACGTACGCCGCATTGTCCGGGGAGAACACGCGGAACGTGGTGTCGCGGAAGAAGTCGGTGCAGTCGGTGAGCTCGAGGCCCATCCGCAGGTCGGGCTTGTCGGAGCCGTAGCGCGCCATCGACTCGGCGTACGTCATCCGCGGCAGCGGCGTGGGCACGTCGTACCCGATCAGGCGCCACAGGGCGACCAGGATGTCCTCGGCGACCGCGATCACGTCGTCCTGGTCGACGAAGCTCATCTCGATGTCGAGCTGGGTGAACTCGGGCTGCCGGTCGGCGCGGAAGTCCTCGTCGCGGTAGCACCGCGCGATCTGGTAGTAGCGCTCCATGCCGGCGACCATCAAGAGCTGCTTGAACAGCTGCGGGCTCTGCGGCAGGGCGTACCAGCTGCCGGGCTGGAGGCGCGCGGGCACCAGGAAGTCGCGGGCACCCTCGGGGGTGGACCGGGTCAGCGTCGGGGTCTCGATCTCGACGAAGTCGTGGCTGTCGAGCACGTGGCGCGCGGCCTTGTTGACCTTGCTGCGCAGCCGCAGTGCGGCGTTGGGTCCGCTGCGCCGCAGGTCGAGGTAGCGGTGTCGCAGCCGGGCCTCCTCCCCCACGTCCCCGCCCGAGCGTGAGGCCGTGTCGTCGATGGGGAAGGGCAGTGGCGCCGCAGCGCTGAGGACCTCGAGGTCGTCGGCGATCACCTCGACGTCACCCGAGGGCAGCTGCGGGTTGGCGTTGCCCTCCGGGCGAAGGCTGACGCGGCCAATCACCTTGATGCAGTACTCGCTGCGCAGCGAGTGGGCGACGGCCTCGTCACGCACCACCACCTGGACCACGCCACTGGCCTCGCGCAGGTCGAGGAAGGCGACGCCGCCGTGGTCGCGGCGCCGGGCGACCCAGCCCGCGAGGGTGACGGTGTCGCCGGCATGCTCGGCGCGCAGCGCGCCGGCGTCATGGGTGCGGATCACGAGAGTTGCTCCTTGATGGTGGGGATCAGGTCGTCGAGGGTCACGGCGCTCTGGTCGCCGGTGGCCATGTCCTTGAGCTGGGCGACGCCCTGCTCGAGGTCACGCTCCCCGAGGACCACGACCAAGGGGGCCCCGGAGCGGTCGGCCGACTTCATGGCGCTCTTGAGGCTGCGCTCACCGAACGCCAGGTCCGTGCGGACCCCGCTGCGACGCAGCCGGGTGGTCAGGTCGGCCGCCCGCCGGCGGGCGCTGCCGAGCGGGACGACGTACACGTCGAGAGCACGGTCGGGGCCGACCTCGATCTCCTCGGCCTGGCAGGCCAGGAACGTGCGGTCGAGCCCGATGCCGAAGCCGACACCCGGCAGGTCCTGCCCACCGAGCTCGGCCATCAGCCCGTCGTAGCGGCCGCCGCCCCCGATGCTGGCCTGGGCACCGAGGCCCTCGTGGACGAACTCGAAGGTGGTGCGCGTGTAGTAGTCGAGCCCGCGCACCAGGCGGGGGCTGATGACGTGGTCGACGCCCGCGTCGTCGAGCAGCGCCCGCACCTCGGTGAAGTGGTCCGCGCAGGCGGCGCACAGATGGTCGAGCATCAACGGCGCGTCGACGAGCTGGGCCTGCACGTCGGGCCGCTTGTCGTCGAGCACCCGCAGCGGGTTGAGTCGAGCCCGCTCGCGGGTGGCCTCGTCGAGGTCGAGCCCCTCGAGGAACCGGGTCAGCTCGTCGCGATAGGCGGGGCGGCACTCGCGGCAGCCCAACGAGGTGAGCTCGGTGCGGAAGCGGGTGAGCCCGATACCCTTGAAGCCGTCCACCGCGATGGTGATCACCTCGGCGTCCAGCGCCGGGTCGTCGGAGCCGACCGCCTCGATGCCGAGCTGGTGGAACTGGCGGTAGCGGCCGGCCTGGGGACGCTCGGCGCGGAAGCACGGGCCGGCGTACCAGAGCTTCGTCGGCAGTGCGCCGCGGTCGAGGCTGTGCTCGATCACACTCCTGATCAGTCCGGCCGTCCCCTCGGGACGCAGTGTGAGGGACCGGCCGCCGCGGTCCTCGAAGGTGTACATCTCCTTGGAGACCACGTCGGTCGACTCGCCGACGCCGCGCACGAACAGCGCGGTGTCCTCGAAGACCGGCAGCTCGGCGTAGCCGTAGCCGGCGTTGACGGCCGGCCGGGCCAGCTCGGCCTGGATGGCCAGCCACGAGCCGGACGCGGGCGGAAGGTACTCCGGCACGCCCTTGGGTGCCGACAGCTTGTCGTTCATCAGGAGATCAGAGTCCTCTGGTCACTCGACCCGCGCTGCCCGGACCGGTGGGGTCCTGAAGGTCGCGCAGGAAGGGGTTGGTCGCGCGTTCGCGGCCGATGGATGTCTGGTCGCCGTGGCCGGGGAGCACCACGATGTCGTCGGCGAGCGGCAGGACCTTCTCGGTCAGGCTGCGCAACATCGTGGGGTGGTCACCTCCCGGCAGGTCGGTGCGGCCGATGGAGCCGGCGAAGAGCAGGTCGCCGGAGAACATCACCTCGGAGACGTCCGGCACGCCGGCGGTCTCGCCGTACGGCGTGCGGAAGGTGACCGACCCCTCCGTATGCCCGGGGGTGTGGTCGACCACGAACCTCAGGCCGGCGAGCTCGATCGACTGGAGGTCGGCGAGCTCCTCGACCCGTTCGGGCTCGGCCCAGGTGTAGTTGCCGCCGAGCAGCATCTGACTGGTCTCGCGCGACATCCCGGCCATCGGGTCCGCCAGCAGGTGGCGGTCGCGCGGGTGGATGTAGGCGGTCGCGTCGTAGGTGCCGGCGACCGGCGCCACGCACCACATGTGGTCGACGTGGCCGTGGGTGACCAGGACGGCGACCGGCTTCAGCCGGTGCTCGCGGACCAGGTCGGCGACCCCGCCGGCGGCGTCCTTGCCGGGGTCGACGACGACGCACTCGCTGCCGGCACCGACGGCGGCGACGTAGCAGTTGGTGCCCCACGGACCCGCGGGAAAGCCGGCGATCAACACCCGGGCAGACTACCGAGTCGGGGGTGTCGTCGTCGCATCGGTTGGCCGTCCCGCACCGGGTCCGGCAGACGTCTGCGTTTAGCATGGGCCCAACGACGAGCCGATCCGATGCCGCGCGACCAGAAGGAATGACTGTGACCAGCCATGAGTGGGGCCGAGTCGCCGAGGACGGCACTGTCTACGTGCGGACCGCCGACGGCGAGCGTTCCGTCGGTCAATACCCCGAAGGCACGCCCGAGGAGGCCCTGCACTTCTACACCGAGCGGTTCGCCGCCCTCGAGACCGAGGTGGGACTCCTCGAGCAGCGGGTCCGCGCCACCAAGCTGTCCCCCGACGAGGCCACCACCGCCGTCAAGTCGGTGCGGGCCCAGCTCGCCGAGGCCAGCGCCGTCGGCGACCTGCAGGCCCTGATCGGACGGCTCGACTCGCTCGGCCCGGTGATCGCCGCCCAGCGCCAGGTCCGCAAGGCCGAGCGCGCCAAGGCGATGGCACGGAGCAAGACCCAGAAGGAGGAGCTGGTCGCCGAGGCGGAGAAGCTCGGCGGGTCCTCCGACTGGCGCAACGGCGTCAACCGGATGCGCGAGCTGTTGGACGGCTGGAAGGCGCTTCCCCGCATCGACAAGCCCTCCGACGACGAGCTCTGGCGGCGCTTCTCGACCGCACGCACCACCTACACCAAGGCTCGCAAGGCGCACTTCGCCGAGCAGGAGGAGAAGCGCGAGGGCGCGCGCGTCGTCAAGGAGCGGCTCGCCAAGCAGGCCGAGGCGCTGGCGACCTCCACCGACTGGGGTCCCACGGCGGGCGCCTACCGCGACCTGATGCGCGACTGGAAGGCCGCCGGCCCCGCGCCGCGCGACATCGACGACGAGCTGTGGAAGCGGTTCCGGGGGGCGCAGGACCAGTTCTTCCACGCCCGCGACGCCGAGAACGTCAAGCTCGACGAGGAGTTCGCCGCCAACGCCGAGGTGAAGCGGGCCCTGCTCGTCGAGGCCGAGACGCTCGTGCCGGTTACCGACCTCGACGCCGCCAAGCGCGCCTTCCGCGACCTCGCCGACAAGTGGGACGCCGCCGGCAAGGTCCCCCGCGACCAGATGAAGGACCTCGAGGCCAGGATCCGCAAGGTCGAGCAGGCGATCCGCGGCGTCGAGGACGACCAGTGGCGCAAGAGCGACCCGGAGAAGTCGGCGCGTGCCGACGACATGGTCAGCAAGCTCGAGGCCGCCATCACCGACATCGAGGCCCAGCTCGCGGCGGCCCAGGCCGCCGGCGAGGCGAAGAAGGCCACGTCCCTGGAGGAGAACCTCACCTCCCGCCGTGCTTTCCTCGAGATGGCCAAGCGCGCATCCGACGAGTTCTCCGGCTGACCCTCCTACGGACGGTACGGCTCGGCTCGGCTCGGCTCGGCGGGATAGTCCACAGCGAACCGCAGGTCCCGCAGGGTCGTGCACCTGCCATTCGTAGTGGACTATCCCGGGATGGGGTTGTCCGCCAACCGATGAGAACCCGCCCTGGCCAGGGTGACTGTGGGTCCACCAGGCGGGTGGGTCGAGCGTCCAGTCGCGCACCGGGGCCGGCAGGAACCGGGCGCGGGCCCGGGCTCGGTGGATGCGGCGTACTGCCGTGTCGCCGTCGGAGAGGTCCCCGCCGACAATCACGAAGTACTCCAGCCCGTGGTTGCGGAACCGCTCCTCGCGAGCCACGTCATGACGGTGCCGCAAGTGCGACTTGTGATGGGCACCGTCGTACTCGCCCACCAGCCCAGCCTCGGGATCGAACAGGTCAGGGATGCCCAGCAGGTTGCCCCGGAGGTCGAAGACCGGCCGGTTGCACACCGGTGGAGGGAGCCCGCAGTCGAGCATCCAGACCAGCCGCAGGCGCGCCTCGGGCGGTGACAGGCACTGACCGCCCGCGAGGACGCTCACCTCGCGGGTCAGTGGCACCCCGGTCCAGGCCTGGCGGGTGACGACGTACGCCGCGAAGCCGGCCAAGGTGACCACCCCGGCGGCAACAGCCATCTCGAGCGCGACGACACCGTCGCGGAGGCTGGCGCGTCGTCGCACCTCATCGAAGATCGCCCGCTCCGGCGTGGTCACCGGGACCCCGTCGATCCAGACCAGCTCCCCCACCGCCAACTGCTCCTGGCTGAGTGTCACGCGGGGGTCGGGCCGCAGCCGCGCCGGGCCCAGCACGATCGGGACGGGGAGGCGCCTGGTCCCGCCGGCGACGCTGCCGTCGAAGAACGCGGCCCCGTGCCAGCGCAGCGCCGCCCACGCCGTGACGGCGCCATAGCTGCGGATCCGGGACGCCTGCTCGACGATCCGCTGCTCGACCACGCCGTCGTCGACGGCCGCCGGCACGTAGAGCCCCGCGGACGTCTGCCGGTAGCGCGGACCGGCGGCTTGACCCCGGGTGGGGCCCCGCCTGCCGGTCGGGTCGAGCGGGGCCGGCCGCACCAGGCCCGGCGGGCGCACGGAGCGCGGCAGCCACCGGGGTTCGTCCATGTCCCGACGATCCCGGAGGGTGCCGACGAGCACGAGCCGGCTCAGCCTCCCTGTGGAGGCACCGCACTCGCACCCCGGCTGTGGCCGGTACGCGGCTCGCCGTCGGGATAGTCCACTACGAATGGCAGGCGATCGGGGCTGACACACCTGCCGATTGCTGTGGACTATCCCGAGGGGGCCGGG
>JBDSLK010000261.1:0-4273 GCA_039916425.1 Nocardioides sp.
CGCCGCACACATCACGCTGACCGCGGCGACCGCGCTGGGCCGGTTTTTGCGCGTCAACCGGTGTGCCTATGCCACCGTCGAGAGCGACCAGGACACCTTCGAGCTGACCGGCAACTACAGCAACGGCGTGCCGAGCATCGTCGGCCGTTACACCTTTACGCAGTTCGGCCAGGAATGCTTGCGGTTGATGAGGGCCGGACAGCCCTACGTGGTCGCCGACGTCGACGCCGACCCGCGAATTACGGCGGTGGAACGCCCCTCGTACGAGCAGACCGCCATTCGCGCGGTGATCTGCGTTCCGATCCTCAAGCACGGAAAGTTTGCGGCCGCCATGGCGGTGCACGCTCTCGAACCGCGCCAGTGGCGCACCGACGACGTGGAACTGGTGCAACAGGTGGCCAGCCGGTGCTGGGAATCGATCGAGCGGACGCGGTTGACCCAGAGCCTGGTGGAGAGCGGCCTGCTCGGCGAAGGCGCGGGCGACCTCGACCAGCCGGTCGTTGGCCTCGGTCTCGCCGATGCTCACCCGGACGCCCTCGCCGGCGAACGGACGCACGACCACCCCCGCCGCGTCAGCGGCCGCGGCGAAGTCGCTGGTTCTCTCTCCGAGCGCCAGCCAGACGAAGTTGCCCTGCGGCTCGGGGACGTCCCAGCCGGCCGCGGCCAGCCCGGCGACCACCCGGTCGCGCTCGGCGACCAGGGCCTCGACCCGCTCGAGCAGCGCGTCCTCGGCCTCCAGGGAGGCGATCGCCGCGGCCTGCGCGACGTGCGAGACACCGAACGGCAGGGACACCGCGCGCAACGCCGCGGCCAGCGGCACCGGCCCGACGGCGTACCCCACCCGGAAGCCCGCCAGGCCGTAGGCCTTGGAGAAGGTGCGGGTGAGCACGACGTTGTCGTGGCGGCGGTACGTCGCGAGGCCGTCGACCGCGTCATCCATCCGGACGAACTCCAGGTAGGCCTCGTCGACCACGGCGAGCACGTGCGGCGGCACCTTCGCCAGGAACGCGTCGAGCTCGGTCTGGGTGACCGACGGCCCGGTCGGGTTGTTGGGTGTGCAGACGATGACCAGCCTGGTCCGGTCGGTGATGGCGGCGGCCATCGCGTCGAGGTCGTGGCGGGCGGCGCCGGTGACCGGCACCCGCACCGAGGTGGCGGCGGCCGCGGCGACCGCGATCGGGTAGGCCTCGAAGGAGCGCCAGGCGTAGACGACCTCGTCGCTGGGCTCGCAGAACGCCTGGAGCAGCTGGTAGATCAGCGCCACGCTGCCGGTCGCCACCGCGAGGTCCGAGGTGGGCACCCCCAGCCGCTCGGCCAGCGCCTCGTAGAGCCGCACGCTGCCCAGGTCGGGATACCGGTTCATCTGCGCGGCCGCGGCGGTCGCGGCCTCGAGCACGCCGGGCAGCGGCGGGTAGGGGTTCTCGTTGGACGACAGCTTGAAGGTCGTCATCCCCTCCCGCGGGGTGGGCGGCTTCCCTGGCACGTAGGCCGGGATGGCGAGCACGTTGGGGCGGGGCTGCGGGCTGGTCATGGCTCGCAGGTTATCGCCGCCCTGACGAACGACGCCGTCAGGGCAGGACGACCTCGCCGCCCGGCACCGGGAGCAGGTCGCGGCCGATCCGCAGGTCCACCGGGTTGGTCAGGCAGCGGATCGAGCCACCGCCCCTGTGGAACTCCGACACGTCGACGATGACGACCTCGAAGCCCCACTCCTCCAGCTGTGCACGGACGCGGTCGGGGCAGCCGGGCATGATCACGGTGCGGCCGACGACCACGGAGTTGGCGGCGAACGTGGTCAGCGCCTCCTCCTCGGTAAGCACGAGGGGCTCGGGGACCAGCGCGAGCATCGCTCTGCGGGACTCCTCGTCGAAAGCCTCGGGGCAGACCAGGGCCCGGGTGCCGTCGAGCGGGCAGAAGGCCAGGTCGAGGTGGTACATGCCCGGGTGCGTGATCCGCAGCCCACGGACGCGCACACCGAGCTCGTGGGCGAGGTGCTTGAGACCCAGCTCGTCGGTGCGCGGCCCGTAGCCGACCACCAGGTCACCGCCGAAGGCGAACGCGTCGCCGGCCTCGAAGTGGGCGCCGACGCCCTCGCGGCCGACGTACGACGTGGTGGTGCCGCGGTCCTCGAACCACGCCTGGGCCGAGCCGGTCTCCATCCGCCGCTGCGGGTAGCGCATGTGGCTGAGCACCACGTGGCGGCGCACCCCCCTGTCACCGGCGCTGGTGGCGGGGTCGAGGTCGGGGAGCTCGACGCCGAGGCCGAGGTTCATCGCGTAGACCATGTCGGGGGCGTCGGGGCGCTGGGCGAGCACCTCGACGGTGCCGCCCGCCATCTCGATGGCGGCGACCATGTGCGCCCACTGCCGGGCGGCCAGGACGGGGTCGGGCTGGACGGCGACGTCCATGAAGGGATTGATCTGGTAGTCCACCCGGAAGTGGGTCGGATCCACCGCGACGTACCTGGTGCCCCACAGCAGCTCGTTGCTCATGACGTGTCTCGCCTCCTCGGCCTCAGTCGTATTGCCGGATTGTCTGACAATCCGACCACCAGTGTAGGGGGGCGGGGCGCGAATCGCACAAGTGCGGGAGAATGCGGGGCATGGCAGGTGCCGGGAGCGACGACGGACGCTTCGACTCCCTCCACCTGACGCACTCCTCGACCGTCGACCGGGTGGCCGAGGAGCTGCGCCGGGCGGTCTTCGAGGGCGAGCTGGAGTCCGGCACGCCGCTGCGCGAGGTGGCGCTGGCCGACTCGCTCGGAGTGTCCCGCTCGACGATCCGCGAGGCGCTCGGCGTGCTGGTCGCGGAGGGGGTCGCCGCCCGCGAGCCCAACCGCGGGGTCTCGGTCACCTCCCCCGACCCCGAGGCGATCGCCGACGTCAACCGGGCCCGCACCGTGCTCGAGGTGGCCGGGGTCCGGCACTGGGACCGGGCCGACAAGACCAGCCGGCAGGCGGTCCGTACCGCCCTCGTGGAGTACGCCGACGCGGTGGCCGCGGGGGCCTCGTACCAGGAGCTCAACGAGCGCCACCTCGCCCTCCACCTGTCACTGGTCGGGCTTACCGGGTCGCCGCGGCTGGTGGCGATGGCCGCCTCGCTGATCGCCGAGCTCAAGGTGGCCCTCGCCCAGATCGACCGGATGCGGCGCAACGCCCACGACCAGGCCGGCTCGCACACCCGACTGCTCGAGCTGCTGGACCGTGGCGAGGTCGACGCGGCCGTCAGCGACCTCGAGCACCACCTGGCCGAGGCCGAGGTCGCCATCCTCGAGGCGCTCGACGTGGAGCGCCCCGGCCCCTCGGGTCCTTAGACTCGACCGGGTGACGAGACTCCTGGGCTGGCTGCTCACCAACGCGGCGGCCGTGGCCGTGGCCACCTGGCTCCTCGACGGCATCCGGTTCGACGGGACCGACCGGCCCTTCATCGACGAGGTGCAGGACAAGGCACTGCCCCTGCTCGGTGTGGCGCTGATCCTCGGTCTGGTGAGCGTCTTGGTCGAGCCGGTCGTGAAGGTGCTCTCGCTGCCCTTCATCGTGCTCACGATCGGGCTGTTCCTGCTGGTGATCAATGCGTTGATGCTGATGCTCACCGCCTGGATCGCGGGCCGGGTCGACCTCGGGTTCCACGTCGACGGCTTCTGGACGGCACTGTTCGGAGCCCTGGTCATTACCCTGGTCACCGGCTTCATCGACGTCGCGGTGCTCGACGACGATGACTGAGCCCGTCCCCGACCTACCCCCGGCCCGCACACCCCGCCACTACCGGGTCGGCATGGTCTGCTCGGGCAACATCTGCCGCTCACCCACGGCCGAGGTGGTGCTGGCGGCCCGCCTCGACGAGGCCGGCCTGGCCGACCGGGTGACGGTGGCGAGCTGCGGCCTGGGCGACTGGCACATCGGCGACCCGATGGACCCTCGGTCGGCCGCTACCCTCGCGGGCGCCGGCTACGACCCCACCACGCACCGGGCCCAGCAGCTCGACGCCACCTGGTCGACCGACTTCGACCTGCTCCTGGCGATGGACCGGGGCCACCACCGCGACCTCACCGCCGCGGGCGCACCCCGTGAGCGGACCCGGATGTTGCGCGACTTCGACCCGGTCGACGTCGGCGCCGACGTGCCGGACCCGTACTACGGTGGGCCGCAGGGCTTCGAGGAGGTGCTGGCGATGGTCGAGCGATCGAGTGCCGTGCTCGTGGGCGAGCTGCGGCGGGCAGTCGCCGATCAAGCAGTCGGGCACCCAGCCGGACCTCCCGCTCGGACGCCCGAGG
>JBDSLK010000262.1:0-9299 GCA_039916425.1 Nocardioides sp.
CATGGAAGACGCACTGAGAGATGGTCTGAGGACCATCGCGGAGTTCGTGCCCAAGCTGGTCCTGTTCCTGGTCATCCTGATCGTCGGGATCATCGTCGTGAAGGTGATCGCGAAGGCGCTCAGCGCCGTCCTGGAGAAGGTCGGTTTCGACCGCGCCGTGGAGCGTGGCGGGGTGAAGAAGGCGCTGCAGAACTCGAAGATGGACGCGAGTGACGTCGTGGCCAAGCTCATCTACTACACGCTGATGCTGTTCGTGCTCCAGCTGGCCTTCGGTGTCTTCGGACCCAACCCGATCAGCGACTTGATTACCCAGGTGATCACGTTCCTGCCGAGCCTCATCGTCGCGATCATCATCCTGGTCGTCGCCGCCGCCATCGCGGCTGCGGTCAAGACGCTGGTCGAGGGCACCCTGGGTGGACTGTCCTACGGCAAGGCCCTCGCCAACGGTGCGTCGGTCTTCATCTTGTTCCTCGGCATCGTGGCCGCTCTCGAGCAGGTCGGGGTCGCCACCGCGATCACGACCCCGATCCTCATCACCATCCTGGCCACCATCGGCGGGGTCGTCGTGATCGGCGTGGGCGGCGGGCTGATCAAGCCCATGCAGCACCGCTGGGAGGGCTACCTCACCAAGGCCGAGGACGAGGCCCCGCGCATCAAGCAGCAGGCCGCCAACGCCCCGAGCGTCAGGGAGCAGGCCGAGCAGGCCCGCGACCAGTACGCCGGATCCACGACGCAGCCGACCGGCTACGACGCGGGTTCGACGTACCAGGGTGACCCGCTCGATAGCGGCACCCGGCAGTACTGATCCACACGCGGGTGGTGCTCGTCGAGACGGCGGGCACCACCCCGGTTGCGGGCTCGCGGGCCAAACCCCGTGCAGTACCGGCAGCCCTGGGGAGGGGAGGCCAGCAATGAGTGCACCGACGACGAACCGCGTGGAGTGCGGCGCGGGGACAGGCGACCTCACCGTCGCCTCGGTTCCGGCGTCCCACGTCTACGTCCGCCACCTCGCCTCTGAGCCGACGGGCGCCGTGATCCGGCTGCCCGACCCCGACCCCGTCGATCCGGGCCGGTCCACCGTCGAGACCTGGTGGCCCCCGGTGATGCTGCAGCCGGACTGGATCCGCGCGCACTCCTTCGACGTCTTTCACCTGCAGTTCGGGTTCGACGCGTGGGCACCCTTCGACCTCGAGCGCGTGGTCGGCAGCCTGCGGGACGAGGGCAGGCCGCTGGTCTACACGGTGCACGACCTGCGCAACCCACATCATCTCGACCGCGCGCTCCACGATGAGCAGCTCGACGTGCTGGTCCCCGCCGCGGACGCCCTGGTCACCCTGACAGAGGGCGCCGCCACGGAGATCCGTCGGCGTTGGGGCCGGGACGCGATGGTCCTGCCCCACCCGCACGTCGTGGACTTCGCGACCATGGCCCGGCTCCGGCGCCGAAACGAGGAGGTGGACGCGCGCACGGAGTTCCGGGTAGGGCTGCACGTCAAGAGCCTGCGGGCCGGCATGGAGCCGCTGCGGCTCCTGCCCGACCTGGTCCGGGCGGTCGGCGAGCTTCCCGGCGGTGTGCTCCAGGTCAACGGGCACCGCGACGTGCTCGACTCGTCCGGTCGTCGCTACGACGCGCGGCTCGCCACGGCGCTGCGTCGTGCGGAGGAGCGCGGTGACCTCGAGCTGCACGTCCACGACTTCCTCACCGACGCCGCGCTCTGGACCTACCTCGCGAGGCTCGACGTCTCGGTCCTTCCCTACCGCTTCGGCACCCACTCGGGTTGGCTCGAGGCCTGCCGCGACCTCGGCACCACCGTCGTAGCGCCGTCGTGCGGCTACTTCGCCGACCAGGCCCCCGTGCTGACCTACCTCCACGACGAGGACCGCTACGACGGCGACTCGCTGGTGGCGGCTGTGCTGCAGTCCCCGCAGCGGCCTGCCCTCGGCGCCACCGGGATCGCCGAACGCCGGGGGCAGCGTGACCTGCTCGCTGCCGCCCACGAGGACCTCTACCGTTCGTTGCTGCGGTGAGCAGTCCCCTGAGCATCTGCCTGATCGCCTCGGCCCGGTTCCCGGTGGGGGAGCCGTTCGCCGGTGGGCTGGAGGCGCACACCCACATGCTGGCCGCCGAGCTGATCCGCCGCGGTCACCGGGTCACCCTCTTCGCCGGGCCGGGCTCCGACGCCGCGCTCGGGGTCACCGAGCTGCCCGTGAGCACCTTCCGCGTCAGCTCACCGGACCACGGCATGCTGGGTGCTGCTCCCGATGAGTGGATGCGCGAGCACCACGCCTACCTGGGGCTGCTCCTCGACCTCGCCGGCAGTGCCGACACGCGCTTCGACGTGGTCCACAACAACAGCCTGCACTACCTGCCCGTGGCGATGGCCGGATCGCTCCCGGTGCCGATGGTGACCACGCTGCACACGCCCCCGTTGCCCTGGCTCGAGTCGGCGGTGGCAGTCTCGCCCGCGTCGTGCACGTTCGTCGCCGTCAGCGACTTCACCGCCTCCTCCTGGGCCACGGTCACACGTGCGGAGACGATCCTCAACGGGGTCGACACCGACTGGTGGCGACCGGGCCCCGGTGGTGCCGAGGCCGTGTGGTCCGGGCGGATCGTGCCTGAGAAGGCTCCGCACCTTGCTGTCGAGGCGGCCCGACTCGCAGGCGTCCCCATCCGGCTGGCCGGTCCGGTGCTCGACCGGGCGTACTTCGACCGCGAGGTCGCGGGCCTCCTCGGCGAGGACGCGACGTACCTCGGGCACCTCGCCAAGGCGGCGCTGCGTGACCTCGTCGGGACCGCACGGGTCGCCCTCGTCACCCCCGACTGGGACGAGCCCTACGGGCTGGTCGCAGCTGAGGCGATGTCCTGCGGAACCCCGGTAGCCGCCTTCGCCCGGGGGGCGCTGCCCGAGATCATCGGGGCGACGTCCGGGCGGTTGGCTCCCCCCGGTGACGTCGAGGCACTGGCGTCGGCCCTCGGCGAAGCGGCGCGACTGGATCGCCGGGAGGTGCGTGGGGTGGCCCTGGAGCACTTCTCGATGTCGCGGATGGTCGACGAGTACGAGTCGCTGTACCGCGTGTTGAGCGGGTCCGGCGCTGCCGCGTGATCGGCTACTACGTCCACCACGTCGGGCGCGGACACCTCCACCGGGCGCGGGCGATCGCCGCCGAGTGCTCCGTCCCCGTCGTCGGCCTCTCGTCCCTGGACCGGCCACCCGGCTGGTCGGGCGGGTGGGTGACGCTGAGCCGGGACGACGAGGCTGACGCGCCTCGCGACGTGTCGGCGGGCGGCCGGCTGCACTGGGCCCCCGCGGGCGACCCGGGACTGCTCGACCGGATGGCCGCCTTGTCGGCCTGGATGGCAGAGGCGCGGCCCGGTCTGGTCGTCTCCGACGTCTCCGTCGAGGTCGCCGTGCTGGCCCGGCTGCACGGGGTGGCGGTGGCGTCGTTCGTGCTCCCGGGGCGCCGTGACGACGACCCGCACCGACTCGGCTTCGGCGTCTCCAGCGTGCTGCTCGCGGCGTGGCCGACCGGCGTGCCCGGCATGGTGTCCGGGCTCCCCGACGACATCGAGGCCAGGATGCGGCATGTCGGAGGGCTCTCGCGCTTCGCGGCGACCCCACCGCCCGTGCAGCGGCGTGCGGGTCCGTGGCGGGTGGCGGTCATGCTCGGGCGTGGTGGCGGGTCGCCGGGCACCGCGGTCCTGGACGCCGCGCGCGCCCAGGCTCCCGACTGGGAGTGGACGGTGCTGGGGGGCCCCTCGGCCTGGGCCGAGGACCCGTTCCCGGTGCTCAGGGATGCCGATGTGGTGATCTGCCAGGCCGGTCAGAACTCTGTCGCCGAGGTCGCGGCCGCCCAGCGGCCCGCGCTCGTGATCCCGGCGGAGCGGCCGCACGCCGAACAGGTGACGACCGCGGCCGCCCTGGCGTCCGGCGACTGGCCGATCGAGGTGGCGGCCGCCTTCCCCGTCGACGGGTGGCCCGGCAGGCTGCACCGACTACGGGCCCTCGACGGCCGAGGCTGGCGCGGATGGTGCGACGGTCGCGCCGCGACCCGGGCGGCCGAGGTGCTCCAGGCGGAGCACGACCGTGCCGGGTCCGGAGCGCTCGGGTGACCACGGCCGTGGTCACCATCGCCCGTGGACGTCACGACCACCTCGTCGCGCAGCACCGCTCGCTGCTCGCGGGCGAGAAGGTGCCGGATCTCTACGTGGTGGTCGCGATGGACGACCCGTGGATCATGGCCTGGGCACCACAAGGCGTCCTACCGGCGCACGTCGTCCCGGTGGCGGTCCCAGGCGCGGGGCTGCCGCTGGCTGCCGCACGCAACGCGGGCGCCGCCGCTGCCCTCGAGCTGGGCGCGGAAGTGGTGGTGGGCCTCGACGTCGACTGCCTGGCCGGAACGGGCCTGGTGTCGGGCTACGCGGCATCGGTGCTGGCCGAGCCGGGCGTGCTCTGGTCAGGACCGGTCACCTACCTGCCGCCGGCCGACGCCGGCTACGACCTGGGCGGCCTGGAGCACCTGGACGACCCGCACCCCGCCCGCCCGGACCCGGGTCGAGGCCGCCGCCTCAGCGGTGGCGACCCGGACCTCTTCTGGTCCCTCTCCTACGCCCTGCACCGCGACACCTGGCGTCGTGTCGGAGGATTCTGCGAGGAGTATGTCGGCTACGGCGCCGAGGACACCGACTTCGGTCAGCTGGTCGTGGCGCGGGGGTGCGAGCTGGGCTGGACCGGGTCGGCTCGCGCCTACCACCAGCACCACCCCACCCGGTCGCCGCCGGTCGACCACCTCGACGACATCCTGCGCAACGGTCGCCTCTTCCGCCGCCGGTGGAATCGTTGGCCGATGATGGGCTGGCTCGAAGAGTTCGAGAGGCTGGGGCTGGTCGTGCGCGACGGCGACGACTGGGTCGCGGTTGACTAGTCCACCGGACGTTCATGCTTGTCCTGCTCCGGCGATGCGAGTAGACCGGATGTCGAAGAGTCCGAAGCCGGGGGGAGTCGGGCACCGTGGCGGTCGTCGAGCTGGAGGGCGGCCGCCGCGTCCATGCAGCCGCGTGTCTAGTGCGCTCCCGCGAGGTTGAGCCCGATCACGCCCGCCACGATGAGGCCGAGACTGACCGCCTTCAAGACGGTCATCGACTCACCCAGGAAGAAGTAGGCGATCACGGCCACGATCGCCGTGCCGACGCCGGACCACACGGCGTACGCCACCGAGACCGGGAGGGTGCGGACGACCACGGCGAGCAGCCAGATGGAGATGCCGTAGCCGCCGAGGACCACCGCGCTCCAGAAGGGGTCGGTGAACCCCTCGGCCTTGGAGAGCAACGCCGTCGAGATCACCTCGACCACGATCGCCACCAACAGCAGCACCGCCGCGCCGTACATCGTCTGCCTGCCCTGCCTGCTCGGGGTCCGAGCTTGTCGTCCTTGTCTGTAGCGGTCGCTACACGACCTTGACTGTAGCACCTGCTACGTTAGGTCGGTGAGTCGGCGTGAGGAGCTCCTGGACGCGGCGACCGACCACGTCCTGGCGGAGGGCCTGATCGGGCTCACCCTGAGGCCCTTGGCGGCCGCGCTGGGCACCAGCGACCGGATGCTGCTCTACCACTTCGAGTCCCGTGACGCCCTGGTGTCGGCGGTGGTCGCTCGCGCGACCGAGCGCGCCATCGCGGCGGTCGACGCGATGCCCGGCGCCCCCTCGGTGCGCGCCGGCGTCAACCGGCTGTGGGTGGCCTTTCGGTGCGCCCCGCTCCAGGGCTGCCTCGACGTCTACGTGCAGGCGGCGGCGACCGGGCTGATCGGCCAGGAGCCCTACCTGAGCGACGCGCGCGAGAGCAACGAGCGGTGGGCCGCGGCGTTGCGCGACTACCTGGTCCGCTGCGGGGCGCCGCCGCGACGGGTGGCGCGCATCGTCACCTTGGTCGACTCCGCCCTCTTCGGCTTCCACCTCGACCTGGCGACCGACCGCCCCGACGAGCTCTCCCGTGGTGTCGACGACCTGGCGCGTGCCGCGCAGTCGCTGACCGACTGAGGCAGCCCGCCGGATACTCCCCGACCTTCGGGTTGTCCCGCCGGCCTTCCAACAACCCGCACGTAGGGGACTATCGATCGAACCAGGAGCGCCGCATCGCGAAGACCCACCGGCGGCCAGGGTGCTCGGTGAGGGACCAGAGCAGGTCCGCGGAGGGCCAGTAGGCGATGTCCTCGGGGCCCATCGGCGTCGCGAACCGGTGGCGGCGCAGGGCGCCCGGCTCCCCGACATAGACCGACCCCGGCTTCCACGACCCGTGCGAGGCAGTCACGTGATAGCGGCCGCGGGCATACGCCGCCCCCTGCATCGACTTCACGCCGCCGCTGGCCAGCTGGATCGGCCGGGCGAACCCGTCGTCCCCGGTGTGCAGCAGTGAGGTCTCGGGGTCCAACGGGAAGCGGGCGAGCCGGTCGGAGCTCTGGCCACGGGAGTACTCCCCGGCCACGATCGTCGCGGGCGTGCTCGTGCGGTCCAGGGACAGGAAGGAGTAGGTCATCCGCTCGTGCCCCTCGACCGCCTCGGCCTGGTAGCCGAGGCGCACGGGCAGCACGTAGCGGTAGCGGTACGACGCCACCTCGTCGCCCTCGATCCCGAGCCGCCGCAGGTCGTCGGCGTCGTCGGGCACGCGCATCAGGTCGTCGAGGCGGCAGGTCACGAAGCCTCGGTTGGTCGCCGCGACGTGCAGGTAGGGGCCGTGCCAGACGATGCCGCCGGCGTGCACCTTCAGCGGGGTCAGTGAGAGCCGGCCGTCCTCGATCCGCGGCACCACCAGCAGCACATGGCGGTAGCGAAGGGTGCCGAGGTCGAGCAGCGTGATCCGGCTGCCCTGGTTCTTGCCGTTCGCGTCGGAGAGGTACCACGCCACCGCCACCAGCAGGCGGCCCTCCACCCGATCGGTTTCGTCGGCGTCGGCCGAGGTCGAGATGCCCTGCGGGAACCAACGCGGCGTACGCCGGTCCTCACGGTCCCAGGTGAAGGCCCGGGTGACCGCTCGTCCCCAGGGCAGCGCCCGCCGGCCACGGCGGTTGAGATCGGCGAGCACGGGGCCGAGCCCTACCCGGCCGCCCAGTCGGTCCGCGAGGGCGTCGATCTCCTCGGCGTTCTCCTCGGTCCGGCGCAGCCGGACGCCCTCGACGTAGGCGAAGTCCATACGGGTCACCGTAGCCACGGCCGCTACCGTCACGCGCATGCAGCCTGCCCTCGTCGTCGGCGCCGCCGTCCTGCGTGACGGCCGGGTGCTGGCCGCCCGCCGCACCCGGCCCGCGCCGGCGGCCGGCCGGTGGGAGCTGCCGGGCGGCAAGGTCGAGCCGGGGGAGGACCCGGCCGCGGCGGTGGTCCGCGAGATCGGCGAGGAGCTCGGCTGCACCGTGGAGGTCGACGGCTGGCTGGACGGCGAGTCGCGGATCTCCGACGCCCTCACCCTGCGGGTCGCCCGGGCCCGGCTGGTCGACGCGGAACCGGTGCCCCACGAGCACGACGCGGTCCGGTGGCTGAGCGCTGCCGAGCTCGACGACGTCGACTGGCTCGACTCCGACCGGCCGTTCCTGGTGGAGCTGGGCCGCCTGCTCACGCGATGATCGTCGGGTGAGGGCGATCTTCTTCGACGAGGCCGCCGCCCGCGCGGTGGCCGGGCGGCTCGTCGGCGACGGCTACGCCGCGACGGTGGCCCGCGAACGGTTCGCCGGCGAGGACGACGACGAGGATCACCCCTGGGCCGTCCTGACCGACGCGCCGGCCCCCCTGGTGGAGCTCCTGGTCGACGAGTACGACGGCTGGCCCGACGCCGACGAGTCGCCGGCCGAGCCCGTCGTACCCCTCGAGCTGCCCAGCGCACCCCGCCGGATCACGCGGCCGGACCCAGGCGCTGGGCAGCACCGAACTACGCTCGGACCCATGACCGACGCTCCCGCCCAGCGCCTCCTCCTGGTGCACGCCCACCCCGACGACGAGTCCATCGGCCAGGGCGCGACGATGGCTCGCTACGCCGCCGAGGGCCGCGGCGTCACGCTGGTGACCTGCACGGCCGGCGAGATGGGTGAGGTGCTGGTGCCGGAGCTCGCCCACCTGGCCGCGGAGCAGGACGGCGGGCTGGAGCACCAGCGCCGGGTCGAGCTCGAGCAGGCCATGAAGGAGCTCGGGGTCACCGACCACCGCTTCCTCGGCGGCTTCGGACGGTTCCGCGACTCGGGGATGAAGTGGCACGAGGACGGCCACGCGGTCGCCGCCGACGAGACCGACGAGCGCGCGTTCGCCAATGCCGACCTCACCGAGGCCGCCAACCTGCTGGTCGAGGTGATCCGCGAGGTGCGACCGCAGGTGCTCGTGACGTACGACGAGTTCGGCGGCTACGGGCACCCCGACCACATCCAGGCCCACCGGGTCGCGATGTACGCCGCGACGCTGGCGGCCGTGCCCTCGCACCGGCGCGACCTCGGTGAGGCCTGGGACGTCACCAAGATCTACTGGGGGACCATGTCGGAGAGCCGGATGCGTGCGGGTCTCCGGGCGCTGCGCGAGGCCGGTGACACCACAACGTTCGAGGGCATGGACCCCGACGGGCAACTTCCCCCGTTCGCCCGGGCGGACAAGGACCTCGCCGCGGAGGTCGACGGGGGCGAGCACGTGGAGCAGAAGATGGCGGCCATGCGGGCGCACGCCACGCAGATCACCGTCGACGGACCGTTCTTCGCGCTGTCCAACAACGTGGGTGACTCGATCTGGGCCACGGAGTTCTACCGGATCGCCAAGGGCGTCGTGGGCACGGTCGACGACCGGGGGCTCGAGACGGACCTCTTCGCCGGACTGTGACCCTGCTGCTCCGCCTGGTGCTGACGGTGGCGCTGGCCCTCGGCGGAGCCGCGACGGCGGTGGCCGGGATCGCCGTGCACAGCGAGCCGTGGGGCTGGCCGCTCGCGGTGCTGGCCCCGACTGCAGCGGCCCTCGCGCTGCCGCGTGGCTGGTGGTCCAGGCTGCCCTGGTGCGTGGCGTGGAGCGGCGTCGTGCTGACCTCGGCGTCGTCGCGGCCCGAGGGAGACTACGTCATCAGTGCCGACGTGTCGGGCTACGGGCTACTGGCCGTGGCGCTTGCCGGCCTGGTCCTCGGTCTCGTCGGACTCACCCCGCGGCGGGCTCGAGCGGATACCGGCCGTGAGCCGACCGGACCGTAAAGTGACGGCGTGAGCGATACCAGGGAAAGCGTCTGGCAGGAGCCGGACCAGCGTGAGAGAGCGGGCGGCCGGGCCGTCATCTTCGTGCTGCTCGGACTGG
>JBDSLK010000263.1:0-14864 GCA_039916425.1 Nocardioides sp.
CCAGCCGTCGCACGGGGGTCGCCCGGTCCACCCCGCCCGCACTCCAGCGTGTTCCACGTCGATGCGCCGGGGGACGGGTCGTCCACGCCGACTGGCAGCACTGGCCCTGTCTGTTCCCCCAGCACGGACCCGGGCGCAAGCACGAGCGCGACATCATCTGGGAGCCGTGGCAGCGCGCGCTCGTGGCGGAGCATCCCGACGACCTGCTCCGCGGGTTGTTCCATTTCCGACCGTGCCCGGATCGACGACTGGGCCACTGCGGCTGTGCACCGAGACGCTGGACCTGGTCGGGGTCGCGTGGCGCCGCCCGCGGGCAACCTGCATCGCGGTGTCGCGCCGCGACGACGTACGCCGCCTCGACGCCATGATCGGGCCGAAGGCGTGAGCGGGCCCTAGCCCCGGCGGTAGGCCGGCGCCTTCTCGTTGATCGCGTCGCCCATCTGGTGGATCCGCATCGCGTTGGTCGAGCCGGGGATGCCCGGGGGGCTCCCGGCAATGATCACGACGTTGTCTCCCTCGACGACCCGGCCGATCTCGAGGAGCGCCTCATCCACCTGGCGGACCATCTCGTCGGTGTGCTCGACCGGGACGGTCTTGAAGGTCTCGACGCCCCAGCTCAGGGACAGCTGGCTGCGCACCTTGGCCTCCGGGGTGAAGGCCAGCACGGGGATGTGTCCGCGGTAGCGGGCCAGCCGCTTGGCGGAGTCGCCGGACTGGGTGAAGGCGACGAGGTACTTCGCGCCGATCCGGTCGGCTACCTCGGCGGCGGCCTTGGCGATGACGCCGCCACGGGTGCGGGGCTGCCAGTCGATGGCAGCCATCTTGGCCAGCTCGTGGTCCTCGGTCGAGACGATGATGCGGGCCATCGTCGCCACCGCTTCGATCGGGTAGTCCCCCACACTGGTCTCGCCCGAGAGCATCACCGCGTCGGCACCGTCGAGCACCGCGTTGGCGACGTCGGAGGCCTCGGCGCGGGTGGGGGCGGGGTTGGTGATCATCGACTCCAGCATCTGCGTCGCGACGATCACGGGCTTGGCGTTGCGGCGGGCCTTCTCCACGACCCGCTTCTGCAGGAAGGGCACGTCCTCGAGCGGGCACTCCACACCGAGGTCGCCGCGCGCCACCATGAAGGCGTCGAAGGCCTGGATGATCTCGTCGAGGTTGTCGATCGCCTGGGGCTTCTCGATCTTGGCGATGATCGGAAGGCTGATGCCCTCCTCCGCCATCACCCGGCGGACGTCGTCGGCGTCGGTGGCGCTGCGCACGAAGCTGAGGGCGATGAAGTCCACTCCCAGCCGGAGGGCCCAGCGCAGGTCCTCGATGTCCTTCTCGGACAGGGCCGGGACCGACACGGCCACCCCGGGCAGGTTGATGCCCTTGTTGTTGCTGACCTTGCCGGCCACGACGACCTCGGTGGTCACGTCGGTGTCGCTGACCCCGGTGACGCGCAGCCGGACCTTGCCGTCGTCGATCAGGATCGGGTCGCCGACCGCGACGTCACCAGGCAGGCCCTTGTACGTCGTGCCGCACGCGACAGCGTCGCCGGGGACGTCGCGGACCGTGATCGTCCACTGCTGGCCCTTCTTGAGCTTGACCGGCCCGTCGGCGAAGGTCTCGAGGCGGATCTTCGGGCCCTGGAGGTCGGCGAAGATGCCGACCCCGTGCCCGGTCGCGTCGGAAGCCGCACGGACGAGGCGGTAGGCCCGCTCGTGGTCCAGGTAGGTGCCGTGGCTCATGTTGAGCCGGGCGACGTCCATACCCGCGTCCACGAGCTCACGCACCTTCTCGGGGGTGGATACCGCAGGACCCAGGGTGCACACACTCTTGGCTCTCCGCACACGCCGAGCCTAGCGGTGCTTGGAACGTTCCAACAAGCACGTCCGACCACCGAGTCGGCCGCTGCTCAGACGGTGAGCGGTCGCTCTGTGGGCGAGATCGGGCGCGGCAGCGTCGTCGAACCCGTGAGGTAGGTGTCGACCGCGGCGGCCGCCGCGCGTCCCTCCGCGATCGCCCAGACGATCAGCGACTGACCCCGGCCGGCGTCCCCCGCGACGAAGACACCGTCGACGGAGGTCGTGTAGGAGCTGTCCCGGGCGATGTTGCCGCGCTCGTCGAGGTCCACGGCGAGCTGCTCGACCAGCCCCGGCTTCTCGGGGCCCGTGAAGCCCATGGCGAGCAGCACCAGGTCGGCGGGGATCTGGCGTTCCGTGCCCGCGACGGGCTGGAAGGAGGCGTCCACCTCGATCAGCCGCAGGGCGCGCACCCGGCCCTCGTCGTCGCCGACGAACTCCTGGGTGGAGACGGCATAGACACGGTCGCCCCCCTCCTCGTGGGCCGAGGAGACCCGGAACGTCATCGGGTACGACGGCCAGGGCTGGCCCTGCGGACGGGTCTCGGCCGGCCTCGTCATGATCTCCAGCTGCGTGACCGAGGCCGGCTGCTGGCGGATCGAGGTGCCGAGGCAGTCGGCGCCGGTGTCGCCGCCGCCGATGATCACCACGTGCTTGCCTGTCGCGGTGATCTGCTCGGTCACGCCGTCCGGCAGAGGCTCACCCAGCGAGGTGCGGTTGGCCTGCGGCAGGAACTCCATCGCCTGGTGGATGCCCGCCAGGTCGCGTCCGGGCACCGCCAGGTCACGGGCGACCGTGGAGCCGGTGGCGAGCACCACGGCGTCGTACCGGTCGCGCAGGGCGCTGGCACTGATGCCGTTGCCCACGTCGACGCCGGCCCGGAAGACGGTGCCCTCGCGGCGCATCTGATCCAGCCGCCGATCGAGGACCTTCTTCTCCATCTTGAACTCGGGGATCCCGTAGCGCAGCAGGCCGCCGATCTTGTCGGCGCGCTCGTAGACGGCCACCGTGTGGCCGGCGCGCGTCAGCTGCTGGGCGGCGGCGAGCCCCGCCGGTCCGGAGCCGATCACGGCGACCGTCCGGCCCGAGAGCCACTCCGGCGGCTGGGGCCGCACGTAGCCCGACGCCCAGGCGCGGTCGATGATCGCGACCTCGACGTTCTTTATCGTCACCGGGTCCTGGTTGATGCCCAGGACGCACGCGGTCTCGCACGGCGCCGGGCACAGCCGCCCGGTGAACTCCGGGAAGTTGTTGGTGGCGTGGAGCCGCTCGATGGCGCCGTCCCAGTCGTCGCGCCAGACCAGGTCGTTCCACTCGGGGATGATGTTGCCGAGCGGGCAGCCCTGGTGGCAGAACGGGATGCCGCAGTCCATGCAGCGGCCCGCCTGTGCCGTGATGATCGGCAGCAGCGCCCGGCCGATGCCGTCGGGGTAGACCTCGTTCCAGTCGTGCACGCGCTCCTCGACCGGGCGGCGCGGCGGGATCTCGCGCCCGGTGGTGAGGAAGCCCTTGGGGTCAGCCATGCAGCACCTCCATGATCCGGGCGTTGGCCTGGTCCTCGTCGAGACCCTCCTCGAGGGCGTCGGCGCGCGCCGAGACGACGCGCTGGTAGTCACGTGGCATCACCAGGGAGAAGCGGGTGACCGCCGCCGTCCAGTCGTCGAGCAGGGCCTGCGCGACCCGCGACCCGGTCTCCTCGGCGTGCTCCTGCACGATCGCGTGAAGCTCGTCGGCCTTGTCGCCCTCGACGACCGTCAGGTCGACGAGCTCGCCGTTGACCCGACCCTCGTCGAGGTCGAGCACGAAGGCGTAGCCGCCGGACATGCCCGCGGCGAAGTTGCGCCCGGTCGGGCCCAGGACGACCGTCCGGCCGCCGGTCATGTACTCGCAGCCGTGGTCGCCCACACCCTCCACGACGGCGGTCAGGCCGGAGTTGCGCACGCAGAAGCGCTCCCCCACCTGACCGCTCAGGAAGATCTGGCCGCTGGTGCCGCCGTAGCCGATCACGTTGCCGGCGATGATCTGCTCGTCGGCGGCGAAGACCGCGGCGCGGTCCGGGCGTACGACGATCCGGCCGCCCGAGAGCCCCTTGCCGACGTAGTCGTTGGCGTCGCCCTCGAGCCGCAGGGTGATGCCGCGCGGCAGGAAGGCGCCGAACGACTGGCCGGCCGAGCCGGTGAACGTGAGGTCGATGGTGCCGTCGGGCAGGCCCTCACCGCGGTAGCGCTTGGTCACCTCGTGGCCCAGGATCGTGCCGACCGTGCGGTTGACGTTGCGCACGGTGAGCTGGGCCCGCACCGGCTCACCGGTCTCGAGTGCGCTGGCGGCGAGCCGCACGAGCTCGTGGTCGAGCGCCTTGTCCAGACCGTGGTCCTGAGCGTGCGTGCGGTGCCGCGACTGGCCGGCGAACTGGCCGAAGTCGCCGTCCACGGCCGGCATGTGCAGGATCGGCGACAGGTCGAGACCGTCAGCCTTCCAGTGGTGGATCGCCGTGCTCACGTCGAGCACGTCGGCCTGGCCGACCGCCTCCTCGATGGACCGGAAGCCCAGCTCGGCCAGCAGCTCGCGGACCTCCTCGGCGATGTACTCGAAGAACGTGACGACGAACTCCGGCTTGCCGCTGAAGCGCTGGCGCAGCACGGGGTTCTGGGTGGCCACCCCCACCGGGCAGGTGTCGAGGTGGCAGACGCGCATCATGATGCAGCCGGTGACCACCAGCGGCGCGGTGGCGAAGCCGAACTCCTCCGCGCCGAGCAGCGCGGCGACCACGACGTCGCGACCGGTCTTGAGCTGGCCGTCGGCCTGCACGACGATCCGGTCGCGCAGACCGTTGAGCAGCAACGTCTGCTGCGTCTCGGCGAGCCCAAGCTCCCACGGTCCACCGGCGTGCTTGAGCGAGGTCAGCGGCGAGGCACCGGTGCCACCGTCGTGGCCCGAGATGAGGACCACGTCGGCATGGGCCTTGGAGACTCCCGCGGCGACCGTGCCCACGCCGACCTCGGAGACGAGCTTGACGTGCACCCGCGCCTGCGGGTTGGCGTTCTTCAGGTCGTGGATGAGCTGGGCGAGGTCCTCGATCGAGTAGATGTCGTGGTGCGGCGGGGGGCTGATCAGCCCGACGCCCGGGGTGGAGTAGCGGGTCCTGGCTATCCAGGGGTAGACCTTGTTGCCCGGCAGCTGGCCGCCCTCGCCGGGCTTGGCTCCCTGGGCCATCTTGATCTGGATGTCGTCGGCGTTGGTGAGGTACTCCGAGGTGACGCCGAAGCGTCCGGAGGCGACCTGCTTGACCGAGGACCGCCTGGCCGGGTCGTGCAGCCGGTCGGCGTCCTCGCCGCCCTCACCGGTGTTGGACTTGCCGCTGAGGCGGTTCATCGCGACCGCCAGGGTCTCGTGGGCCTCCTGGCTGATCGAGCCGTAGGACATCGCACCCGTGGAGAAGCGCTTCACGATCTCTGAGACCGGCTCGACCTCCTCGATCGGCACCGGGGCGCGACCGGTGGTGCCGGCGTCTCGGAACCGGAACAGCCCGCGCAGCGTCATCAGCCGCTCGGCCTGCTGGTCGACCTTGGCGGTGTAGGTCTTGAAGATGTCGTAGCGCCCGTTGCGGGTGGCGTGCTGCAGCCGGAAGACGGTGTCGGGGTCGAACAGGTGGGGCTCGCCCTCCCGCCGCCACTGGTACTCCCCCCCGATGGCGAGCTCCCGGTGGGAGGGCGCGATGCCACCGCGGGGGTACGCCGTGGCGTGGCGCCGGGCGACCTCCTCGGCGACCGTGCCGAGGCCGATGCCGCCGAGCTTGGACGTCGTGCCGGTGAAGTAGCGGTCGACGACGGCCTGGGAGAGCCCGACCGCCTCGAAGATCTGGGCGCCCGTGTAGGAGGCGACGGTGGAGACGCCCATCTTCGACATCACCTTCAGCACACCCTTGCCCAGCGCCTTGATGAGGTTCTTGACGGCCTGCTCGGACTCGGTCTTGACGTAGTAGCCGTCGCGGGCGAGGTCCTCCACCGACTCCATGGCCAGGTAGGGGTTGACCGCGGCGGCCCCGTAGCCGATCAGCAGCGCGACGTGGTGCACCTCTCGGACGTCGCCGGCCTCCACCAGCAGCCCGACCTGGGTGCGGGACTTCTCGCGGACCAGGTGGTGGTGGACGGCACCGGTGAGCAGCAGCGACGGGATCGGTGCCAGCTCGGCGGTCGAGTGCCGGTCGGAGAGCACGATGATCCGGGCGCCGTCCGCGATCGCGCGCGACACCTCTCGGCAGATCTCGTCGAGGCGGGCGGCCATCGCCTCACCGCCACCCTCCACCGGGTAGAGACCGCGGGCGACGTGGGTGCTGAAGCCCGGCATGTCCCCGTCGCGGTTGATGTGCCGGATCTTGGCGAGGTCGTCGTTGGAGAAGACCGGGAACGGCAGCACGATCTGGCGACAGGAGGCCGGGGTGGGGTCGAGAAGGTTGGCCTCCGGCCCGATGGAGCCGGCCAGCGAGGTGACGAGCTCCTCCCGGATGGCGTCGAGCGGCGGGTTGGTGACCTGGGCGAACAGCTGGCTGAAGTAGTCGAACAGCAGCCGCGGCTTCTCCGACAGTGCCGCGATCGGGGTGTCGGTGCCCATCGAGCCGAGCGGCTCGGCGCCGTTGTTGGCCATCGGGGTGAGCAGGACCCGCAGCTCCTCCTCGGTGTAGCCGAAGATCTGCTGCCGGCGGGTGACGGAGGAGTGGGTGTGGATGACGTGCTCGCGCTCGGGGATGTCATCGAGGTGCAGCTGTCCGGCGTGCAGCCACTCGTCGTAGGGGTGCTCGGACGCGAGCTCGGCCTTGATCTCCTCGTCCTCGACGATGCGGTGCTCGTCGGTGTCGACGAGGAACATCTTGCCGGGCTGGAGGCGGCCCTTACGGACGATGGTGGCCGGGTCGAGGTCGAGCACGCCCACCTCGGAGGCGAGGACGACGAGCCCGTCGTCGGTGACCCAGTAGCGCGACGGGCGCAGGCCGTTGCGGTCCAGCACGGCACCGATCTGCGAGCCGTCGGTGAACACGACGCAGGCGGGTCCGTCCCAGGGCTCCATCACGGAGGAGTGGAACTCGTAGAACGCTCGGCGTGCGTCATCCATCTCGGTGTGGTTCTCCCACGCCTCCGGGATCATCATCAGCACCGAGTGCGGCAGCGACCGGCCGCCGAGGTGGAGGAGCTCGAGGACCTCGTCGAACGAGGCCGAGTCGGACGCCCCGGGCGTGCAGATCGGGAACAGCCGGTCGAGGTCACCGGTGATCACGTCGGAGGCGAGGAGCGCCTCGCGGGCGCGCATCCAGTTGCGGTTGCCCATCACCGTGTTGATCTCGCCGTTGTGCGCGATGAACCGGAACGGGTGGGCCAGCGGCCAGCTCGGGAAGGTGTTGGTGGAGAAGCGGGAGTGCACCACGGCCAGGGCCGAGGCGACCCGCTCGTCGACGAGGTCGGGGAAGAAGCGGTCGAGCTGCGCGGTGGTGAGCATCCCCTTGTAGGCCAGCGTGCGCGACGAGAGCGAGGGGAAGTAGACATCGGTCTCCTTCTCGGCCCGCTTGCGCAGGCAGAAGGCGCGTCGCTCGAGCGCCATCCCGGACAGTCGCTGCCCGGCGCCGGCCACGAAGAGCTGGCTGAACGCCGGCATCACCGAGCGGGCGGTCGCGCCCAGGCTGGCGGGCTCGGTCGGGACCTCGCGCCAGCCGAGGACGCTGAGGCCCTCCTCGTCGGCCAGCTCCTCGATGCGGCGGCGGGTCTTGGCGATCTGCTCGTCATCACCGGGCAGGAAGGCATTGCCCACGGCGTAGGAGTGCGGTGGGGGAAGCTCGAAGCCGGCCTCCGCGGCGACGTCGCGCAGGAACGCGTCGGGCACCTGCAACAAGATGCCGGCGCCGTCGCCGGAGTTGGTCTCGGCCCCGGCGGCACCACGGTGGTCGAGGTTGCGCAGGGCCGTCAGGGCCTGGGCCACGATCGTGTGGCTGGGCTCACCCGTCAGGGTGGCCACGAAGGCGACACCACACGCGTCGTGCTCGTGCCGCGGGTCGTAGAGGCCCTGCGGCGGCGGGAATGCGTGCATCGCGGGCATCCTCCCGTCGTCGTCGTCACACGTCGGGTGCCCGACCAGAAGGGGGGCTCTCGGTGGTGCGATCTCGGCTGGTGCCCCGCGCGAGGCGGGACCTTGGCAGTGCGATCGGGACGGCGTTGGCCCAGGGCCGAACGGTAGCACCAGGCGTCGCGTCGGATCGCGGCCCCATCTCACGGGCGAAGACGGCCGTCTCACTCCGCGGTCCTCGGGTCAGACGGTCTCGACAGCCGGTTCCTGGGGGCGGTAGACCGACCCCTCGCGGCCGGGGCGGGCCCGGGAGGCCCACACGAAGTACGCCGCGGCCAGGACGAAGAGCACCAGGGACGTCCACACGTTGAGCCGCAGCCCGAAGACGTCCTTGAGCTGGACGTCGTCGATGCGCAGCATCTCGATCCAGCCCCGCCCCACGGTGTAGGTCATGACGTAGAGGGCGGCCACCCGGCCGTGACCGAGGGTGAACCGGCGGTCTGCCCACACCAGCAGAGCGGCCGCGGCCAGGCACCACAGCGACTCGTAGAGGAACGTCGGGTGGAAGGTGGCCTCGTCGAGGTAGCCGGCCGGTCGGTGGGCGGCGTCGATCTCCAGCCCCCAGGGCAGGTCGGTGGGCCTGCCGAACAGCTCCTGGTTGAACCAGTTGCCCCATCGGCCCATCGCCTGGGCGACCAGCACCCCGGGCACGATCGCGTCGAGCACGGGCCGCAGCAACATGTTCTTGCGCCGCGCCCCGAGGATGACGCCCAGGGCGCCCAGGGCGATGGCTCCCCAGATCCCCAGCCCTCCGCGCCACACGTAGAGGGCGGTCACCGGGTTGCGGCCCTCGCCGAAGTAGAGCTCCCAGTCGGTGACCACGTGGTAGAGCCGCCCGCCGACCAGTCCGAACGGCACCCCCCAGATGGCCAGGTCAGAGATCTCGTTGGCTGCTCCGCCGCGGGCGATCCAGCGTCGCTCGCCGATCCAGATCGCCACCAGGATGCCGGCGACGATGCACAGGGCGTAGCCGCGGATCGGGACGGGGCCGAGGTGCCAGACCCCGTTGCCGGGGCTCGGGATCGTCCAGGCGATCCCCTGGAGTCCGGCCAGGACCGCCAGCATGCCGGTCACAAGCGGACCTGCGCGGCCAGCAATTGCTCGATGTCCTCGGCGTACTCCTGCGACGAGGTGCCCTGCGTCCAGACGATCGGGGCGCTGCCCGCGTCGTCGAGGCCGATCACGGGCGTGCTGTGGTCGACCTCGTAGCCGCCTCCCGGCAGCTTCGCACCGCGCGCGACGTAGACGCCGAGCTCCTCGGCGACGGCCGAGATGGTGCCGAGGTCACCGGTCAGGCCGACGAAGCCGTCGTCGAACTGGTCGAGGTAGGAACGCAGGGTGCCGGCGTCGTCGCGAGCCGGGTCAGTGGTCACGAAGACCACGTCGACCTGGGCACGCTCCTGCGGGGTGAGCCGGGTCAGCCCCGAGGTGATGGTCGACATCACCAGCTGGCAGACGTCGGGGCAGTGTGTGTAGCCGAAGAAGACGAGCGTCAGCGGCGTGCGAGCGTCGCCGGCCAAGGAGAAGTCGCGTCCGTCGGTGTCGGTCAGGGCCACGTCGGGCACGTCGTAGGGCTGGGTGAGCACAGCGCCGTGGTAGCCGTCGTCGTCACCGCCGACCACGATCGCGTTGGAGGTGTCCCCGACCTTCGTGCAGCCCGCCAGCAGGGCGACAGCGACCACCGCGAGCAGCCACCTACGCACCCCGGACCCCCACCGCGAGGTCCTCGGTCAGCGCGGTCAGGGCCTTGAGGCCGGCCGCGAGGTCACCGGGGTGGTCCAGCAGGGCGCGCACCAGCGCGGAGCCGACGATGACGCCGTCGGCGTACGCCGCGACCTCGGCGGCCTGCCGGCCGTTGCCGACCCCGAGACCCACGGCGACCGGCAGGTCGGTCGCGGCCCGGACCCGGCGGACCAGGGGCTCGGCGAGGTCGCTGCTGGCGTCCCGGGCACCGGTCACACCCATCACCGCGGTGGCGTAGACGAAGCCCCGGCAGTGGGTGGTCGTCATCGCGATCCGCGCGTCGGTGGACGAGGGGGCGACCAGGAAGATCTTGTCGAGATCGTGCCGGTCGGCGGCCTCGATCCACTCGGGGGCGCTGTCGGGCGTCAGGTCCGGGGTGATCAGCCCCGCTCCCCCGGCGGCGGCCAGGTCGGCGGCGAACCGCGACACGCCATAGCGCTCGACAGGGTTCCAGTAGGTCATCACGACGGTGGGCACGCCGGTAGCGGCGACCGCCTCGACGGTGCGCAGCACGTCGCTGGTGCGCACCCCACCCTCGAGGGCGTGCTGGGCGGCGGCCTGGATGGTCGGGCCGTCCATCACCGGGTCGCTGTAGGGAAGTCCGACCTCGATCACGTCGCAACCCGCGGACACCAGTGCGGTGAGGGCCGCGATGCCGCCGTCGACGTCGGGGAAGCCGGCGGGCAGGTAGCCCACCAGGGCGGCACGTCCCTCGTCGCGCGCAGTCGCAAAGGCGGCGGCCACACTCATCGGGCGCCGCCGGAGGCGGCGTCACCGAGGCCGAACCACTCGATAGCGGTCTCCATGTCCTTGTCGCTGCGCCCGCTCAGGTTGATGAGCACGATCGCCTTGGGGCCCTTCTCGGCGATCAGGGCCTGGGCCGACTCGATCGCTCCCGCGACGGCGTGCGCCGTCTCGATCGCGGGGATGATCCCCTCGGTGCGGCTGAGCAGCGCCATGGCGTCCATCGCCTCGGCGTCGGTGACCGGCAGGTACGACGCCCGTCCGGTGCTGGCCAGGTGGGCGTGCTGCGGGCCGACACCGGGGTAGTCCAAGCCCGCGGAGATCGAGTGCGACTCCACCGTCTGGCCGTCCTCGTCCTGGAGCACGAAGGTCCGCGCCCCATGCAGGACGCCGCTGGCGCCGGCATGGATGGTGGCCGCGTGGCGACCCGTCTCGACGCCGTCACCACCGGGCTCGTAGCCCCAGATCGCGACGTCGTCGTCGAGGAACGCCTGGTAGAGGCCGATCGCGTTGGAGCCGCCACCGACGCAGGCAGCGACCGCGTCGGGCAGCCGGCCGAAGCGCTCGAGGCACTGCTCGCGGGCCTCGTCCCCGATGCCGCGCGCGAAGTCGCGCACCATGCTCGGGAACGGGTGCGGGCCGGCGGCCGTGCCGAACAGGTAGGCGGTGTGGTCGACGGTCGCGACCCAGTCGCGCAGCGCCTCGTTGATGGCGTCCTTGAGGGTCGCACTGCCGGAGTCCACGGGGATCACCTTCGCCCCCAGCAGCTGCATCCGGGCGACGTTGAGCGCCTGGCGCTTCACGTCGACCGAGCCCATGTAGACCGTGCAGTCCATGCCGAAGTAGGCGGCGGCCGTGGCGCTCGCCACGCCGTGCTGGCCGGCCCCGGTCTCCGCGATCACCCGGTTCTTGCCCATCCGCCGGGTGAGCAGCGCCTGACCCATCACGTTGCGGATCTTGTGGGCACCGGTGTGGTTGAGGTCCTCGCGCTTCAGCAGAATCGTCGCGCCGACCAGCTTGCTCAGCCGCTCCGCGTGGTAGAGCGGGCTCGGGACGCCGGCGTACTCGCGGAGGATCACCCGGAACTCCTCGACGAAGCCGGGGTCGGCCATCGCGTCGTGCCACGCCTCGGTCAGCTCGTCGAGAGCCCCGACCAGGGCCTCGGGCATGAACCGCCCGCCCCAACCGTTGACGGGGTCGCCGAAGTAGCCGTGCTCGTCGGCGTCGTAGGACGTCTGGACGGTCCCGGCTTCGGGCCGGCTGTCGCGGTTGTCGGGGTTCACTGCACACCTCTCATCTGTCGCACGGCGCCGGCAGGGTCGCCGTCCTTGACCAGCGCCTCGCCGACCAGCACCGCGCGGGCGCCCTCGGCCGCGAAGCGCCTGACGTCGGCCGGTCCGGAGATCCCCGACTCGGCGACCAGGACCGCGTTGTCGGGGAGCTGTCCTGCCAGTCTGCCGAACACCTGGTCATCGACCGCGAGCGTGCGCAGGTTGCGGGCGTTGACCCCGATCAGCTCGGCGCCGAGCCGGGCGGCGCGTTCGCCCTCGGCCTCGTCGTGGATCTCGACCAGCACGGTGAGGCCGAGCTCGCGGGCGAGGTCGTGGAGCCGGCGCAGCTCGTCGTCGTCGAGGGCTGCCACGATCAGCAGCGCCAGGTCGGCACCCGCCGCGCGGGCCTCGAGCAGCTGGTAGTCGGTGACGATGAAGTCCTTGCGCAGCAGCGGGGTGTCCACAGCGGCTCGGACAGCGACGAGGTCGGCGAGCGAGCCGCCGAATCGCCGGCTCTCGGTCAGCACGCTGATGGCCGCGGCACCGCCCTGCTCGTAGGCGCGCGCCAGCAGCGTGGGGTCGGGGATGTCGGCCAGGTCGCCCTTGCTGGGGCTGCGGCGCTTGACCTCGGCGATGACACTGACCCCGGCCGAGCGGAACGCCGGCATCGGGTCCCGGGGCGGGTCCACGTCCGCCAGGGCGGCGCGCAGGTCGGCCAGCGCGACCCGGGACTCACGCTCGGCGAGGTCGACACGAACCCCGGCGACGATGTCGTCGAGCACGGACACGCAGGACCTCCGAAGGCTGGTGACGGACGACGTCCAGCCTCTCACGTCGCCGACACGGCGCCGCGGTCGGCCAGACGCCCGAGACGACGCCGCAAACGGGTCCCGTGACGATGTGTAGCCTCTGCCGCAGCTGGGGACGATGACCCCGGTCGATGCGACCCCACCCGACCGAGGAGCACCCCGATGAGCTACGACGCACCCCCGCCTCCCCCGCCCGGCTACGGTCAGCCGTCGCCGTACGGCGCGCCGGTCCCGCAGGGCACCAGCTCCAAGGCCGTCTGGTCGCTGGTGCTCGGCATCCTGGGCATCCTGTGCTGCGGGTTCATCACCGGCATCCCGGCGCTCCTCCTCGGACGCTCCGCCCAGCGTGAGATCGCGCAGACCGGTCAGGGGGGCGCCGGCATGGCGAAGGCCGGCTTCATCCTCGGCATCATCGCGATCGTCTTCACCGTCATCCAGGTGATCCTGTTCGCTACCGGCGTCCTGGACTTCAACAGCAGCTTCAGCACGACCGGCTGAGTGCCTCAGGACGCGAGCCAGCCTCCGAACGGCAGGTTGCGCACCACGGTGAACACCACCAGCAGCACCACCGCGACCTGACCGATCAGCACCCGGTGGCGCGTCGGCGGTCCCACCGGGCCGCCCTCGCGCCACGCGCGCCTCGCCCACGCGACCCAGAGGGCCACCAGGAACGGGACGGCGAGCACGAAGAGCAGGTTGCTCGACGCGGCCGAGACCAGGTCGAGGTTGCCGAGGTCGTTGACGGCCCGCAACCCTCCGCACCCGGGGCAGTCCAGCCCGGTCAGGGCACGGAACGGGCACAGCCCCCAGCTGCCCTGCGCGTGCGGGTCTCGGATGTGCAGCGCGAGCGTGAGACCGCCGACGGCGGCGGCGGCGGCCAACGGGGGGACCAGGCGTCGCGCCCGACCGGGCCGCGCAGCGGTGCGGGCCTCGTGGTCGGTGACGGGGACGGTCATGGCGTGCCTACTCGTGCAGGCCGAGCTTGCCCATCACGGCGAAGACCGGCAGCGCGGCGACGATGACGACCATGCCGACCCAGAAGACGGGCATGCTGATCGGGGTCAGCATGAGGGCCACCCCGGCAACGACGAAGCCGATCATGGCCACCACGACGGCGGTCCAGGCGGCGGGGGTGTTGCCGTGGCTCTGGGACATCTCGGGGCTCCTGCGCGATGAGGGTGTGGCGGGGTCGGGTGCCAGTGTAGGGAGGACGGCGGTCGTGTTCACTCCTGGGCGGCCGGGCGGCGCAACAGGATCGCGGTGAACTGCTGGGTCGTGCCCCACGGAGTGAGGTGGTCCTCGCCCGCCGTCGACACCAGGTCGAAACCGGGGAACTCCCCAGCAAGCTCGGCGTGGGTGTACCGCACGATCGGCAGACCGCTACAGGTGAGCGGTCCGTCCGGGCCGAAGGTGGCCACCACCGCCCAGCCGCCCGGCCGCACGTGGGCCTCCAGGGAGGCCACGTAGTCCAGGCGTTCGTCGGCCTCGGTGAGGAAGTGGAAGACGGCCCGGTCGTGCCACAGCTCGTAGGTCCGCGCGCGCCGCAGGTCGAGCACGTCGGCGACCTCGAGCACCACGTGCGCGCCGGCTGGACCGATCCTGTCCCGCACCGTCTGGAGCGCCGTTGCTGAGAGGTCGATCGCAGTCAGGTCCTGGAAGCCTCGCTCGACGAGGTGGTCGACCAACGTCGACCAGCCGGCCCCGACGTCGATGATGCCCGCGTCGGGTCCGAGACCGGACGCGTCGACCAGGTCGAGGGACAGTCCGGGCACCGACTGCCACCAGGAGACTCCGTCGACATCGTGGCCGTCGTGCACCCCTTCCCAGAACTTCAGGCGGGAGGCGGCGTCCTCGGGTCTGAGAGCTGGCTCGGCGGGCATGGGAGAGACGGTAGCCGCGAATCCGGCGGGATGCCGACGGACGTCACCGGATCGTCAGATTCGCGATGATGCCCGCTGGCAGCGATCCCCTAAGGTGAGTACCATGAGCACCCCTCCCGGCTCGACCTCGACCTCGACCCCGCTCGGACCCGTGGAACGACTGATCGACGGTGGCGAGATGGACTGCGGCAGCGGACTGCTCCTGCTGATCACCCGCGCCATGCGACGGCTCGAGGAGGGCCAGTTGCTCGGCGTGCGCAGCGCCGAGAGCAGTGTCACGGTGGACCTGCCGATCTGGGCCGAGCTGGTGGGCCACACGGTCGCCGACCAAGTAGCCGAGACACCGGCCGGGCCTTGGTGGTTCGCGGTGCGCAAGAGCGTCGTACCCCTGGCCCAGGACACCGTCTTCAGCCTCGGCGAGCGCACCCCGGTCGGTCGCCGGCTGTGGGCCTACAC
>JBDSLK010000264.1:0-9769 GCA_039916425.1 Nocardioides sp.
ACTAGGCTGACCCGCATGGCTGCCCGTGTGGTGTCCCTCAACGTGGCGTCGTCCGAGCCCAACCCGGCCAAGGACGTCGGCGTCACCGGCATCGGGAAGCGGCCGGTCGCCTCGGCGCTGGTGCGACACCCTGGTCCCAAGCACGGTGGCCTCGGCAGCGGGATCGACGGCGACTTCATCGGCGACGTGGAGCACCACGGCGGCGACCAACAGGCGGTGTACGCCTTCGCTCGCGAGGAGCTCGACGCGTGGGCCGAGCGGCTCGGCCGCGCCCTGCCCGACGGACTCTTCGGCGAGAACCTCACCACCCTCGGGCTCGATGTCGACGCCGGTCTCCTCGGTGAGCGCTGGCGCGTCGGCGACGAGGTGGTGCTCGAGGTGACAGGTCCGCGGATCCCCTGCGCGACCTTCCAGCACCGGATGGGCGAGCCCGGCTGGTTGCGCCGCTTCACCGAGGTCGGTCGCACCGGCGCCTACCTGTCCATCGTCACCGGTGGCACCATCCGCTCCGGCGACGACGTCGAGGTGGTCGACCGCCCCGACCACGACATCACGTTGCCGCTGGCGTTCCGCGCGTTCATGGGTGACCTCGCCGCGGCGGAACGGGTGCTCGCCGAGCACTGCCTGTCCGACGACGACGCCGACTGGCTGCGCGACCGGCTGGAGCGGCGTACCTCGGACTAGGGCGGGCGAGGGCGTCGGCGCTCAGCGGTGGAGCAGCCGGTGACCGATGCTGCGACGCACCGGAAGCGCCTCGGGAGACTCCGCCCGGCGCAGCAGCCGCCGCACCCGACGCCGGGCCCGCTCGCGCTCCCGGTGGTGGTCGGCCATCCGCCCGAGCACCCCGTCGAGCAGGTGCGGCAGGTACGACGACGCCAGGTGCGCTCCCGCGCGGTGCGGTCCCGCCCGCACCAGCCAGACCGGCTCGCTCCGGCTGAGCCGGAGCCACTCGCACATCTGCTCGCCGAGAAGCTCCAGTGGCGTGACCCGCTGGAAGGACAGACCGCACTCCTCCAGCCGGTCCTCGAAGTCGTCGCCGTAGAACCGCACGTGGTCGCGCTGCCCGAACCGGATCGTGCGCTCGTCCTCGTCGGCGTCGGGGTCCTCGTCGGTCACTGTGCCGAACCGGATCGGGACCTGGACGAGGGCGAGCCCGCCGGGAGCGAGCACCCGCGCTATCTCGCGCATCGCCCGCCGGTCGTCGGGCACATGCTCGAGCACGTGGTAGCACATCACCAGGTCGACGGAGCCGTCGGCGACCGGCAGGGCGGTCAGGTCCGCCAACGCGTCGACCAACCGGTTGTCGAGGCCCAGATCGAGCCGCAGGTGCCGCCGCGGAGCCAGGGTCTGCAGCACCTGCGTGGTCAGGGGGTACGGCGCGATGTCGAGCAGCACGTCCACGTCACCGAGGGCGGGTCGCAGGCAGTCGAGGAGTACCGCGAGGAACCGGTGGCGCTCCAGGCTCCGGCACCGGGGACAGCGGGCGTCCGGTCGACCGTCGGGTCCCGGCCGGAAGGCCTTCCGGCCGGTGTGCGCGCACACCGGGCAGCAACGCTGGGGGTACTCGGCAAGCGACGGCATCCGGCTCCTCTCGCGCTGTCGACCCTAGTCGCCCGGACTGTTGATCCGGGAGCGCGCGACCGGCGTGCCGGAACCGGCTCATCCCCGGGAGGCGGGATCCGGGCGCCGCAGCAGCAGTGTCCGGGCGTGCGGCGTGAAGCCCAGGCCGCGGTAGACCCGCTGCGGCACCGGGTAGCCCGCGTCGCCGCGAGGGCAGACCAGTCCCACCCGCGCGCCCTGCCGCCGTGCGTCGTGCAGCGCGGCCAGCGAGACCGTCCCAGCCAGCCCGCGGCCGCGGTGCTCGGGCAGGCAGCCGACCGGCTCGACCAGGGCGACCCCGGTTCCCGGGTCGAGCCAGACCAGGGCCGAGGCAACCATCCGTCCATCCCCGTCGACGGCGACCCAGTCGAGGTCGTGGCGGTAGGGCGGCGTCCCCATCAGCCGGGCGTAGGCGGCCCCGCTCACCTTCGACGTCGTCGACCAGGCCGCACGGTGGCAGGCGGCCCGCTGCTCGGCCTCGTCGGGCCCCACGGCCCGGAGGTGGTAGCCGTCAGGGTCGCTGGGGGCGTCCAGCCCCGCCAGGTCGAGCAGGTGGTGGGTGAACCAGGGAGCCTCGTCGTCGACCACGAACCCGGCCGCGGCCAGCAGTCGGAGCAGCGACGTCTCCGTCTCCAAGACGGTGGTGGCGAGCTCGCCGCCGACCTCGGTGGCCCACCCGAGCACCGTGTGCGCGGCGGAGGCGTCGGCGGGGTCCACGCAGAACTCCATCCAGCCCGGCGCCTCCTGCCAGGCCCAGGCGGTGTCGAGGGTGCCGGTCGATGCGATCGCGACCGGGCCGTGCTCGAGGTCCTCGGGGAGCGCGTAGCCGGCGCTCCAGGCCAGCTGTCCCGGGTGCTGGCGCGCGTCCGGCGACCACAGGCGCGAGGCCAGCCCCTGCATCCGGGGCAGCGCCTCCGCGACGTCGAGCACCTGCATCAGCAGCCCGCCACCTCGACGAACCAGTCGGCGACCTGGCTCGGCTCGAACGCCGTCGCGGACCGGTAGGCCGCGATCTCGGTGACCGCCGTCCCGGGCATGTCACCGTCCCGGAACGGGAAGCAGACCATCACCCGTTCGCGCTCCATGAAGGCCAGCAGCCGTTCGTTGACGTCGTCGGCCGACCCCTCGACGTACACCTCGAAGGTAGAGATGTGCGGTTCGGCCGGGTGCGGACGCAGGCCCCGGTCGGCGAGCTCGCCGGCGAAGGCCCGGGCCCAGGCACGGGACTCCGCGAAGTGCGGCAGCTCCTCCCGCAGGCCGATCAGCCCACCCAGGGCGTACGGCGTGAGGCGCATCAGGGTGCCCCCCATCCGGGTGCGCCACTGCTTCAGCTCGTCGACGACGTCGGTCTCGCCCACGACCACGGCGCCGGCCATCGCGCCGAGGCCCTTGTAGAGGGAGACGTAGACGCTGTCGAAGAGTGCCGCGATCTCGGCGAGCGGACGGTCGTAGTGGGCCTGTGCCTCCCAGAGCCGGGCGCCGTCGGCGTGCAGCGGTACGCCGCGGGTGCGGGCCGCCTCCGACAGTGCGGTGAGCTCCTCCCAGGTGGGGAGCAGGCAGCCGGCGTCGCGGAGCGGGAGCTCGACCAGGACGGCGCCGAGCCGGCCGGGGATGCCGGCCAGGTCGTCCACAGTGGCGGTCCGGCGGCCGGTGGTGAGGTGCTCGAGGCGGAGGCCGTGGACCAGGCGCGGGCCGTCGGCCTCGTGGTGGAGCAGGTGCGAGAGGTCCGGCAGCGCGACCCGCAGCGAACCCCGGCGGTCGCACCACACGCGCAGCACGGCCTGCTGGCCCATGACGCCGCTGGGCACCATCGCCGCGGCGGGCTTGCCGAGCAGGTCGGCGACCTGCGCCTCCAGCAGGGCGACCGCACCCCGCTCGCCGTAGGAGTCCCAGGAGAGGTCGAGCTCGTCGGCCTCCTTCGCAAGGCGGGCGAGGTGCTGGGCAGGAGTGTCCCGGCGCCACAGGACCGTGCGGTCGCAGGCGTCGGAGGCGGCTCGGAATCGTGCGGCGAAGTCGTCCACGCACCCCACCCTGACAACAGCAGGGCGCTTGGGCAAACCGATTGCGGCTCGAGGTCAGTTGAGCGGGCGCATGGTGCTGGGGACTCCTCCGCCGCGACCGATCTCCTCGACGAGCTCCTGAAGGGCCGTCAGCGCGACCCGTTGCGGCATCGGCCCGTAGGACACGCGCGCGACGCCGAGCTCCTCGAGCCGCTGGAGGGACGGGCTGCCAGGCGCCCCGATCACGGTCAGCCGGCGCTCGCCGAAGGCGCCGACGAGCTCGGTGACCATCTCCTCGGTGAGCGGTCCCGGCACGAACACCAGCGGGGCGCCGGCCTCGAGGAACGCGCGCCCGCGGGCGATCGCGTCCTGGAGGACCTCGCCCCTGTCGCGGTCGCCGGCCTTGACGAAGGCGTCCGTGCGGGCGTTGAGCACGAAGTCGGGCACCCCCTCCGCGGCGGCCGCGGCCATGATGGCCTCGACCTGCGCGGACGCCTCGTCGATCGGCTTCATCTGGTCCTCGATGTTGGCGCCCGCGACACCCACGCCGATGGCGCGTCGCACGGTCTCGGCAGCGTCGCCGTAGCCACCCTCGAGGTCCGCGGTCACCGGCAGGTCGGTGACCCGGACGATCCGGGCGACCATGTCGAGCATCTCCGCGACCGGGATGTTCTCGCCGTCCTCGTAGCCCAACGTGGCCGCGATCCCGTGGCTGGCCGTGGCCAGCGCCCTCGTGCCCTCGGTGCCCGCCACCACCTTGGCACTGATGACGTCGTAGACGTTGACGACGGTGAGCAGGGTCGGGTCTGTGTGCAGCCGCAGCAGCTCGGTGGCCTTGTCGGCAGGGGCGGTGGTCATGCCGGCGAGCCTAGCCCGCAGCCCGGTGGGCGGGCTCGGGTCACCGGCTACCGTGGCGGTCATGAGCGAGACCCGGGTCCGCCCCGCCGAGCGACCCGCCGCGGCCGACCCGGTGCTGGAGATGTTCGCCAGCAGCTCGGTGATCGAGCACGTGGTCCGCGGCCTGGTGGGACTGGCGCTCGTGGTGCTCACCATCGGCCTCGCCCCCGAGCACCCCTGGGCCCTACTCGGCCTCGTGCCCGCGGCCCTCGCCTGGCGCGGCTGCCCTACCTGCTGGCTGCTCGGCCTCGGGCAGACCCTCAGCCGGGGCCGCACCCGCGCCTGCGCCGACGGCTGCGAGACCCGCGCGAGCTGAGGGACGACAAGCCGTTCGGGCCGGTCAGAATCCCGTGGGTCCTGTCCATAAGAAGGGCACTGGACGAGCGAACGGGTCATGGCCATGGACGGCTGCAGCGGTCAGCCGACCAGGCTCCGTCGCAGCTCCTGGGTGGCGCGGCTGAGCAGCTGGCTGACCCTGGACTCGCTCACCTGGAGGACCAGGCCGATCTCGGCGAGGGACAGCTGCTCCCAGTAGTAGAGCGCCACGACGACCTGGTCTCGCTCGGGGAGGCGGCGTACCGCGCTGGCGAAACCGTCGGGCAGTCCGTCATCGGCACCCGGCAACCCCGAAGCAGACCGGGGCGCGGTGCCGTCGGAGAAGTCGTCGGACTCGATGCTGCTCACGTTGGCGTAGGAAGACTGGCTGTAGAGCTCGCCCAGCGCGGGCAGGGTGATGCCGAGCTCGTCAGCGAGCTCCCGCTCGGTCGGCTTGCGGTGCAGGCGACTCTCCAGCTTCGCCACCGTCAGGTTGACCTCGCGCATCTTCTCCCGGACGGCTCGCGGCACCCAGTCGGAGCGTCGCAGCCCATCGACCATGGCCCCGCGGACACGCGGCACGGCGTACGTCTGGAACTTCAGACCTCGGTCCACCTCGAACTTCTCGATCGCGTCCATCAGGCCGATGACCCCGTCGGAGATCAGGTCGTCCTGCTCCACCGACGACGGAAGGTTGGCGCGAACTCGCCCGGCGACGTACTTCACCAGCGGCGAGTAGTGCACGATCAACCGGTCTCGCAAGCCGGGATCACATGAGCTCTTATACCGCCGCCACAAGGCGTCCACGGCGTCCACGGCGTCGCCGGTGTTCATGTCCATCCCCCCGTGCCCAGCGCGGCATCCGGGCGATCTCCCGGGCTACTCGACCGTAGCAGCGCAGGACTGACCCGGGGCTCAAGTCCCGAAGGTCGCCGACCGATGATGAATGAGCAAGGACCACGTCGTCGGGAGGGAGACCCATCCGATGCACTCACAGACCGAGGGGCGCCGGGCGTCTCCGGAGGTGGGCACAGCGGTGGAGAACGCAGCTCGCGCCGACGACGGCACGTCGGTCGTGATCGACGCGACGCGCCGGCTGCTGCGGGTGACGACACGCACCGACGTGGCCGACATCCTGCGGTGGGCGATCGTCAGCCTCGGCGGCGAGCTGGTGGGGAACGACCAGTCGGGTCCCGGTCACCTCGGACTGCTGCCCGTTGGCCTGTGCGTCGAGGTGGGAACTCCGCAGGCCGTGCGGAGCATCGACCCCGACGACGGCCGACTCTCCCGGCACCTGGCTGGTCTGGTCGACGACGCGCTGGTCGCCGCGGACCGCTGCGACGCCCAGAACCGCCTCGACGCGCGGGCGACCGTCGACCACCTCACCGGTGTTGCCAGCAAGAGCGAGATCGGGCACCGTCTCGCCCTGGCCCGTCCCGGAGACATCATCTGCGTCCTCGACCTCGACGGTTTCAAGGCCCTCAACGACACCCACGGTCACCTGGTCGGCGACGAGGTCCTGCACCGCTTCGGCACCCACCTGCGCGAGCGCACCCGCTCCGGTGACTTCGTGGCCCGGTTCGGCGGAGACGAGTTCCTGGTGATCCTCGACGCCGCACCGCTGTTGCTGGCACACGAGCGGATGACCGAGCTGGCCGACTCGTGGGCGGAGTCCGCATCGATCACCACGTCGGTCTCCATCGGCGTCGCTCCCGTCACCGGAGCAGGCGGCCTGGCGGCAGCAGATTCGGCTGACCGTGCGATGTACCGGGCCAAGAGGGCAGGCGAGGCACCGGTCGAGATGGCGAGACGGTCCGACGAGGTTGCGGTTGACGACCCGGCGGAGGCGACCTACCAGGACTACCTCCGGTCCCTGGGCCGAGCCGACGCATCCAATGCGGTCGACGTGCTGCAACGCGCGCTCCACCGTGGTGTCCCCCGCCCTATCCTGGTGCGTGACGTGATCGCCCGGGGGCAGCGCAGGCTAGGCGCGCGATCGGCGGCCGGCAACCTCACCATCGGGCAGGAGCACGCGGCCACGAGAGTGGCCGAGGAGGCGCTCTCGGCCATCGCGCCGCGGCGCTCGGTCACCTCGACCTCGGCCACCCGGGTGGTCTTTGCCTGCACCGAGGGCGAGTGGCACACGTTGCCGGCCCGGCTGGCCGCCGCGCTCGCCGGCTCGGACGATCTCGAGATCATCATGCTCGGCGGGGGCGTGCCGGCTGCGGACCTGGGCGCCAGCCTCCGAGTGATGTCCCCCGACGTGCTCGCGCTCTCCGTGACGTTGGGGTCGAACCTGATCGGGGCCTACCGCTGCATCCGCGCGGCGCGTGCCGAAGGGGTGCGCGTCGTCGTCGGCGGTGCGGCCTGGGGAGCGACCCAGCGCCGGGCCGCTCGGTTCGGGGTCCACTACCTCGACGATCCGGCGGGGCTCGCGGACCACCTGCGAGACGTCGCCGCGCTTCCGGACACTCCGGCGGCAACCATCCCCGACGAGGCGTTCCTGCTGGAGCGACCGGACCCCGAGCTGATCCGGGCCGCCCTCACCCGCTGGGCGGCTGTCCTCGGTCGCCCGCCGGAGGCCGCGACGCTCCGTGCCGCGGGAGAAGCTCTCGACTGGATCGTCCGCCACGCCGCCGCCGCGGTCGCCTGTGACGATGCGACCGTGCTCGCCGAGGGTCTCAGGGTGGGGAGCACGATCGACCACGAGACCCTTCTTGACATGGCCACGGCCCTGTCCCGCGAGGTCGCCCCCACAGCACCGCTCGCGGCCGGCCTGATCCGCGACGAGATCGTCCGGCACCGGGCTGACGCACTATTGCTCTAGTCCGAGGTGTCGGCCGCGGCTGGGGCGTATGGTCACCGCTGGACGCGGAAGGCCAGGCGAGGCGAGGTGAGCATGGACGAGGACGGACCCGCTGCGCGGCGACGCCCGGCCGTCACAGCCGCCGCGCCCTCCCCCAGGCTGGAGGGACTCGACCTCGACCAGCTGCGCACCTATCGGGCGGACCTGACCGCGGAGGAGGATCGCGTCTCCTACTGGCGACGCGTGGTGTTCGCGCGGATGGATCTGCTCGAGGCTCAGAGCCAGGGCGGCGGCGTCATCGCCTTCGCCGACCTCGTGCGCGCGCTGGGTGACACCGGGTCCGGCGGCGGACGACGCCGGCTGGTCCGGGTGCCGGCGGTAGCAGCCCTCCCCGACCTTCCCGAGCTCGCCCACCTCGAGGAGCTCTGGGCCAGCCAGGTCGACAAGGAGGTCGTCGGCCAGGGGTCGGCGATCACCGGACTGCAGGAGGCCGGCGCCATGCTCAGCGACTACCGCACCGCGCTGCACGAGCGTATCGACGAGGCGACCCGCGAACTGATTCTGCGTTACCGCGAGGACCCCATGGCAGCGCTGTCGATCCTTCCTCCCGCCTGACGGCGGCGGTCGCCCACTCCCGCATCCGAGGCCTCGGCGCCTTGCTGAGAAAATTCTTCGCGATTCCCCTCAAGTCACGGCCGTCCCCGACCGAAGACCCCTGTACAACGACACGCAGGGTGGACCCCCCCGGAAGCCCTCCGAGTCCCCGTCGGCAGCCCTTAACCCCCCCGCATGGGCTGCGGACACCGAGAGGAAGGTGCCGAGACCGGCACCTTCCTCTCTGTCGTGCTACCCCCAGAAGATCCGCTCCACGACGGCGTGCGCGCGACGGGTAGTGCGCAGGTAGTCGTTGACCATCTCGTCCGAGCTGCCATCGGGGTAACCGAGGATGCTGGCCACCGCCGCCTTCTCGCGGGGGTCACGCGGCAGGTGGTCGCCGGGCTTGCCACGCACCAGCGTCACCGCGTTGCGGACCCGGCTGACCAGACGCCACGACTGCGCGAGCTCGGCGGCGTCCTCGGTGCTGATCACCTCGGCCTCGCAGGCCGCCTCGAGTGCCTCGAGCGTGCGTGGGGTCCGCAGCCGGGGATGGCTCCCGCCATACCTGAGCTGGAGCGCCTGCACGGTCCACTCGACGTCGGCCAGGCCGCCGCGGCCGAGCTTGAGGTGCGTGTGCGGGTCGGCCCCACGCGGGAGCCGCTCGTTGTCAACGCGAGCCTTGATGCGGCGGATCTCGACCAGGTCGGCCATCGAGAGGCCGTCCGCCGGGTAGCGCAGCGGGTCGATCATCGCGGTGAACCGGTCTCGCACACCCGGGTCACCCACGACTGCGTCGGCCCTCAGCAACGCCTGGAACTCCCAGACCCGCGACCACTTGGCGTAGTACGCCGCGTAGGAGTCCAGGCTGCGCACGAGCGGCCCCTGCTTGCCCTCCGGACGCAGGTCGGCGTCGACCTCCAGGGCCGGGTCGGCTCCGGGCGCGGCGAGGAGGCGGCGCAGGTCGTTGGCCACCGTGTGGGCGTACGACGACGCAGCCTGCGGGTCGGCACCGGGCACCGGCTCGTGCACGAACATCACGTCGGCGTCACTGCCGTAGGACAGCTCGAACCCGCCGTAGCGGCCCATGGCGATGACGGCCAGCCGGGTCGGCGGCTCCTCGTGGCCACGCTGCTCGGCGACGGCCCGGGCGACCACGTCGAGGGTGGCCTGGAGGGTGGCGTCGGTGACCCGCGACAGGCCGGCGCCGACGTCGGCCACGTCGACGAGGTCGTGCAGGTCCCCGGCCGCGATCCGGAACAGCTCGCGTCTCCGGATCGCTCGGACGGCCCGGACCGCCGCCTCCACACCGTCCTGACGGGCCGCTGAGGACGCCATCTCCGCTGTCAGAGCCTCCGCCGACTGCGGGCTGAGGTCCTCAGACAGCAGCCGCACCCCTTGTGGCTCACGCTGGAGCAGGTCAGTGGCGTAGCGGGAGGTGGCGAGCAGCCGGGCCAACCGCTCGGCGACCTGGCCCTCGTCCCGGAGCATCCGCAGATACCACGGCGTCCGGCCCAGAGCCTCGCTGATCTTGCGGAATCCGAAGAGCCCGGCATCG
>JBDSLK010000265.1:0-29024 GCA_039916425.1 Nocardioides sp.
GTGGAGGTCGCGCTGACCTCGCTGGCCGACGTCGGCACCGCTCCGAGCACGACGTCCGGTGTCACGGGGGAGATCTGCGTGCGGGCCGCGCACGTCAAGGACCGCTACGACTCGCTGTGGATCACCGAGCGCGCCGCCTCCCGGCACCCGGGGTGGCACCGCACCGGTGACGTCGGGCACCTTGACGACGAGGGTCGGTTGTGGGTCGAGGGCCGGCTGGCCCACCTGGTGACCACCGCCGACGGGGTGCTGACCCCGGTCGGTGTCGAGCAGCGCGTCGAGTCCCTGGCCGAGGTGCGGGCCGCCGCCGCCGTCGGCGTGGGTCCCGCCGGCACGCAGGCGCTGGTGCTGGTGGTCGTGACCGCGGAGCCCCGGCGCCGGCGCCCGGGTCGTGCGCTGGGCCTGACCCCGGCCGACCACGACCTCGCCGACGCCGTACGCCGGGCTGCCGGGGTGCCCGTCGCCGCGGTGCTGCGAGCCGGCCGGCTGCCTCTCGACATCCGGCACGCCTCCAAGGTCGACCGGCTCGAGGTCGCCCGGCAGGCCGGCCGGCTGCTCGCGGGACGGGGCGCGCGGTGAGGACCGCCGGGTGAGGGTGCTGGTCACCGGCGCCTCGGGGCTGCTGGGACGCACCACGGCGACCGCGCTGACGCACCGCGGTGACGAGGTGACCGTGCTCCAACGCCGGCCGTCGGGCCTGGCCTGCCGCGAGATCCTCGGCGACGTGGCCGACGTGGCCGACGTGCGCCGGGCGGCCCGGGGGCAGGACGCGGTCCTGCACCTGGCCGCCAAGGTCGACGTGGTCGGGCCGCCGGCCGCCTACGTGCGCGCCAACGTGGACGGCACCCGCAGCGTCGTCGAGGCCTGCCGGCGCGAGGGCGTGGGCCGTCTGGTCCAGGTCTCCTCCCCGTCGGTCGCCCACGCCGGCCACCCCCTGGTCGGGGCGGGCGCGGCTCCGGCGGACCCGGTGGGCGCGCGCGGTCACTACTCCCGCACCAAGGCCGAGTCCGAGCTCGTCGCGCTCGCCGCCGACTCCGCCACCCTGGCCGTGCTGGCCGTGCGTCCCCACCTGGTGTGGGGACCGGGCGACACCCAGCTGGTGGCCCGCCTCGTCGAGCGCGCCCGCGCCGGTCGGCTCCCCGTCCTCGGGTCCGGCGCCGCCCTCATCGACACGACGTACGTTGCCGACGCCGCCGCCGCCCTGGTGGCCGCCGTCGACGCCTGCGGCGTCGAGGCCCACGGCGAGGCCCTGGTGATCAGCGGCGGCGAGCCCCGGCCCGTGGTGGAGATCCTCGGGCGGGTGTGCCGGGCCGCGGGCGTCGGCGTACCTCGCCGGCACGTGCCGGTGGGACTGGCCCTGGTGGCCGGGTCCGCGGTCGACGCGGTCTGGGCCGTCTCCGGACGGACCGACACTCCACCGCTGACCCGCTTCCTCGCCGAACAGCTCTCCACCGCCCACTGGTTCGACCAGCGACGCACCCGTGCCCTCCTCGGCTGGTCGCCCCGCGTCGGCCTGGAGGCGGGGTTCGCCCGGCTCGCGGCGTGGTACGACGCGGGCTGCCCGGACGTCGCGACCGACCAGCGGTGGCTGGAGCCGGCCGCCCCGTAGACGAACGTGGGTACGGTCGATCCGTCACCGCCAGCCACGACCACCCACGAGGAGACCGACGTGACAGCACCGACCGTGGCCCTGCTCGGCACCGGCACGATGGGGCTCGGCATGGGCCGCAACATCGCCGCCGCCGGCCTCACCCTGACGGTGTGGAACCGCACCCGCGAGCGCGCGGAGCCGCTCACGGACGTCGCCCGGGTCTGCGACACCGCCGCTGAGGCGGTCCGGGGCGCCGACATCGTCGTCACCATGCTCTACGACGCCGACAGCGTCGCCGAGACCATGGCCGAGGTCGGCGACGCGCTGTCGTCCGACGCGGTCTGGCTGCAGACCAGCACGGTGGGGGTCCCCGGTGCGGGGCGGCTGGCCGCGCTGGCCGACGAGCTCGGGGTGGGCTTCGTCGACGCGCCCGTGCTGGGCACCAAGAAGCCCGCCGAGGACGGCGCCCTGGTCGTGCTCGCCTCCGGGGAGGAGTCCCTGAGGGCGCGGGTCGCCCCGGTGCTGGACGCCGTCGGTTCCCGGACCCTCTGGGTCGGCGAGGCCGGCGCCGGCAGCCGGCTCAAGCTCGCCTGCAACGCCTGGGTGGCCACCGTCGTGCAGGGCGTGGCCGAGTCGCTGGCGATGACGCGGGCGCTGGGCGTCGACCCCCGCCTCTTCCTGGAGGCGATCCAGGGCGGGGCCCTCGACGCGCCGTACGTCCAGCTCAAGGGCACCGCGATGCTGGCGGGGGAGTTCGCGCCGTCGTTCCGGCTCGACGGGGCGCTGAAGGACCTCGGCCTGATGGTGGAGGCGACCGAGGACACCGACTACGTCCCGCGGATGGTGCCGGTGCTGCGCGAGACGTTCGCCCGGGCGGTCGAGGACGGCTTCGGCGACCAGGACATGTCGGCGGTCTTCCGCACCCTGGACGGGTGAGCGGCGCTCAGGTCCGGGGCGCCGCAGGAGGCCCCGCCGTCCGCGCTGAGCACGAACGCAGTGTCAGCCGCATCTCGAAGACGGCGCCGCCCACGCCACGACATCGGAGGCGAACGTGTGCCGCGAAGCTGAGCTCCGACGGGGCGTGGGGGGCATGAACAGTCGGCCTATCGGCGTGAGCGGCCGGGATAGGGTCTGACGTCGTGAGATCGGACGACACCGCGTTGCCGGGAGCGGAGGACGCCGAGGAACGCCCCGCCAACCAGTTGCAGCGCATCGTCTTGCTCGTCGCGATGCTGAACTTCGCCTACTTCTTCGTGGAGTTCGCAGTCGCGCTCGCCGCGGGCTCTGTCTCGCTCTTGGCAGATAGCGTCGACTTCCTCGAAGACACCGCCATCAACCTGCTCATCTTCATCGCGCTGGGCTGGCCACTTGCCCGGCGTGCGGTGCTGGGCAAGGCAATGACGCTGGTCCTCCTGGGGCCGGCTGCGGTCGCCGGTTGGAAGGCGCTCGAGCGGTTCTCCGACCCCACGGCACCGGCAGTCCTGCCGCTGGTGCTGGCCTCGATCGGAGCGATAGGAATCAACGGCACCTGCGCCCGCCTGCTGGCTGGGGTGCGCCACCAGGGCGGCTCCTTGAGCAGGGCGGCGTTCCTCTCGGCACGCAACGACGTACTGGTCAACGTGTCCATCATCGTGATGGGCATCGTCACGATCTGGACCGACTCCGGCTGGCCCGACCTGATCCTTGGCTGCCTCATCATCCTGCTTGCACTCCACGCCGCCTACGAGGTCTGGGAAGTCAGCGAGGAGGAGCGCCTGGCCGCCAAGGCCCTGGCGGGCGAGGAGATCGGCTGACCACTCGAGCCCGACGCGCGGCGCCCGACGCGCGGCGCGCTGGCAGCCAACGCCGACGTCAGCAACGGCAAGGAACCGGGCCCAACCCCGACAGCGGATCCGGGCGCATGAGCCGGAGCGCCCTCGTGGACTGTGGCGACCGAGCGGGACCGCGTTCGTCGCAGAGCGTCAGTATCGGGAACTTCTCACCCGCCGTGCCGAGCGCGGCTCAGCGGCTGGCGGTCCGCTGGGAGTCGGCGATATGCCGCTCGACGCAGGTGGGCCACGCGCTACGACGCTGACGGTGCCGATCTTCACGCCGAGCCGGACGCTGGCCGTGCGGCAGAGGAGGGGGTGCGCGGCGATCTCGAGCAGGCTGACGCCGATGCCCACTATCGCCCTCCCGCCTCATGCCTGGTCGATCACCGACGTGCGGGCCTACGCGTCGCCCGGCGTGCGGGCGGAGGTTTCCGTCTCCTCGGGACAGGCCGTGCCCGGTGGCAGCTTGTAGGGCGCGGCGATCCGGTAGACCCCGGCCCGCGGAGCGTGCAGCACCGTCCAGACCTCGGGCTGCGGCGCGTCCGGATCGGCCGGGTCGGGCTCGTCCGGCACCGTCACGCCGAGACAGCCGTCGAGGTAGGCGTCCTCGGAGTCGGGGCCGGCGGAGGGGGTCGGCTGCAGGGCCGTGCCCGCGGCGTCCACGAGGCTGAGCCAGGGCGAGGCGGGGATCCGGACCACGACGGTCGCAGCCGCCGGGAGCATCAGCACGACGCCCGCCTCGTCGAAGCGCACCACCACGGCCGGCGCATCCGCCAGGGGCGCGGGGCGCTTCACCTCATAGAGGCGCCAGCTCGCGTCGGACCACACCGGCCTGAGGTAGCGCAGCCCACCCTCCACGAGGGCCGCCTCCACCTGCGCGGCGACGTCCGGCTCACCCTCGGGCAGCACGACGTAGTGGACGGCCCAGCGGTCGAGCCAGTCCCGGTACGTCGCGGCCGTCAGGGCGCCCTCGGTGTAGAACAGGGCGTTGCGCTCGGCGTCGGCCTGCCGGTTCCAGCCGCGCGCCAGGTTGACGTACGGCGCCAGCGCCGCCGCCTCCCGGTGGCTCCGGCTCGGGACGACCTCCGTGCGTCCGAGGTTGGCGTCGCGCTCGTCGAGCTGGTCGAGCAGTGGCTGGACGTCGCTGGTCCAGGCCTGGGTGGGTCGGGTGTTGACGGCGTCCCGACCCGCCGTGGCGACCTGCCAGACCGAGGAGGCGACGATCGCCACCGCCAGCGTCGTGGTCGCGGGGACCATGGCCACCCAGCGCAACCGGGGCCGGCGCAGCGGCTCCACCGAGGTGGTCAGGGCGACCATCAGCACGCCGCCGAAGAGGAGCCCGAGACGGGTCACGTTGCTGCCGATGGGGGAGGGGACCAGCCAGACCAGCACCACCGCGACGGCATAGACCGCCGACGTGACCCGCACTGTGCGCCACGTCGCCGGGACCAGCGCGAAGCCCAGCACGCCCGCCAGGAACGGCAAGATGATCGAGCCCGCCGGCATCGGCTGCTCGCCGGAGAAGGGGAAGGCCCACGCCGAGAACGCCACCACCGCGACCGGTGGAAGGCCCAGCACGTAGGCCCGGCGCCGCCGCCCCTGGAGCCACAGGGCGGCCGCCACGATGCCCAGGAACAGCCCGGCCAGGGCACTCGAGGCCGTGGCCAGCGCCGCCAGCGCCCCGAGCGCGACGGCGTGGGGGCGACGCAGGGGGGTCGGCTGAGCTGCGGCCGGGGTTGCGGCCGGGGCTGGGAGCAGCACCGCGATGGCGGCCAGGGCGAACATCGTGCCCAGGCCGAACGTGACCCGGCCCGACACCGCGTTGCCGGTGAGCGCGACCGCACCGTAGAGCGCGGGCCAGACCGGCCGGCGCAGTGCGTTGCTCCGCACGAGCACGAGGGCGAGCAGGCCCGACGACACGGTCCCGACGACGATCATCGTGGTCCGCACGCCCAGCAGTGCCATGACGTAGGGGGACAGGATGCTGTAGGACACCGGGTGCATGCCGCCGTACCAGGCGAGGTTGTAGGCGCTGCCCGGGTGCGTCCGCGCGAACTCCGCCCAGGCGTCCTGGGCGGCGATGTCCCCGCCGCTGTTGGCCAGCAGCCACCACCAGAGCAGGTGCAGCGCCGCCGCGACGACGAGGGCGGTCACCACCGGGTGGGCGGCGACCCGGGCGAGCCGGGTGCGCTCAGGCATGGTCGGCGGCCTCACGGGCGCCCGGGAACACGATGGCCTTGCCGAGCGCGACCGAGAGCAGCGCGATCAGGACCCCGGCGACGTCATCGAGGACGTAGTGCCAACCGAAGTAGACGGTCGCCACCATCACCGCCAGGAGGTACGTCGCGCCCACAACACGGGCGGCGAGCGGGGCCCGGTAGTGGTGGAGCATCAGCAACACCATGGCGGTGAAGGCGACGTGCAGACTGGCGAAGGCGCCCAGGCTCGCGAACGCATCCCCGGCCGCCGGGTCGGCGAGGATGTGCGCGCGCTCGGTGAGGTACTCCGCCTGCGAGTCGGTGATCGCGGTCAGGGGGAGCCCGGTGAAGTCGGAGGCTGCGGAGGCGAAGGGGCCGAGGCTCGGCAGCAGGTAGTAGGAGGCGACGCCGAGGATCCACACCCACATAGCGGCGGTGAGGAAGACGTAGGCCTCGCGGATGCGCTCGACGAACACCACCGAGGCGATGACCGAGAACGGCACCAGGTAGGTGAAGGACCGGTAGACGAAGGCGAGCACGAACGCCGCGGCGCCCTGCCCGAGGAGGTCGTGGAGGAGCACCGCCGGGGTGTGGCCGCCGAACAGCCACCGCTCGACGTCCATCAACTGGTCGTCGCGCAGCGTGCGAAAGGCGTTCCAGCTCTTCAGATTGCGGTAGCAGACGTAGACCACGTGGTAGGCCAGCAGCCCGGTGACCGCGAGCAGCAGGCGCTCACGCGGCCAGTGGTCGCGCACGGCGGCCGGCAGACCGCGCAGGGAGCGTCGCTCACGCAGGGAGCGGACGGTCGCCTGGGCCAGCAGCAGCAACGCGAACGAGACGAGCGAGGTGGTGAGCCGCCCGCGGAACATCTTGCCCTCCGGGTCGCGCAGCGGGACTCCGACGTGCCACGACCAGAACGCCGTCACGACGGCGAAGACGACGACGACGGTCCCGACACCCGCAACCCATCGCGACGACGACCGCGTCGCGCGCAGCGTGGGAACGACTCCGGTGGACACTCCAGCAAGGGTAACGGCGCCGAGCCTTTGGTGAGCAACCCGCGCTGGCCCGGCTCCGGTTCGTCCGTGGCCACCACGGCCGGTCGGCCGCCGGACGGGCTCGTCGTCGATCGAGCCGAGAGCGCGGCCCTTCAGTCCTTGCGGTAGGACGTGCGGGCCGGCTTCGTCGGACCCCCGCGGACCGGGCCGGTGTCCTTGCGCAGACCGATCAGCTTGCCCGAGATCCGGGTTGCGGCCAGTGCCTCCTCGGTGCCGGGCGGCAGCTCCGCCGGAAGCTCGACCAGAGTGAAGTCGGGACGGATCGAGATGTGTCCGAAGTCCTTCCGGCTCAGGCCGCCCTCGTTGGCAAGGGCGCCGACGATCTGGCGCGGCTCCACCTTGTGGCGCTTGCCGACGGCGAGCCGGTACGTCGCCATCGGCGGGCCGTCCGGGTTGCGCGCCGGGCGCTTGTCGACGCGTTCGGGACGGCCGGCGGACCCGCCACGCTCGGGCCGGTCGTGACGCTCCTGCCGGACCGGTCGCTCCGGCTCCGGCTCGAGCAGCAGGGGCGTCTTGCCTTGGAGGACCACGGCCAGCGCCGCGGCCACGTCGACCTCCGGCACGTCGTGCTCGCGGACGTAGTGGGAGACCACGTCGCGGAAGAAGGTGACCTTGTCCGTGGCCGACAGCGCCTCGGTGATCGCGTCGTCGAACCGGGCCAGCCGGGTGGTGTTGACGTCCTCGACGGTGGGCAGCTGCATCTGGGTCAGCGGCTGCCGGGTGGTCTTCTCGATCGACTTCAGCAGGTAGCGCTCGCGCGGCGTGACGAACGAGATGGCATCGCCGCTGCGGCCGGCCCGGCCAGTGCGACCGGTGCGGTGCACGTAGGACTCGGGGTCCGTGGGGATGTCGTAGTTGACGACGTGGCTGATCCGGTCGACGTCGAGACCGCGGGCGGCCACGTCGGTGGCGACCAGGATGTCGAGCTTGCCGGCCTTGAGCTGGTCGATGGTCCGCTCGCGCTGGGCCTGGACGATGTCGCCGTTGATGGCCGTGGCGGAGAAGCCGCGAGCCCGCAGCTTCTCGGCGAGCGTCTCGGTCTCGTGCTTGGTGCGGACGAAGACGATCATGCCCTCGAAGTTCTCGACCTCGAGGATGCGGGTGAGCGCGTCGACCTTCTGGGGATAGGACACCATCAGGTAGCGCTGGGTGATGTTGGGCGCGGTCGCGGTCTTGTTCTTGACGGTGATCTCGGCCGGGTCGTTGAGGTACTTCTTGGAGATCCGGCGGATCTGGGAGGGCATCGTGGCGGAGAACAGCGCGACGTTCTTGTCGGCCGGGGTGTCGGCGAGGATCGTCTCGACGTCGTCGGCAAAACCCATGTTGAGCATCTCGTCGGCCTCGTCGAGCACCAGGAACCGCAGCTCGGTGAGGTCGAGGGTGCCCTTGTCGAGGTGGTCCATGATCCGGCCGGGCGTGCCGACGACGACGTGGACGCCGCGGCGCAGCGCACTCAGCTGGACGCCGTAGCCCTGGCCGCCGTAGACGGGGAGCACGTGCACGCCGGGCAGGTGCGCGGCGTACCGCTCGAAGGCCTCGCAGACCTGCAGGGCCAGCTCACGGGTCGGCGCGAGGACCAGCGCCTGCGGGGTCTTCTGCTTCAGGTCCAGCCGCGAGAGGATCGGCAGCGCGAACGCCGCCGTCTTGCCGGTGCCGGTCTGGGCCAGCCCGACCACGTCACGGCCCGCGAGCAGGGTAGGGATGGTGGCTGCCTGGATCGGGGACGGGGTCTCGTAGCCGACCTCGTGCACCGCCTTGAGCACGCGGGGATCCAGACCCAGGTCGTCGAAGGTGATCCCGGGCTGCTGGGCGGATGACTCGTCGGACATGGGGTCCACGGTAGGGGTTCGGGGACCCGCGCGGGGATTCGGCGGGCGGTCAGGCGAGCTCCACGGTCGCCACCACGCCGGCGTGGTCGGACGCCCAGACGGGGCCGGGCCCCGGGCCGCGGAGTGGGGTGGTGCCGACGAGGTGGGCCGCCGACGCGCGCGCCGCCCCGCGGGTCAGCACCAGGTCGACCCGGGTGTCGAGCCGGGTGCCAGGGTCGGCCAGGGAGCCGTCCCGGCCGCAGGTCGGTCCCGGGTCGTCACCGTTGAGGCACCAGGCGTCCGAGCAGGCGCTGACCAGGTCGTCGTAGGACGCGCTGCCGGGGACGGCGTTGAAGTCACCGGTGAGCACCACGCCACCGGCAACCGCGGCAGGCCCGGTGAGCAGCTCGCGGACCTGGGCGACCTGGGTGGCCTCGAAGAGCCCCAGCTCGAGGTGCGTGGTGACGAAGCGGACCTGCCGCCCGTCGTACGTCGCGTCCACACCGGCCCAGCCTCGGTCCAGGCGCACGGGGGATCCGAGCGCCGGGCGCAACGTCTCCTGGCGCAGGTAGCGGCCACTGTGCCCGGCCCTGACCACCAGGCCGGGCTCGTCGGAGTCCACGAGGACCACGTCGCGGTCGCGCAGGCGCATCAGTCGGTCCGCGTCGAGCGGGACCGGTCCGACCAGGGCGTTGCGAGACAGCGCGGCAACCCGGTAGTGCAGACCCCGGTCGGCGAGCGCCGCGAGCAGCTCGGTCAGGAAGTCCTGTCGGAGCGTAGGGCGCTCCTCCGCCCGGCCGACCGACCAGAGCGCGACCTCCTGGAGGCCCACGAGGGCGGGCCGCTCCGTGGCCAGGATCCCGGCGACGGCCCGGGCACGCCGGGGGAAGTCGGTCTCCAGGACTCCGGCGTGGATCTCGGCCACCGCCTCGACGAAGGCCGTCGGGGTGGCGGCGGTCATGGCCGGGCCCAGGTCGGCGCCGAGGTAGAGGTTCTGCGTCAGCACCCGCAACGGACGTGCCGCGCTCCTGGTTGTGCTCACCTGGCCGGACCGCTCGGGCCGGCGGCTGAACCGGCGCGGTGCCGCGTGCGTGTAGCCACCACCAGCCCACTCGCCGAGGAGCAGCCATGGAGTCCCACGATCACGATCCCCCCTCCCGACGCACCGTCCTGGTCGCGACCGCCGGTGGGGTGGTCGCGGTGCCGCTGCTCGCTGCCTGCGGGGGCGGCGACACCGCCACCTCGCCCACCAGCACGGCGACCTCGGACAGCGCCGCCGCCGGCCCACTTGCCCAGGTGTCCGACATCCCGGTGGGCGGGGCGGTCTCGGCCACCACGGCCGCCGGCGACCCGATCATCATCGCCCAGCCGACCGCCGGCGAGGTCGTTGCCTTCTCGGCCATCTGCACCCACCGGGGGTGCACGGTGGCGCCGGACGACAAGCGCCTGCTCTGCCCCTGCCACGGATCGACCTACGACCTCGCCACCGGCGACAACACCGGGGGCCCGGCGCCGTCGCCGCTGGCGAAGGTGAACGTCACCGTCGAGGGCGACGAGGTCGTCGAGGGCTGAGCGTCACTTCACCGCGATGACATCGACCAGGCGGATGTCCGGGTCGGTCGCGAGCAGGTCGGGACCGACCTGGCCGAGCGCGGCCGGGATCGGGCCGTCGAGGTGGGCCTGCCGGCCGTCCTCGCCCTCGAAGGTGTCGAAGATGCCGTACGTCGTGTCGCTGAGCCTGAAGGCGTACCACGTCACGGTGCCCTCCTCGGCGACAGCGAGCTCACGCCCCTGCCGCAGGAAGTCGCCCAGCGCGTCACCCTTGCCGGGCTTGGCCTCGAGCGTGGCTAGCAGTCCTCGGTCGACCGTCATGATGGGTGTCCTCTCCTCGGTGGATGTCGAGGTCGACACTAGTCAGGGACCCGTCATGTCCGGGCGACGTGCGCTCTCGCTAGCCATGGTCAGGGGCGGGCGGGGGATCCGCCCGGCTCGTGACCGAGCGACTTCACGATCCCCTGGAAGCGGCGGTCGACCGCGGCCTGGTCGACCCGGACGCCGGTGGGCGCCGTCCTCGGGGCGAGCCTTGGCAGCCGACGCCGCACGACGGCGCGGCACCACGGCGAGCCCAGCGCGACCAGGGCGACGACCACGAGGCCGTAGCCGCCGGCGAGGTCGCACCAGCCGGCCGTGACGACGGTGCCCACGCCCATGAGGAGCGGGAGGCTCCGCAGCAACGGCCCTTGCTCCAGGTGCAGCTCGTCGGCGACCGACCAGACGGAGACGAGGGCGAGCAGGCTGATGCCGGCGAGCAGCGCCACCGACCCGAGCAGCCCGTAGCCGTGCTCGGCGCCCAGCAGACCGATCGCCGTCACGGCGCCTGTCGGCACCGCCCAGGCCGCCCCGACCGCAGGCCGCCGGACCTGACGGCCCGGGACGGCGGACTCGGGTCGGGGGATCTCGGGTCGGGGGATCATGCTCATGTCCCGAGGGTGACGCGACACCGGCCCACGCGGGGAGGGTCCGGGTGCCCGGCCGGACGGGACCGAGGTCCCGGGGACACTAGGGTCTTCGCGGGGTCCTGGCACGGCCGTGCCGGCAGCAACCCCTGACGAGAGGAGCCCACGTGCGGATCATCGGAGCCGTCCTGGAGGAGGTCGGCCGCCAGGGTCCCTACGCCGAGACCCTGCCGATCACCGTGAGTGACCTTGACCTCGACCCGCCGGGACGCGACGAGGTGCTGGTCCGCATCGAGGCTGCCGGGTTGTGCCACAGCGACCTCTCCGTGGTCGACGGCAACCGGCCCCGCCCGACACCGATGCTCCTCGGACACGAGGCGGCCGGCATCGTCGAGGAGGCCGGCGCCGAGGCCGGTCTCGCGGTGGGACAGCGGGTGGTGATGACGTTCCTGCCGCGCTGCGGCGAGTGCCGGTCCTGCCGCACCGACGGGCTGGTGCCCTGCGAGCCCGGGAGCGCCGCCAACAACGCCGGTGTGATGCTCTCCGGCGGGTCGCGGCTGAGCCGGGGCGGCGAGCCGGTCCATCACCACCTCGGGGTGTCGGGCTTCGCGACCTACGCCGTCGTCGACCGGCGCTCGGTCGTCCCGGTGGACGCCGACGTGCCGCCCGAGGTGGCCGCGGTGCTCGGCTGTGCCGTGCTCACCGGAGGGGGAGCCCTGCTCAACGTCGGCCGGCCACGCCCCGGCGACACGGTCGCGGTCGTCGGCCTCGGCGGAGTCGGCATGGCAGCCCTGCTCACCGCGCTGGGTGAGCCGGACGTCGTGGTCGTGGCCGTCGACCCGGTGGAGGCCAAGCGCGCCCGGGCCCTCGAGCTCGGCGCCCACCGAGCGCTGTCTCCCGACGAGGCCGTCGATGACGCGGTCCTCGCCGACGTCGTCATCGAGGCCGCCGGGAGCGCGCGGGCCTTCGAGACGGCCGTCGCCCTCACCGGGCCCGGAGGCCGCACGGTGACCGTCGGGCTCCCGCCCCCGGACGCCCGGGCAAGCATCTCCCCGCTCGGCCTGGTGGCCCAGGGCCGATCGGTGATCGGCAGCTACCTCGGCTCCGCGGTGCCGCGCCGCGACATTCCCCTCTTCGTGGACCGGTGGCGGTCCGGGCGGCTCGCGGTCTCCGAGCTGGTCTCCTCACGGATCGCGCTCGCCGACGTCAACCAGGCGATGGACGAGCTGGCCGCGGGCCGCGCCGTCCGTCAAGTCGTGGTCTTCGAGGGAGCTGGCCGGTGACGACGGTGCCCGACCGCGAGCTGCGCCCCGGGGACTTCCCGGTCGGTCGCGTCGTGACGACCCGGTGGGGGGACAACGACTCCTACGGACACCTCAACAACGCGGTGCACTACCAGCTCTTCGACACCGTCATCAACGCCTGGATCGCCGACGAGGTCCCGAGCCTGCGGGCCGACCACGCCGTGCTGGGGGTGGTGGCGGAGTCGGGATGCTCCTACTTCCACGAGCTGCACTACCCCGACGACGTCCTGGTCGGGCTGCGGGTGGAGCGGCTCGGCACCAGCAGCGTCACCTACGGGCTCGGCCTCTTCGGACGGTCCCGCTCGGGAGAGACGGGCGCCATCGCCGCCAAGGGCCGGTGGGTGCACGTGTACGTCGACGCCGGGACCCGCCGGCCGGTCCCGATCCCGCCCGCCCTGCGTGCCGTCCTGGCGAGCGCCTACCCGGGCCGACCCGTCGGCTGACCCAGTCACGGGCAGGGTGGGGAGCAGGTGGCTGATGGACATGGGGTGGTCCTCCGCGGGTGAAGGGTGTAGTTACTCACAGTCCCGACGAGCCCGCACCAGAGAAGAAGGTCACCCACGCCCCTCGGGACCTCCGACCCGGGCAGCCGTGCCCTTCGTACCTGGACGCCCTGGGTGGCGGAGCGGTTCGGTGGGGGGAGCCGACCGACCCCGAGGAGCCAGCATGAGAGCCGCCGTCGTACCCAGCCTGGGCGCACCACTGGAGATCAGGGACGTCCCGGTGCCCGTGCCGGGCGCCGGACAGGTCGTGGTGGAGATCCGCGCCAGCGGGCTCTGTCATACCGACATCCACGCCGCCCGCGGTGACTGGCCGGTGAAGGCGAAGATCCCGCTGATCCCCGGGCACGAGGGGGTCGGGAACGTCGTCGCGGTCGGGCCGGGTGAGTCGCCGGTGCAGATCGGTGACCGGGTCGCACTGCCGTGGCTCGGCCTGGCGTGCGGTCACTGCCGCTACTGCGTCGGTGGCTGGGAGACCTACTGCGTCTCGCCGCAGTACATGGGCTACACCATGGACGGCGCGTACGCCGACTTCGCCCTCGCCTACGCCAGCCACGTCGTGAAGGTCCCCGACAGCATCTCCTGGCTCGACGCCGCACCGCTCACGTGCGCGGGCGTCACCACCTACAAGGCCCTCAAGGTGGCGCGGCCGCAGCCGGCCGAGACCGCGATGGTCGTCGGCATCGGGGGGCTCGGGCACCTCGCGCTCCAGTACGCCGCGATCTTCGGCACCACGACGATCGCCGTCGACGTCGACGACGACAAGCTCCAGCTCGCGAAGGACCTCGGTGCCGACCACGTCGTCGACGCCCGTGGTGACCAGGCCACCGACCTCGCCGCCCTCGGCGGGGTGGACGTGGCCGTGGTGACGGTGCCGTCGCCGCCCGCCATGCGTGCCGCCCACGCCTCCCTCAACCCCAACGGACGGCTCGTGCTCGTGGGTCTGCCCGCCGACAACCGCCTGGAGCTGCCGGTCTTCGAGACCGTCCTCAAGGGCATCTCGGTGATCGGGTCGCTGGTCGGGACCCGCAACGACCTCGCGGAGTGCTTCGCGCTGCACGTCCAGGGCCGCACGCGGGTGGTCGCCGAGACCCGCCGGCTCGAGGACGTCAACGAGTGCTTCGAGGAGGTGCTGGCCGGCACGGTGCCAGCACGACTGGTCTTCGACCTGGGTCTGGACTGAGGCGCCGTGTTCTCGGTGCGGATCCATGGCCGGGGCGGGCAGGGCGCGGTGACGGCCGCGGAGATGCTGTCGGTCGCGGCGTTCCGCGAGGGTCGTCACGCGCAGGCGTTCCCGACCTTCGGCTCCGAGCGCACCGGCGCGCCCGTCGTCTCCTTCTGCCGGATGGACGACAGCCCGATCCGACTCCGCGAGCCGATCACCGAGCCCGACGCCGTGATCGTGCAGGACCCCACGCTCCTGCACCAGGTGGACGTCTTCGGCGGCCTTCGACCTGATGGCCACGTGCTGCTCAACACCAGCCGCTCGGCGGCCGAGCTCGGGCTCGACGACCTGCTGGCGGTGCTGGGCGCCGACCGGTTGGTCAGCGTCCCCGCCACCGACCTGGCCCGCGAGCACCTCGGGCGGCCGCTGCCGAACGCCGCGCTGCTGGGCGGCTTCGCGGCGCTGACCGGGCAGGTCTCCCTGGAGTCCGTGCTCGCCGCCATCCGGGCGCGCTTCCACGGTCCCACCGGCGAGGGCAACGCCGCGGCCGCGGCGGCGACGTACGCCATGGTCGCCGAGCAGCGCAGGAGCCGAGCCGATGCGTGAGCAGATCGAGGGCTCCCAGGCCGTCGCCCGCACGGTGGCACGATGCCGGCCCGAGGTGATCGCCGCCTACCCGATCTCCCCGCAGACCCACATCGTCGAAGGCCTCTCCGACCTGGTCCGCACCGGCGAGCTCGACCGCTGCGAGTACCTCATGGTGGAGTCGGAGTTCGGGGCGCTCTCGGCCTGCATCGGCGCCTCCGCCGCGGGCGCCCGCACCTACACGGCGACCTCCAGCCAGGGGCTGCTCTTCATGGCCGAGGCACTCTTCAACGCCTCCGGGCTGGGCCTGCCGATCGTGATGACCGTGGCCAACCGGGCCATCGGCGCGCCCATCAACATCTGGAACGACCACTCCGACGCGATGGCGATGCGCGACTCCGGCTGGATCCAGCTGTACGCCGAGTCCAACCAGGAGGCTGCCGACCTGCACGTCCAGGCGTTCCGGCTCGCCGAACGGCTCTCGGTGCCGGTCATGGTCTGCATGGACGGTTTCATCCTCACCCACGCCTTCGAGCCGGTCGACCTCCCCTCCCAGGAGCAGGTGGACGACTACCTGCCGGCCTTCACGCCCCAGCAGGCGCTCGACCCCGACGACCCGGTGACCATCGGCGCGATGGTCGGCCCGGAGGCCTTCACCGAGGTGAAGTACCTCATGCACGCCAAGCAGGTGCAGGCGCTCGACGAGATCCCGCGCCTCGCCGACGCGTTCGCCGAGCAGTTCGGCCGGGCCTCGGGCGGCCTGGTCCGCGGCTACCGGACGGAGGACGCGGAGACCGTCGTGGTCGGCCTCGGCTCGATGCGCGGCACCCTCGAGGTGGTCATCGACGCGCTGCGCGACCGGGGCGAGCGGGTCGGAGTCCTCGGCATCACCTGCTTCCGACCCTGGCCCAAGGACGAGGTGCGCGAGGCCCTCCGGAACGCACGACGGGTGGTCGTCGTCGAGAAGGCCTTCGCGGTCGGAGCCGGTGGCATCGTCGGCCAGAACGTCCGGCTGGCCCTGCAGGGTCTCCCGGTCGAGGTGTACGACGTGGTGGCCGGCCTCGGTGGCCGGCCGGTGACCGTGGCGTCGATCGGCGGCCTCCTCGACGACGTCCTCGCCGAACGGCTCGACCCGCTGCGCCTGCACTTCCTCGGCCTGGACGCCGGGCTGGTCGAGCGCGAGCTCCTCCGCTCCCGCGGCGTCGACCGGCCGGGTCCACACGCCGAGCACATGCTGCGCGACCTCGGCACCGTCGCGTCACGTCCCGTTTGACCGACCCCAGGAGCGCCCCATGCCCGTGCAGGACCTGAAGTTCTACCAGACCGGGACCTTCGTGGTGGGCAACCGACTGCTCGAAGCCGGGCAGCGTTCGGTGCAGGCGGAGACCGGCCGTTCCAACTCCCTGACGTCCGGGCACCGGGCCTGTCAGGGCTGCGGTGAGGCGCTCGGGGCGAGGTACGTCCTCGACGCCGCGATGCGTGCGACCGACGGGCACCTGGTGGCCGTCAACTCCACCGGCTGCCTCGAGGTGTTCTCGACTCCCTACCCCGAGTCCTCCTGGCAGCTCCCGTGGCTGCACTCACTCTTCGGCAACGGCCCCGCGGTGGCCTCGGGGGTGGCGGCGGCCCTCAAGGCCAAGGGTCGCGACGACATCCGGGTGATCGGCCAGGCCGGCGACGGCGGCACCGTCGACATCGGCTTCGGCTGCCTGTCGGGGATGTTCGAGCGCAACGACGACGTGCTCTTCGTCTGCTACGACAACGAGGGCTACATGAACACCGGGGTGCAGCGCTCCGGTGCCACCCCGCCCGCCGCCCGGACCGCGAACACCAAGGCGCTCGGTCCCGAGCCGGGCAACGTCTTCGGGCAGGGCAAGTACGTCCCGGGGATCGCGATGGCCCACGTGATCCCCTACGTCGCCACGGCGACGGTGGCCGACCTGCGCGACCTCGAGGCGAAGGTGGCCCGGGCGATGGAGTTCCGCGGGGCGCGCTACCTGCACGTGTTCGTGCCCTGCCCGCTCGGCTGGGGCGCCGACCCGGCGATGACCATCGAGCTGGCCCGGCTCGCCCACCAGTCCGGGATGTTCCCCGTCTTCGAGGCCGTCGGCGGCGAGGTCACCGCCGTCTCGCCGATCCGCCGGCGCGTCCCGGTCGAGGACTACCTGCGGCCCCAGCGCCGCTACGCGCACCTGTTCGGCGACCCCGGCCGACCCGACATCGTGTCCCGCCTCCAGGCGCTGGCCGACCGCAACATCGCTCGCTACGGGCTGCTCCCCGAGGAGGTGGACGCGTGATGGACAAGCCCTTCGCCATCACCCTCGACGTCGGCTCGAGCCGCGCCAACAAGACCGGCTCCTGGCGCACCGAGCGACCGGCGTACGTCAACCGGATGCCGCCCTGCAACGACGGCTGCCCGGCCGGGGAGAACATCGCGTCGTGGCTGTACGACGCCGAGGCCGGCGGCGACGCCTACGAGGACGCCTGGCGCCAGATCATGGTGGACAACCCGTTCCCGGCCGTGATGGGACGGGTCTGCTACCACCCCTGTGAGACGGCCTGCAACCGCGGCCAGCTCGACGAGGCCGTCGGCATCAACTCCGTCGAGCGGTTCCTCGGCGACGAGGCGATCCGTCGCGGCTGGGAGGTGTCGGTCGAGGTGCCGCGCACCGGCAAACGCGTGCTGGTCGTCGGCGCCGGACCGGCGGGCCTGTCGGCGGCCTACCACCTCGCCCGTCTCGGGCACACCGTCACGATCAAGGACGCAGGTCGTCAGGCCGGCGGCATGATGCGCTACGGCATCCCGCGCTACCGCCTCGACCGGCAGGTCCTCGACGCCGAGATCCAGCGCATCGTCGACCTCGGTGTGGCTCTCGAGCTGGGCTCCGCCGTGACCGACCTCGACGCCCTCCGGACCGACTACGACGCGGTCTTCCTCGCGGTCGGCGCCCAGATCGGCAAGCGGGCCTACCTCCCGGCCGGCTCGGCCGCCAAGGTGCTGGACGCCGTGACGATGCTCCACGACCTCGAGGAGGGTGAGAAGCCCCTGCTGGGGAGGCGGGTCGCCGTCTACGGCGGTGGCAACACCGCCCTCGATGCCGCCCGGACCGCGAAGCGGCTCGGCGCGGCGGAGGCCGTCGTGGTCTACCGGCGCACCAAGGACCGGATGCCCGCCCACGAGTCGGAGCTCGAGGAAGCGACGCAGGAGGGCGTCCTGGTGAAGTGGCTGACCACCATCAAGCAGGTCGATGAAGGATCGCTCCTGGTGGAACGGATGGAGCTCGACGACCACGGCTTCCCCCAGCCCACCGGAGAGATCGAGGAGCTGGCCGCCGACTCGCTGGTCCTCGCACTCGGCCAGGACACCGACCTGTCGCTGCTCGACGGGGTCCCCGGCCTCGAGGTCCGCGACGGGGTCGTGGTGGTCGACGACCAGATGCGCACCGGGTGTGCCGGCGTGTTCGCCGGCGGCGACATGGTGCCGCTGGAGCGGTCGGTGACCGCCGCGATCGGGCACGGCAAGCGGGCCGCCCGCCACCTCGACGCGTGGCTGTCGGCGTCGGCACCGGTCCCGGCCGAGCGACCCGCACTGGCGGCGTACGACACCCTGAACACGTGGTACTACTCCGACGCCGAGCGGACCCACCGGCCCTTGCTGGACCGCGCGCGGCGGGAGTCGAGCTTCGACGAGGTCGTGCAGGGGCTCGACGAGTCCACGGCGCTCTTCGAGGCCCGTCGGTGCCTGTCCTGCGGCAACTGCTTCGACTGTGACAACTGCTATGGGGTGTGCCCCGACAACGCCGTCCTGAAGATCGGGGACGGTGTGCACCCCTACGTCATCGACCTCGACTACTGCAAGGGATGCGGCCTCTGCGCGCACGAGTGTCCGTCGGGGGCGATCTCGATGTTCCCCGAGCAGACGTAGGCCGACGGGACAGCGCAGTGCTTCTGAGCCGAGGTCGGCGTCGTCGCCGGGGTGCCGGTGGGCTGGTGCTCGCCGTCCACCGGCCATGGGAGCCCCGACGAGCCCCCGGGTGAGCCCGCGATGAGCCCGCGATGAACACAGACCTGGCATGGCTCCCGCTGGGGGCCGGCCCGGGTGGTGCTCTCGTGCGGGTGAGCGGTCGGGGCTACGAGGCCCTGGTCGCCCGGCGTGAGCGGCGGGCACCCATGGCGCTGTTCCACTCCGCCCTGCTGGTCGAGGTGGCTGGCCGGACGTGGGCGATCGAGATGGCACCGGTGTGGAGCATCCGGGTCCCGGACCGCGGGGTGGTGGCGGAGGGACCGGTCGGCCATCCCTGGCTGGGTCGCAGCCGACTGTTCCGCTACGAGGTTCGCCGCTGGTGCGGAGGGGTCGTCCCCGACCTGGGGTCCGCGGTCGGCGGGCTGCACCGGCTGGGCACGGACGAGGCGTCCGCTCAGCTGTTGCTGGACCTGGTGCCGCGGTTCCCGACAGCCACCTGGGGGCGGGACGAGCAGTCCCTCGGTGAGATGTGGAACTCCAACTCGTTGACTGCCTGGCTGCTCGCGGTCAGTGGCCACGACCTGACAGGCGTCCGACCACCCGGTGGTGGCCGGGCACCGGGCTGGCAGGCCGGGCTCCGGGCCGCGGCCATCAGATCAGGCTGAGCGGCCAGGAGGCCAGCGCCGAGGTGAGCACCAGCAGGTCGAGGACGATCCCGAGCAGCAGCCACGGGTGGAAGAACAAGACCTTGAGGAGCAGCCCGCCGACGGCCGCGAGGACGGCCAGCGGCACGACCACCGCCGCGCCCCAGGCGAGCGCCGCGCCGGCGGCGAGGTAGGCGACGGCGGCACCGACGGCGAGCCGCACGGCCACCCGGTGCGACGCGACCGCCGAGACGTGCCTGGCCGTCAGTACGGCCGAGTGGTCGGGCGCGAACGGGGCGGGATCGGCGGGATCGGTGGGAGCGGGCGGCAGCCAGATCGCCAGGTGCAACACCCCGTGGACCACCAGGAAGGCCGCGACCAGCCAGCTCATCGCGGGCCACCCGCCGCCCGGGCTGCGCGCACGGGGACCGTGACCAGCAGGGCGGCCACCAGCAGCCCGGCCAGGGAGAGACCCAGCACGGTCGCGACGACCCAGCCCATCGCGGGCACCACGGCCCCGGCCGTCATCGTGACGTCGACCCCGGGACTGCCGTCGGCGTTCATCACGACCACCGCCCAGTCGCCGTCCTGGGGCGACCAGGTGACCTCCTGGGTGCCGGTGCCGGTGCCGCTGCTGCTGGCCACCCAGAAGTCGGCGTCGCCGGGGAGCACCGACGGAGCGCCTCCGGGCGTGGTCCGGTAGACGGGCTCGCCGTCGGTCACGGAGACCAGGCCGGCCTGCTCGACCCCGGCGAGGTAGGCACGCACATCGACGGCCCGGCCGATCCCCAGGAACACCGGACTGCGCCGAGGCCCGGCGGTGAGGCGGGTATCACCGAGCAGTGAGTCGAGGGTGACGCCGGCCGCGTCGGTGTGGAGGCTCAGGTCCTCCGAGGTGATGGCGTACGTCGGTGTGTCGAAGGACTGAGCAGGGCTGCTCAGGAAGCCGGCGTCGTCACGGGCGGTCTGGTCGGCGAGCAGGAGGACGACCCCTGGCACCGCGAGACCCAACGCGCCCACGCCCATCACGCAGCCGACCACCAGGGCCACCACCCGGCCGGCCGTCCAGCCAGCGCGGGTGCCGGGGCCGACCGGAGCGGGCGAGGGGTGGACGGCGAGGTCGCGCGGGCCGCTGTCCTCGTGCCCCTGGTCCAGCCGGAAGGGCGGATAGGTGTCGGTCATCAGCGCGGCGTAGCCGGCCACCCGGAGCACCCAGCGGTTCAGGCCGAGCACCAGGTCGAAGAGCGGCTGGGGGTAGCGGCCGGTGACGAGCACAACGACCCCCGCGACCAGGACGAGCAGCGGGATCAGGCCGGTGGCCGCCAGACCGGAGCGGTCCGCGGTGCTGCCCACGGTCCAGCCCACGCCGCCGACCAGCACCGCCACCACCAGGTAGTGCGGGATCGCGAGCAGCCAGGACTTGACCAGGACGAGCCCGCGGGAGAGGTGCTCGGGGTAGTCGACGTCGAGGTGCGCGGGGTAGTCCGGCACGTCGTGGAGCGTGAACGGGGGGTAGCGGTCGGTGCCGAGGGCACCGTAGGCGTAGTAGGTGACGCGCCAGTGCCAGCGGAGCACCCCGACGTTGAACTCGAAGATGCTGCGGGGATAGTGCCCCGTCAGCGCGATGGCCACGAAGGCGACCACGCTGAGCACCACGAACGCAGTCCACAAGAAGGCGAGCGCCACGTAGTGGGGGATGGCGAGGAGCCACTTGATCAGCCAGAGCCATCGGCCAACCCCGGGATCGAGCTCCGCGTCCACGTGCACCGGGTAGGTCGTCGCTGACATCCTCACCATCTCCTCCGACGTCACGACCAGCGTGGCGACCGGCGCGGGGACCGACTAGAGGACAAGGTCAGGGGAGGGGCGGGACCGTGCGGGCGAGGACGTCCTCGAGGCTCAGCGGCGGGGTGCCGGTGACCCGCTCGACGTCGCCGGTCACCCCGTCGAGCTCACCCGCCGCGACCGCGGTGTAGGTGCTCACCCAGGCATCGACCAGCCACTCCGGGGCGTCGGAGCGCCGCCGGGACGCGTAGGCCTCCTGCCGGGTCTCGTCGACGAAGCGGTGCGGACGCCCGAGCAGCTTCGTCAGTCGCTCGGCGGCCTCGGTCAGCGTGAAGGAGTCGGGACCGGTGAGGTCGTACGTCGCCCCGGCGTGGGCCCCGGGATCGCGCAGCACCGTCGAGGCGACCGCGGCGATGTCCCGCCGGGACACCGCTGCCAGCCGGCCGGTGCCCGCCGGTCCGCGGATCACGCCGTCCTCGCCGGCCAGCATCGAGACGAACTCGAGATAGAGGTTGTCGCGCAGGAAGGTGAAGGCCACTCCGGACTGGCGCACCCACTGCTCGGTCTGCCAGTGGTCGCGACCGAGCAGGAAGGTGCACTCCGGAGCAGCGCCGAAGAAGGAGGTATAGACGACGTGGCGCACGCCAGCCTCGACGATGCTATCGAGCATTGCGCGATGCCGGGCGAGCCGCTCCGCGTCCTCTGCGCCGGAGACCCACAGCAGCGTCTCGACACCGGCGAGCGACTCCACGACGGCGGGGGTGGCGGCGTACTCCGACCGGACCGGGACGGCCCCGGCCAGGTCGGGCGCACGCGCGGGGTCGCGCACGAGCAGCCGCTGCGCGACGCCCGCGGCGGCGAGGTGGGCAGCGACGAGACGGCCGAGGGCTCCGGTGGACCCGGTGACGGCCAGGCTGGGCAGGTTCACGGGGTCACGCTCATGGGGACAGTGTGGAGGAGTCGGCTGAGCGGCTCGGGATGTTCCTCACCGGGACCCGGTGACATAGGTTCGCTCCAGGGAGTACGACTACTTGGGAGGCGTCATGAAGAAGCTCGGCACGCTCATCGTCCTGATCTGGCTCATCATCGGGGCAGCTGCGGCCTTCCAGCGCGACTACTTCGCCGGCGACAGCACCAACTGCGCCGAGGTGAGCACCATCGCCGTCACCATCGTCGCGGGGCCGTTGAACTACCTGGGCGTCAACCCGAAGGTCGACGACTGTCCTGACGCGAACGTCCCCAAGCCCAGCAAGTAGCCCCGGCAGCAGGCCGGGGGAGATCGGCCGGCTACTGGCCCGCCATCACGCCGACGCGCTGCCGGGTCAGGCCCGGGAAGACGGCCGTGGTGCTGGCGCCGAACCGGGCCGCCACCACCTCCGCGAGGACGCTGCGGTAGTCGGTGGTGACCAGCAGGTCGGCGTCGTAGTCGTCCGCCAGCCCCGGCCAGGTGCCGTGGTAGCCGCCGACGACGCCGCCGCCGGCCACGAGCATGGCGTTGCCGTAGCCGTGGTCAGTGCCGTAGTTCTCGTTCTCCTGCACCCGCCGGCCGAACTCGCTCACCGCCACCAGGGTGACCTTGTCACCCAGCGCGCCCAGGTCGGCGAAGAAGGCCGCCACCGACGCGGCGAGCTCGGCCGCGTTGTCCTTGAGGCCGCCCCACTCGACGGTGCCGAGCCCGGTGTGCATGTCCCAGTCGCCCTGGTCGATGGTGATGATCTCCACGCCGACGTCGCCGCGCACGATGCGCGCCGCCTCCGCCAGCGACCGGCCGAGATCGGAGGCGGGGTACGCCGCGCCGTTCTGTGGCGTCGTGGGGGTCGAGCGCAACGGGGCGATCTCGTCGACCGCCTCGAACGTCGAGTGCATCGCGCGGCCCAGCTGGGTCCGGTCGCCCTGCCAGAGGGTGCGCAGCGACCGGCGCCGCGCGTTCGTCTCGTCGTCCGGGTCGTCGCCGGCGATGCGGATCCCGTCGATGTCGCCCGCGCTCAGGTAGGGCTGCGGGCCGTAGAGCGCCGCGGGGGGCACGCCTTCGGTGAGGCCGAGCGCCTGCACGGGGGACGTGATCGCGTCCACCCCGATGAGCCGGTTGAGCCAGCCCTCCCGGCGTGCGGAGCCGGGGTTGGCGTCCTCGAGCTGCTCCATCGCCGAGAAGTGCGAGCGGTTGCGGACGGGCAGGCCGGTGGCGTGCACCGTCGCCAGTCGCCCGCCCTGCCACAGCGGCAGCAAGGGCGACAGCGCGGGGTGCAGGCCGAACAGCTCGTTCTTCACCAGCAGCGAGTCGGCGGGCACCGCGATCCGAGGCCGCGCCTGGTAGTAGACGGGGTCGCCGTGCGGCACTACCAGCGACAGGCCGTCGGACGCGCCACGCAGCGAGAGGAGCAGCAGCACGGCCCGGGCCGGCCGGGCCGTGGCCGGTGACGAGGTCAGCACCGCGCTCCCGAAGGTGGCGGCGGCACCGGTGGCCGCGAGCCCGCGGAGGAGACCGCGTCGCGAGACGCGACCGAGGTCGACGAACTCGGCGCAGCAGGGGAGGGGAGCGGAGGGGCGCATCGTGGTCACCGGGTGAAGAAGCTGGGGGAGTCGAGCAGGGTGGTGAGCAGCCGCGGCATCTGCCACTGCACCACGGCGTGCTCCTTGTCGATGCGCTCGCCGGGACGGCAGTCCACCGCCTCGCAGCAGGCCTTGAGCAGCTGGGAGGTGGAGCGCTCGTGGAGCAGCTCCTGGCACAGGTGGTCGACCAGCTCGTCGAAGCGCAAGCCCCACCGGGGGACCCGCTCGGCAGGCTCGCGGTGCCGGACGTCGACCGAGGGCCACCAGCCGCCGCTCATGCCGTAGTGGAACGACAGCGAGCTGAGGAGTCGGGAGGGCGAGGACCACGCGCCGCTGTCGAGGGGCGGGCCGTCAGGACGCGGCCACGAGAACGGGGTCGCTCCGATCGCCGCGGCCTGCCACAGCAACGCGTTGGCGGCGCTGTCCTCGGCGTGCGGCCGGTGCACGCGGGCGTCGAGGGCGCGGTACGTCGCGACGACGTCCTCGCCGGGGTCGCGCACCTTGCTGCCCGCGGCCCTGCGGAACGCCGACGACCCCACCAGCGCGAGGAGCACGGGCGTGATGGCGGTGTCGTGGCGCAGGTAGACGTCGGCGAGCCGGTCGACCAGTGCCGCGGGCGGGTCGTCCTGGACGAACTTCACTGCCAGCCGGCGCGCGATGCGCCGGGCCGTCGCGGGACGGCGGGCCAGGTAGTGCAGCACCTGACGGGTGACCTCACGGCCGTCGTGGCTCTTGTTCTCGTGCGCGAAGCCCAGCACCTCGACCCTGCCACCGGCGTGGGACGGCTTGTCGTAGTAGACCTTCCAGGTCTCATAGACGTCGACGCGCCAGCCCGTCAGCACCCGCGCCATCGCCTCGACGTCGGCCTCGGAGTACTCACCGGCGCCCACCGTGTGGATCTCCAGCAGCTCACGGGCCAGGTTCTCGTTGGGGTGCTGCTTGGTCGAGACGGCCTGGTCGAGGTAGACCAGCATCGCGGGGTGGGTCGCGGCCTCGGCGAGCAGCCGGTCGAAGCGGCCGAGCGCGTGCCGTTGGATCAGGTCGCCGTAGTCCTTGCGGAACGGGAAATTGGGGTCACCGTTGGTGGGGACGTGCAGGTGGGTCTCCCAGAACTGGGTCATCACCTCGTGCACCTGACGCTCGGAGTTCAGGCGTCGCAGCAGCACCCAGCGCTGGTAGTCGGCCATCACCTCCCACCCGGGCTTGACGCCGCTGACGTTGTCGTTCCACAGCCGGTTGGGTCCGTAGGCCAGGGAGGGCCACCATGACTCCAGCCCACGGGTGTCACGGTCCGGCTCGCTCTCGGCGTCGAGCTGGCGCTCGAACCAGCGCCCGGCCCCCCCGACCCGACGGACCTCGGCGGCGAGTGCCGGGGTGATGCCGTAGGAGAAGCGGCTGACCAGTTGCCGGTCGCGAGCGCCGAGCAGCGGCGGCCCGTCGTACCTCGCAGGCCGGTAGGTGCCGCCCGCGGCCTCGGCGCCGCTGGCGACCAGCACGCTGGTGGTGGCCGCGGACGCAGCGGCACCGGCCAGCAGGGTGCGGCGCCCGGTGGGCAGGGTCGGGTGGGGCGAGGGCATGGGGCGTCTCCGGACCGGGGTGCACGGGAGGGGGGCTCGACCCGTGGGTGGCGCAAGCGTGAGCCTAGGGAAGCCGACACCGGGTGTCACCGGAACACTCGGTAGAGTCGGTCCCACGATGACCGCCACCATCCTGCTCGTCGTCTCCCTGCTGCTCGTGGTGGCGTGCGGGCTGTTCGTAGCCGCCGAGTTCGCCTTCGTGACCGTGGACCGCAACCGGGTCGACCGGGCGGTGGAGGCCGGGGACCCCGGCGCCGTCGGGGTGCAGAAGGCGCTGCGCTCGCTGTCGACGCAGCTCTCCGGCGCCCAGGTCGGCATCACCGTCACCAACCTCGCCATCGGCTTCCTCGCCGAGCCGGCGATCTCCCAGCTCGTCGACGGCCCGCTGACCGGGCTCGGGGTGCCCGACGGCGCGGTCCGGCCGGTCGCGCTCTCCCTGGGCCTGATCCTCAGCACCGCGCTGACCGTGGTCTTCGGGGAGCTGGTGCCCAAGAACCTCGCGATCGCCCGGCCGATGGAGACCGCCCTGGCCACCCAGCGCTTCCAGCGCACCTTCACCCAGCTGATGTCCCTGCCCATCAAGCTGCTCAACGGCTCGGCCAACGCGCTGGTCCGGCGGCTGGGGATCGAGCCCCAGGAGGAGCTGCGCTCCGCGCGCAGCTCGACCGAGCTCGCCAGCCTGATCGCCAGGTCGGGGGAGCAGGGCACCCTCGACGCCGACACCGCGGAGCTGATGGAGCGCTCGGTGGAGTTCGGGACCCGCACCGCCGGGGAGATCATGACGCCGCGGGTGCGCACCACCAGCCTGGAGGCCACCGACCGGGTGATCGCCGTCATCGAGACCGCCCGCAACACCGGCCACTCCCGCTTCCCCGTGCTGGACTCCGACGACACGGTGGTCGGCACCGTCCACGTCAAGCACGCCGTCGCCCTGCCCGTCTTCGAGCGGGCCACCACCCGGATCAAGCACATCATGGTCAAGCCGATCGTCGTCCCGGACTCGCTCAGGCTCGACCCGCTCCTGGCCCTGCTGCGTGCCGACGGCTTCCAGATGGCCGTCGTCCTCGACGAGTACGGCGGTCACGCCGGCATCGTCACGCTGGAGGACGTCGTCGAGGAGATCGTGGGCGACATCGCCGACGAGCACGACCGTCTCGGCGCGCGGGCCTGGCGGCGTCGTGACGGCGGCTGGTCGCTGTCGGGCCTGCTGCGCCCCGACGAGGCCGAGGATCTCACCGGCATCGACCTCCCCGAGCACGACGACTACGACACGGTCGCCGGGCTGGTGCTCCAGGTCCTCGGGCGGGTGCCCCAGGTCGGCGACGTCGCGGAGGTCGACCTGCCGGTCGCCGCGGACGAGCGCGACGACGAGGACGGCGCCGCCCGCCGGGTCGCCGTGCTGCGCGTGGACCGGATGGACGGCCTGCGCATCGACCGGGTCAGCCTGACGCTCCACGAACGGTCCGCCACGACCGAGGTGGAGCAGCCATGAGCGACAGCGCGGCGCTCGTGCTCGCGGTCGGGCTGCTGCTCCTCAACGCCTTCTTCGTGGGGGCGGAGTTCGCGCTGGTCTCCGCACGCCGCAGCCAGGTCGAGCCGCTCGCCCAGGCCGGCTCCCGCATGGCCAGGACCACCCTGTCGGCGATGGAGGACGTCTCGCTCATGATGGCCGGCGCCCAGCTCGGCATCACCATCTGCTCGCTGGGGCTCGGCGCCGTGGGCGAGCCCGCGGTCGCCCACCTCATCGAGCCGGTCCTGCACGCGCTCAGCGTGCCCGAACAGCTGCTGCACCCGATCGCGTTCGCGATCGCGCTGACCGTCGTGGTGTTCCTCCACGTGGTGCTCGGCGAGATGGTGCCCAAGAACGTCGCCCTCGCCGGCCCGACCCGTGCCGCCCTCATCCTCAGCCCCCCGCTGGTGGCCGTCGTGGCGATGCTGCGCCCGGTGATCGCGGCCTTCAACGCGATCGCCAGCGCCGTCCTGCGCCTGGTCAACGTCGAGCTGCGCGACGAGGTGAGCTCGACGTACACCCGCGAGGAGGTCGCTGCCCTCGTCGAGGAGTCGCGTGGCGAGGGGCTGCTCGAGGACGAGGAGTACGGCCGGCTGGCCGGCGCCCTCGGCTTCGCGGAGAAGACGGTCGACTCGGTCATGCTGGCGCCGGCGACGCTCACCACGATCCGGCGCGGGGCGACCGCCGCCGACGTCGAGGAGGTCTGCGCGGCCACCGGCTTCAGCCGATTCCCGGTGGCGGCCGACGACGGGTCGCTGCTGGGCTACCTGCACATCAAGGACGTGCTGGAGTCGAGCGAGGCCAGGCGGGTGCGCGTCATCGACGACAAGTGGATCCGGCCCTTCGCCGGCGTCCGGCCCGGCGACCCGCTCCACGACGCCCTGGAGACACTGCAGCGGCGCGGGGCCCACATGGCCCGCGTGGTGGACGACGACGGGGAGCTGGTCGGGCTGGTGACTCTCGAGGACGTCATCGAGGAGCTGGTCGGCGAGATCCGCGACGGCGCGCACCAGGACGAGCCCGCCTGACGAGGACGACGCGCCTGCCTGGATAGGCTGCCCCGGTGACCCGGACCTCGATGCGATCCTCCCGCGTCTGGACGGTACCCAACCTGATCAGCATGGCCAGGCTGGCCGGGGTGCCGGTCTTCTTGTGGCTGGTGCTCGGCCCGGAGGCCGACGGCTGGGCCCTGGGCCTCCTCATGCTCTCGGGCATCACGGACTACCTCGACGGCTACCTCGCGCGCCGCCTGAACCAGTCGTCCAAGCTCGGCGAGATCCTCGACCCGGTCGCCGACCGCCTCTACATCCTCGCCGTGGTGATCGGCCTCGGACTGCGCGAGATCATCCCGTGGTGGGTGGCCGTGGTGCTGCCGCTGCGCGACCTGCTCCTGTGGGGGCTGGTGCCCTTCCTGCGGACCCGGGGCTACAGCGCCCTGCCAGTGCACTTCCTCGGCAAGGCCGCGACGTTCAACCTCCTCTACGCCTTCCCGCTGCTCCTCCTCGGCGACGGCACAGGCGTCGTCGCCGCGCTCGCCGATGTCTTCGGCTGGGCCTTCGCGATCTGGGGGATCGGTCTCTACTGGTGGGCGGGTGTGCTCTACGCCTACCAGGTCTACAAGCTGATGAGCGACGCCGACCACCGAGCCGAGCCCGTCGATGACTGACGTGGAGGACCGGGTGACGATGCTGCTGCTCGCCCGCATCACCTCGCAGGCGATCGACGAGGACTACGCCCACGCCGCCGAGCGCAGGGGGTCTGCGCCGCTGGGTCGCCGGACCAGGGGCCTGAGCTGGTGGTCCTGGCTGGCGGTCACGGTGCTGGTCGGCACACTGCTGGCAGTCGCCGGTTCCCAGACCTCCGAGCAGGCCGTCGTGCGGGAGAGCAGCCGGGCGACCCTGGTCACCCGCATCAGCGGGGAGCGTGAGGTGCTCGCCGGTACCCAGGCCCGGGTCGGCCGACTCCAGGCGGCCACGGTCGCCCTGCAGACCGATCTCGACCGCGCGACCGACGACCTCGACGCCGCCCAGGCCGAGATCACCCGGCTGCGCACGCGTACGGGCTACGGTCCCGTCCGGGGGCCCGGGGTCCGCCTGGTCGTCGACGGCTCCGCGAGCGGGGACGAGACGGTCCGCGACGAGGACCTCGCCCTGCTGGTCAACGGGCTGTGGACCGCGGGTGCGGAGGCGATCGCGATCAACGACGAGCGGCTCACCCCGCTTACCTACATCCAGAACAGCGGGCCGGCCATCAACGTCAACTCCCAGCCGCTCGTGCCGCCCTACACCGTGGAGGCGATCGGCGACCAGCGCACGCTCCAAGCCGACCTGCTCGACTCCTCGAGCGGCGCACGCTTCACCGACCTGGTGCGGCTGCTCGGCTTCCGCTTCGACCGGGAGAATGCGAACGACCTGCGGCTTCCCGGCGTCGGACTACGTAGGCTCCGGGCTGCGACCACCGGACTGTCCGGTCAGCCGCCCAAGCCCGTCGAAGAAGGAGGCCCGTCATGATCGCCGCC
>JBDSLK010000266.1:0-9632 GCA_039916425.1 Nocardioides sp.
TCCTCGTCGCGCCGGCCGCCACCGAACAGGGCGGTGAACCCGTTGTCCTCGATCGCGTCGAGCAGCGTCGCGGTCTGCATCCGGTTGCGGCTGGTCTTGCCGTCGTCGATGACCACGCCGTTGGCGATGGCGTCGTCGATGCTGGCGACCACGATGCGCACGCCGAGCCGGTTGACCCAGTTGTCGCGCGTCTCGAGCACCTCGGGGAAGTCGAGGCCGGTGTCGATCTGGAGCAGGGGGAAGGGGATCTTCGCGGGGAAGAACGCCTTCTCGGCCAGCCGCAGCATGACGATGGAGTCCTTGCCGCCCGAGAACATCAAGACGGGCTTCTCGAACTCCGCGGCGACCTCACGGAAGACGTGGATCGACTCCGCCTCCAGCTGGTCGAGCTGGCTGAGCTGGTAGTCGACGTGTGTGGGTGGTGCGCTCATGCGATTAGGGGGCCTCTCCTCGTGACGGCGGTGATCATGCTAGCCGCCGGACGGTGCGCAGGCTGAATCGATGCCCGCGCGTGGGAATCATTGCGGCTCGGTGCGTTTCATGCCCACCAGCCCCGGACGGTACGCCGGGTCCTCGAGCTCCGCCACGGTCGGCGAGCCGAACATCGGTAGCCCCGTCGTGCGCCGGATCACTCCCCAGATGAGGGGCACGAGGACGACCATGGCGAGGCCGACGACGCCGATGAGCACGGGGTGGGTGTCGTCCTCGCCCGCGCCGAGTGGGGCCCAGCCCGCCTTGTCGAGCAGGGCCACGCCCGACATGGTGAGGACGACCACGATGCCGCGCCGGATGAACGACTGGGGCACCCTCGGGGCGATCGTGCTGCCCAGGATGGTGCCGGGGACCGAGCCGATGATGAGCGGGATGGTGACCGTCCAGTCCAGGCCGTGGAGGGCGATGTTGGAGATCGCGGCGGCCAGCACCAGCGGCACCGCCTGCACCAGGTCGGTGCCGACGAGCCTCACGGCCGAGAGGCCGGGGTAGAGCATCAGCAGGGCGATCATGATGACCGACCCGGAGCCCACGCTGGTGATGCCCACGAGCAGCCCGCCGAGGGCGCCGACGAGCAGGGTGGGGATCGGCCGGATCGTAGGGTTCTCGTCGCCGGTGTGGGTGCCGGCCCGGACCCGGCGCAGGTTGATGTAGAGCCGCAGCGCGTACGTCGCGGCGGCGAGGAGGAGGGCGAAGCCGATGCAGAGCTTCAGCACCCGGTCGAGGTCGCCAGGCGGGGCGATCCAGTTGATCAGGTAGGGCCCGAGCAGGGCGAACGGCACCGACCCCATGACCAGCCACTTCGCCAGCGTCATGTTGGGCGAGCCCTCGCGCTTGTGGACGATCGCGCCACCGGTCTTGTAGACCGCGGCGGCCGTCAGGTCCGCGGTCACGACCGTGGCGGCGTCCCCGACCCCGAGGAAGATCAGCGCGGGGGTCATCAGCGCCCCGCCGCCCATCCCGGTCAGGCCGACGACGACGCCGACGAAGAAGCCCGCCGCCAGGATGGCGAAGAAGGTGGTGGTCAAAGTGTCGGCCATGACTGCCTCTGGGGTTGCGGGCGTGCGGAGGGAAGCCGGGTGAGTCTACTGAGTCGCCCGGTTTTGTAGTATTGCAGGGACGACGATAGCGAGCAATCCGTCGATCCGCGCCGAACACGCGGCGGCGACCTCGGGTCCGCGCCGGTAGGGGTCGGCCACGTCGTCGCGCGGATCGGCCGCCGAGCGGTGCCTCCCGACCTTCTCGACGAGCTCGCGCCCGGTCGTCGTACTGCCGTGGGCGGCGACCGCCTCGGCGAACTGACCCAGTGAGAAGACCTTGCGGAAGGCCTCGGGGTGCTCCTCGAGCAGGAAGGTGCGGTGCGCCGCCTCGGCCGTGAGCACCAGGTCGGCCGAGGTGATCATCTCGGCGTTCACCCGGCGGCTGCGGAAGCCGTCGGCGTCCGTCTCGTAGCCGGGGAGCATCTCCTCGCTCATCGGCTGGGCGTCGAGGCCGTGCGTGCCGGCGCTGGAGAAGGTCACGCTCGGGTCGCCGCCGACCAGCCGGCGTGCCGCCAGCTCCATGTAGGGCGAGCGGCAGATGTTGGCGGTGCAGACGAAGAGGACGCGGAGAGGGGCGCTGGGATTGGTCGGCTCCGCGGGTTTCGAGGCTCGCTGCGCTCGCACCTCAACCAGCGGGTGCTCGGCTCGCACCTCAACCAGCGGCGGGGCATCGGTGTCGGTCAGGTCGAGGTAGCCGGCGTCGCGCAGGGCCACGAGCACGTCGTCGAGCGCTGCGTCGATGCTGCGGCCGGTGGTGTCGACCCGGAGGTCGGCGTCCGTGGGCTCCTCATACGGCGAGGAGATGCCGGTGAACTCCGGGATCTCGCCGCGGCGGGCCTTGGCGTAGAGGCCCTTGCGGTCGCGGCGCTCGCACTCCTCGAGCGGGGTGGCCACGTGGACCAGGAAGAACGCCCCACCGGTCGCCGCGACCATCGCCCGCACCTGCTGGCGGGTCTCGTCGTACGGCGCGATGGGGCTGCACACGGCGACGCCGCCGTGCCGGGCGATCTCGGCGGCGACCCAGCCGATCCGCCGGATGTTGGTCTCCCGGTCCTCCCTGGAGAAGGTCAGGCCGGCCGAGAGGTGACGGCGGACCACGTCTCCGTCCAGGCTCGTCACGGGCCGTTCGCCGCGTTCCAGCAGCCTGTCCATCAGGGCCCGCGCCAGCGTGGACTTGCCGCTGCCGGACAGGCCGGTGAAGAAGAGCACGAGACCCCGCTCCTCCGGTGTGGGCTGGTCGCGGTCGACGATGACGGCGATCTCGTCGGGCAGGTCGCCGCCGTCGACCAGTCCGTCGACCAGTCCGTGGACCGGGTCGCCGCCGGCGTAGATGCCGACGACCTGGGCGCCCAGCGCGTGGTCGGTGTCGGCGTCGCCGTGCGCGGCCAGCGGGACGACCACGACGTCGGCGGCCGTCAGCATGGCGGCGGCGGTCAACGTGGCCCGCACCAGCGCCACGGGGGAGAGCTCGGGGGTCCCCGCGCCCGCGAGCGCCAGCAGCACGACCGGACCGAGCCCTTGGAGGTCCTCGATCTGGGTGTCGGTGAGCGCGTCGACCACCGGCACGAAGGTGCGACCGGCGTACCGCTCGCGGACGTCGGCGGGCGACAGGTAGAGCGAGCGGAACGGCCCGTACTGCGCGTGGGTCAGCGCCTCGACCGGCCAGCCCGCGTCCCCACGCGGCGTGACCCGGGCGAGCGGGAGGCCCTCGGGGTCGACCAGCTCGACGACGTCGGCGGTCGCCAGGTCGTCGGGCAGGGTCAGGGTCAGCGGGCTGCCGGGCTCGTTGAAGCCGACGATCGGAGCCGCCGCGCCGGTCACCAGCAGCTCGAGGTCGTCGAGCTCGGTGGGGCTCGGGTGGTGCTGCGGAGGGGTCGACACGCGGGTCATCCTGCCATGTGGGAGAGCAATGGTAGCCTTCTCCCATGCTGGTGACGATCGATGCTGCCGGTCGGGTCGTGCTTCCCAAGCCTCTCCGGGATGCTCTCGGCCTCGAGGCAGGCGCCACCGTCGACATCTCCTACTACGGCTCCGGGCTCCACCTCGTGCCGCATGGTCGCACCGCTCGGCTTGTCGAGGAGGACGGGCTGCTGGTCGCCACCGGGGACACCGAGATCGACGACGACACCGTCCGGGCGCTGGTCGCGGCCGGACGTCGTTGAGCGTCACCGTCGCCCTCGACTCGAGTGTGGCGATCCCGCTGGTCGTGGCGACGCACTCCGCCCACGGCCTCGTCACCCGGTGGTGGCGGGCCTGGCCCGCGGACGGGGTCGCGTTGGCTGGTCATGCCGCGGTCGAGACGTTCTCCGTGCTGACTCGTCTGCCCGGCGATCTGTGCCTCACGCCGAACGACGCGGCGCGGCTGCTGCGAGTCCGACTGGCGCCGCCGCTGACTCTTGGTGGCAAGACCCAACGGCGTCTGGTGGACACGTTCGCGGAGCGGGGAATCGTCGGTGGGGCGGTCTACGACGGGCTCGTCGGACTGGCGGCGCTGGAGCACGGCGTGCCACTCGCCACCCGGGACCTCCGCGCGCGAGACACCTACGAGCGGTTGGGGGTCTCGGTGCTGGTGGTGGCCTGAGCTGCGGATAGCGTGCGCGGCATGTCAGCACCAGTGCCCGTGGCGGAGATCGTGCGATCCGGGTTCGTCGAGGGCCACCACTACGGCTCGCTGGTGGCGCTCGCCGCCCACGGATCGGTGGACTGGTCGGTGGGAGTGGTCGACCAGCCGATGCTGCCGCGCTCGTGCAACAAGCCCGTCCAGGCGCTCGGGATGGTCCGGCTCGGACTCTCCCTGCCGCCCGAGCAGCTCGCCGTGGCCTGTGCCTCCCACTCGGGGGAGGACTTCCACCTCGAGGCCGTCCGGGCGATCCTGTCCGGCGCGGGCCTGAGCGAGGAGGCGCTCCAGACGCCCGCTGACTACCCGCTCGACGACGACGCCCGCGAGGCGGTGCTCCGCGCCGGCGGCCGTCGCCGACCGGTCCTGATGAACTGCTCGGGCAAGCACGCCGCCATGCTGGCGACCTGCGTCGTCCAGGGCTGGGACCTCGCGACCTACCGCGAGGCCGACCACCCGCTCCAGCGGGCGCTGCTGGCCACGTTCGCCGAGGCCACGGGCGAGCCCGTCGAGGTGGTGGCGGTCGACGGGTGCGGTGCCCCGCTCTTCTCGGCGTCGTTGACCGGCCTGGCGCGTGCCTTCGCCCACCTCGCGGTCGGCGAGCCCGGCTCGGCCGAGCACGCCGTGGCCTCCGCGATCCGCACCCACCCCGAGCTGGTCTCCGGGTCCACCCGGGACGAGGCCGCCCTGCTGCGGGCCGTCCCCGGCGCGATCGGCAAGGCGGGGGCGGAGTCGTGCCATGCCATGGCCCTCCCCGACGGCCGGGCCTGGGCGCTCAAGACCGACGACGGCGCCCCGCGGGTCCGCCCCGTGCTGATGGCCGCCGCCCTCCAACGCAGCGGGCTGCTCGACGAGCCTGGGGTCGACGCCGAGGCGGTCCGCCGCACCGGCGTGCTGGAGCTGCTCGGCGGGGGCCGTCCGGTCGGCGTCATCCGTGCCGCCTTCTGAGCCCTCCGTCCGGCCACGGCTGACGCCGGTTGCGTCCGGGTAGGGCAGGCTGCCCCCATGCACTACGTCGGAGTCGACCTGGCCTGGGGGGAGAAGCAGCCCACCGGGCTCGCCGTGCTCGACGAGGCCGGCCGGCTGCTGCACGTCAGCGCCGTCCGGACCGACGACGACATCGCGGCCGCGCTCACGTCGTACGTCGAGGGGCCTTGCCTGGTCGCGGTCGACGCCCCCCTGATCGTGCGCAACGCGACCGGCTCACGGCCGGCCGAGCAGGCGCTCAGCAAGGACTTCCGGGCCTTCGAGGCCGGCACCCACCCGTCCAACACGGGCAAGCCGGAGTTCGCCGACGGCCACACTCGCGGCGCCCGGGTCGCGAAGCGGCTGGGGCTCGACATGGACCCCAACTCCGGCCGCCGCAGGCGAGCCATCGAGGTCTACCCGCACCCCGCGACCGTCGTGCTGTTCGAGCTCGGACGCACCCTGAAGTACAAGAACAAGCCCGGGCGTGACCTCGACGACCTGCGCAGCGAGCTGCTGGTCCTGATGAGCCACCTCGAGGGCGTCGTGACCACGGGGGAGGACTGGGCCACGCTGCGGGTGCAGGTGGAGTCCAGCCGACGCAAGAGCGAGCTGCGCGTGGTCGAGGACCAGGTCGACGCCGTGGTGTGCGCCTACGTCGGGCTGTTCAGGGAACGGCACCCCGAGCTGACCACCACCTACGGCGACTTCGAGACCGGCTACATCGTGACCCCGGCGCTGCCGGAAGGACACTCGGCCGCACCCCGGGTGCCCCGCAAGAAGCGCCCCGTGGCCGATCCGGTGCAGCAGTACGCCGCGCAGTACCCCGACCTGCGCCGCGCCGCGGAGCAGTGGATCGGCCTGGTGACCTCGATCCTCGACGACGCGGGCATCAACTACCTCAGCGTCACCGGCCGGGCCAAGAGCATCTCCTCGTTCGCCGACAAGGCGGCCCGCACCGAGGACGGGGTGCCCACCTTCGCCGACCCGCTCACCCAGATCACCGACACCCTCGGTGTCCGGGTCATTACCTACGTGCACAGCGACGTGGCCGCCGTCGTCGACCTGCTCGGGGACCAGGTGGTGATCCACGACGACCGCGACATGGGTCGCGAGACCGCCAGCGAGGGCCGCTTCGGCTACTCGAGCCGGCACCTGCTGATCGGCCTCGATGCGGCCCGCGAGAGCCTTCCGCAGCACGAGCTGCTGCGCGGGCGGCGCGCCCAGGTGCAGATCCGCACCGTGCTCCAGCACGCGTGGGCGGAGTTCGAGCACGACATCCGCTACAAGGGCACCATCCCGGCCGAGCACGTCCCCGACTTCGACCGTCGCTTCACCCTCGCCGCGGGACTCCTCGAGCTCGCCGACCGGGAGTTCTCCACCATCCGCGACCGGCTCCAGGCCGGCATGACCGAGCAGCCGCCCGCGCCCGAGGACGACGACCCCCGGATCAGCCCACGCGAGCTCGCCGCCTTCCTCGCCGGCCAGTACGCCGACGCCGGCTGGTCGCGGACCGACCACTATGCGTGGATCTCGGGGTTGCTGCTCGAGCTCGGGATCACCTCCCTCGACGAGCTCGGCGAGGTGCTCCGCGCCGTCGACGGTGCCGCGCTGACCGAGCGGATGGACTACCGCTACCCGCCCGGCGCCGTCCGTCGCCTCGACGATGCCTTGCTCTGGGCCTACGGCAGCCGCTACGTCGGGCTGCTCGGCAACGCCCATCGCGAGCCGGCCCTGCGGGCCCGGCTGGAGCGGCTGGCCGACCAGACCTGAGCCTGCCGGGTCGGTCAGGTGGGCCAGACCGCCCGGACCTTGTCGAGCACGTCGCGGGACTGACGCAGCCCGGTGCGTGCCGCGTCGGCGCGCTTCTCCGGGTCGAGCACGTTGCTCCCGATGTCGACCAGAGCCTGCCTGTCGGGGGTGATCACCGCTGCCTGCACCGGTCCGATGCGACGCAGCTGGGCGCCGATCGAGGCCGCCTTGCTGAAGGACTGGGGGAGCGGGGCGAGGACCACGACCACGTCAGCCCCGCGGGCCACGTCGACGTTGGCGGTCGAGCGCATCCCGCCGTCCATGAAGTGCCGGCCGTCGATGGTGACCGCCGGCCACACCTGGGGGACCGCGCAGCTCGCGGCGACCGCGTCGACGAGGTCGACGCCGCTGTGCCGGTCGAAGGTCACGAACTCCCCGGAGTCGGTGTCGACCGTGGTCACCAGCAGCTCCCGCTCGGGCCAGGCGTGGCTGGCGATCCGCGACCGGATCACCTCGATCCGCTGGTGTCCGCCGGGGGCGTGGGCACGTTGCGAGAGCCGGCCGATGCGCCGGCGCTTGCGCACCGGTGAGCCGGGTATCAGCATCGGCGGCAGCAGCCGGGCCAGGGCGGTCCGGCCGAGCCGGGCGCCGATCTCGTGGTCCGGCGGCGCCAGCTGGCCGTCGTACAGCTCGGCGATCGGGACGTCGGAGGTGATCTGCGCGCCGACGACCGAGCCGGCCGACGTGCCGATCACCCGGTCGGCCGCGGAGAGGTCCAGGCCCTGCTCGGCGAGTCCCTGGAGGATCCCGAGCTCCCAGGCGATGCCGGTGATCCCGCCCCCTCCGAGGACGAGTGCGGTGCGTGTCATGGAGAGCACCTTAGGGGCGGCAGCAAGCACTGGTGCGCCGTTGTGAGGCGTCTCACGCCCGTCCAGTTTGCAATTGCTTGCTCTTGCTAGCACGATGGAGACATGGCGAAGAGCAAGGTCGGGCAGACCGTCGAGTCGCTCGGCGACTACCTCAAGGAGCAGCGCGTGACCGCGCGCCTCTCCCTGCGGCAGCTCGCGGAGCAGGCCGGCGTCTCCAACCCCTACCTGAGCCAGATCGAGCGCGGTTTGCGCAAGCCCTCGGCCGAGGTGCTCCAGCAGATCGCCCGGGCGTTGCGGATCTCGGCGGAGCAGCTCTACATCCGCGCGGGGATCCTCAGCCCCGAGGACCTCGGTGACGCCAACGAGCGCTCCGTGGAGCTCGCGGTCCTCGCGGACCCGGGTCTCACCGAGCGTCAGAAGCAGTCGCTGCTCGACGTCTACTCGTCGTTCCTCGCACTCACCACCCCCGAGGGCGACGACCGCTGACCACCGGGACCGGCACTCGCCGACCCCGAACCCAAGAAGAAGGAGCCGGACATGGCTACCAAGTCCACCAAGTTCGACATCAAGAGCGAGGCCGTGCGCCCGTTCTACGCCTCGGTCGGTGTGACCGACCTCGCCGTCGAGGCCGTGCGTGAGTACGCCGCCGACGTGCAGGCCAAGGTCCGCGGCTACCAGGCCAACGTGCAGAAGAACGTCTCCGAGCTGGACCTCCAGCCGAAGGCGCTGCGCGAGCAGGCCGTGACCCTCGTGGACGAGAACGTCGCCGCCCTCGGGGAGACCTACACCGACCTGGTCAAGCGCGGCGAGAGCCTCGTCGGCCGGATCCGTCGCCAGCAGTCCACCCAGGACGCCGTGAAGTCCGCCGAGACGACCAAGGCCAAGGCCAAGACCACGCGCACCCAGGCCACCAAGAGCGCCAAGGCCACCAAGAAGGCCGCGACCTCGGCCGCCAAGCGGACGACCACCACCGCCAAGAAGCGCAGCACCGCTCCCGCGAGCAGCGCCAAGGCGACCACCACCGCCGCGAAGAAGACCGCGACCGCCGCCACCAAGGCCGTCGCGGACGCCGCCCAGAAGGTCGGCGACTGATCACACCGGACGGCCTCACGAGGCTGACCACCCGAGACCCCCGGACCCTGTCCGGGGGTCTCGTGCGTGTGGATCACCTACGATGGGCGCGTGGACGTGTTCGCGATCGAGGGCTTCGTCTCTCTGGCCATCCTCGGGGTGCTGATCGTCGTCAAGGCGTTCGCGTTCGTGAGCTCGCTCGGCTTCTCCGGCGAGGCCTACTCCGCCGGCGACAAGCTCTCGAAGGCCGCCTGGGTGGCGATCCTCGGTCTCGGGCTCGCCGCCCAGCTGATCCTGCTGGGCAACCCGCTCAGCCTGATCCACCTCGCCTTCACCATCGCCGCGTTCGTCTACCTCGCCGACGTGCGCCCCGCCCTGGCGGACCTCACCCGCTCCTGAGAAGGACTCGACGCGGGGTCTTCGGGTTGTCGAGCCGGGCTCCAGCCGCGACGCGTAAAGTGCGTCGCCTAGACATCCGACACGCATGGGGGACCTGGCAATGACGTTGTACTCCGAGGACCGGCCTTGGGGGTCGTGGCACGTCGTGGAGGAGGGCGACGGCTACAAAGTCAAGCGGATCGTGGTCAAGCCCCACCACCGGTTGTCCTACCAGACCCACGACCACCGCTCCGAGCACTGGGTGGTCGTCCGTGGCACCGCCACCTGCGTGATCGAGGACGAGACGGTCGTGGTCGAGGCCGGCCAGTCCGTCGACGTGGGCGTCAAGCACGCCCACCGCATCATCAACGAGCACGACGAGGAGCTGGTCATCATCGAGATCCAGCGCGGTTCCTACCTCGGCGAGGACGACATCGTCCGCCTCCA
>JBDSLK010000267.1:0-5048 GCA_039916425.1 Nocardioides sp.
GGTCGGATCCCCCCGGTACGCAAACAGTTATCCGCGTCCGGCCATGACCTCCCCCGGTCGCTATGCCGTGACGAGCACCAGCCCGTCCGTCACCACGAGACCCGCCGGTGGAGCGCAGTCACAGAAGTCGGAGCAGGGCAGGAACGTGTGCATCGCGTGCCCGCAGCGCACACAGGGTGCGTCGTGCGAGAGATGCGACCCGATCTCCACTGCTGTGTCCCACATGAGATGACCTCCTGCCCACCATCATGCGGCGACAGGGCGGAGTCCCGCAGAGGATTTGCGGCGTGGCGGGCAGGTCGGTCCAGAAGTCTTCGCGGCTGGTCCGAACGGGCTATGCGCACGGCATAGCCCGAACTGACTAGGCGTTGGTCAGGAGCCGGTGCCGTGGCGGCGGACGAAGGAGACGATCGAGTCCGCGAGCTCGGCCCGGCACACGATCAGGTCCGGCAGCGAGACGTCCTCCTGGTTGTAGACCAGGCTGGAGCCGTCGACGCGGGAGCAGTGGAGACCGGCCGCCCGGGCGACGGCGACCGGGGCGGCGTTGTCCCACTCGTACTGGCCGCCGGCGTGCACGTAGGCGTCGGTGAGGTTGCGGGTCACCGAGATGACCTTGACCCCGGCGCTGCCCATCGGCACCAGCTCCGCGTCGAGCTCCTTGGCGAGCGCCTCGACGAAGGCCGGCGGCCGGGTGCGCGACACCGCGATCCGGGGACGGTCGCTGTTGCTCGGCGCGACGTACGGCGGGTCGGCGGTGCTGAAGGTCTCCCCCAGCGCCGGCTGCGCCACCGCGCCGGCGACCAGGTCGCCGCGGGCCCACAGGGCGACGTGGACCGCCCAGTCGTCGCGCGGCGGCTCCGAGAACTCCCGGGTGCCGTCGAGGGGGTCGATGATCCAGACCCGGTCGGCGCCGAGCCGCGCCTGGGTGTCGGCGCCGCTCTCCAGGGCCTCCTCGGAGAGCACGGCGTCCCCGGGGCGGTGCTGGGCGAGCAGCCCCATCAGGAGCTCGTGCGCGGCCCGGTCACCGGCGTCCTTGAGCTCCTTGCCGGTCAGGCCCTCCTCCCGCACCTGGAGCAGCCGGTCGCCGGCGACGGTGGCCAGCCAGGCCGCCAGGACGTGGTCGTCGGTGGCGGCCGCATCGGGCGGGGTGCCGGGATCGAAAGTCACGGACAGCAGCCTCTCACGCTGTCTGGCCCGGTGGCCGACAGGTGGGTCTCGGGGTCAGCGGGTCCAGGGCGTCGCCCCGGCGACGGCCACGATCGACTTCGTCAGCCCGGCCATTCTCTCGCGATGGATGGTCGACTCCGGGAAGTAGGCGCGCATCTCGGCGAGGCCGATCAGCTCGGTCCACTGCACCTCGGCCATCGCCTGCGCGGCGTTGTCCGGACGGCTGTGGGCCAGGGGCCATCGGGCCGCCGCCTTGGCACGGGCCGACAGCGGCAGGAACTGAAGCATCGGGAACAGCCAGTGCGGCTCCACCGGGAAGTAGCGGTAGGGCGTCTGGACCCAGTGCCGAGGCGCCAGCGCCCGGATCTCTCGGGCCAGCGACTGGCGGGGGCCGTGGCCTCCCACGTGCTCGAGCAGGGAGTTGGAGAAGACCAGGTCGTAGCTGCCCGGAGCCCCGGCGGCGGCCAGCGCCACTCGTGCGGCGCACGCGTCTCCAGTGACCGGCAGGATCCACTCGTCGTCGGACTCGCCCGGCTCGTAGAGGTTGACGACGGTCACGGCAGCGGGCCGGACCGGCGCCCGGAGCCAGGCTTCGGTAGTCCCGCCGAGGTCGACGACCCGCAAGTCCGCGAGGTCCGGGAAGAGCGACGCGACCAGTGTCCATCGCTCCTCGCGCTTGCGCGCACCGAGCGAGCCCGGGGAGTCCACGAAGAAGTCGCGGACCCGCGGGGCTCGGACAGGACTGCGTACGCTCGCCCTCGGCATGCTCGCACCGTGCCAGCGCCGGGCCGGGCCGACGTGAGTCGGTGAGCGGTGCTCCCCAGCTTTGGGTACGCCGAGCGTGCCCGGGTCAGGTCAGGAGTTGAAGCGCTGTTGGGTGCGCTCGAGGCCCTCGCTCACCAGCGTCTCGACCGCGTCGGCGGCCGTGTCGACCTGGAAGGGCAGCTCCTTGCGCTCGACCGAGGAGTAGTCCGACAGCACGAAGTCGGCCACGTCCTGGCGACCCGGAGGTCGCCCGATGCCGGCTCGCACCCGGTAGAAGTCCCCCGTGCCCAGCGACGAGCGCATCGAGCGCAGCCCGTTGTGCCCGTTGTCGCCGCCGCCGAGCTTGGTGCGCAACGTGCCGAACGGGATGTCGAGCTCGTCGTGGATCGCCACGATGTGGTCGGCCTGCACCTTGTAGAAGGAGGCGAGCGCCTTGACCGGCCCCCCCGACTCGTTCATGTAGCAGCGCGGGCGCGCCAGCACGACCCGGGGACCCGGGGTGCCCGGCACCCCGAGCCGGCCCTCGACGACGGCGGCCCGTCCGGACTTGTGCGCCCGGAACGAACCGCCCAGCCGCGAGGCAAGCTCGTCGGTGACGAGGTAGCCCACGTTGTGGCGATGGCCGGCGTACGACGGCCCGGGATTGCCCAGGCCGACGACCAGCCACACGTCGCCGTCGGCCATCTCCTCCGCCTTCTGGGTGTCGGTGCTGACGACCCGCCCCAGGAGCCGCCGTAGCAGGCTCCGGGGCCGGTCGGGGATCACCCCTCGTCGCCGCCCTCGGACTTGGTCTCGCTCTCGTCGCCGCCGGGCGCCTCGGCCTCCGCCTCGGCGACCTCCTCGTCGCTCGGGTCGCGCTCGATGCCGGCCTCGGCCTCGGCCTCCTCCAGCTCGGCCTCGACCTCCTCGGCGGTGGGCGCACCAGTGATGTTGACGACCAGGGTCTCCGGGTCGGTCAGCAGCGTGCTGCCCTCGGGCAGGGTGAGGTCGGAGGCGTGGATCTGGGTGCCGACCTCGGCGCCCTCGATGTCGACCTCGATGAACTCGGGGATGTGGGTGGCTTCGGCCTCGAGGGAGATCTGGGTGTTCTCCGTGACCACCAGGGTGTCGGGGCCGGCCTCGCCGACGAGGTGCACGGACACGTCGACGGTGACGCGCTCACCGCGGCGGACCGCGACGAAGTCGATGTGCTCGATGACGCGACGGATCGGGTCGATCTGGACCTCGCGGGCCAGGGCCAGCTGGGTGTCGCCCTCGACGTCGAGCTCGAGCAGGGCGTTGGACCCGCCGCGCTTGAGCGCCATCATCGTGGAGTGGCCCGGCAGGGTGAGGTGGATCGGGTCGTTGCCGTGCCCGTAGACGACGGCGGGGATCTTGTCGTCGCGGCGGATCCGGCGGGCGGCGCCCTTGCCGAACTCGGCGCGCTTCTCGGCGGTGATCTTCTCGGCAGCCATGCCTGTCTCCTCGGTGCTCATCGGTGATCGAGATGGTGGGTCCCCCGACAGCACGAGAGCCGCACGTCCAGACGACGGCGCGGCTCACAGGGCCGGCCTTGTCGATCACGGAGTCGGGCTCCCTCGCCGAGGCAACCGCAGCAGTCTACGGCGCTCGACGGCCGGTCGGCCAAATCCGCGTAGCCTGCGGCTCGTGTCCCTCACCCTCGAGGAGGCCCGGGCCCGCGCGGCCCTCGTCTCCGACGTCTCCTACGCCCTCGAGCTCGACCTCACCGACCGGGAGACCTTCGGCTGCCGGGCCACCATCTCGTTCGCGTGCGCCGCGCCGGGCGCGACCACCTTCCTCGAGCTCGCCCACGCCGCCGACCTGCTCGTCGACGGGGCCCCCGCGACCTACGACGGCCGCCGGATCACGCTGACCGACCTGCGAGCCCGCCACGAGGTCGTCGTGGAGGCCCGCCTGCCCTACGTCACCGACGGCGACGGGATGCACACCTTCACCGACCCGGCGGACGGGGAGGTCTACGTCTCGGCGTACGTCGGCATGGACATCGCCCAGCTGGTGTTCCCGTGCTTCGACCAGAACGACCTCAAGGCGCCGGTGTCGCTGCGGGTGCTCGCGCCGGAGGGGTGGTCGGTGCTGGCCAACGGCCGCGCGGTGGAGACCGGTCCGGGGGGCTGGCGGTTCGCCACCACCCCGCCCATCCCGCCCGCGATGTTCGTGGTCTGCGCCGGGCCCTGGCACTCGGTCACCTGGGAGCATGCCGGACTCCCCTTCGGCTGGCACGCGCGGCGCTCCCTGGCCGCCGAGCTCGACCGCGACGCCGACGAGCTGCGCCGGATCACCGAGGCGTGCTTCGACCACTACACGACGATCTTCGAGGAGCCCTACGCCTTCGACTCCTACGACCAGGCGTTCGTGCCCGGCCAGAACTGGGGTGCCCTGGAGACGCCCGGGTGCGTGACCTACCGCGACGAGATCCTGCCCGTCGGCCGGGTCTCCCGCGGCGAGGCCCGGCGCCGCGCGACGGTCATCGCCCACGAGATGTGCCACCTGTGGTTCGGCGACCTGGTCACGATGACCTGGTGGGAGGACACCTGGCTCCAGGAGTCCTTCGCCGACTACATGGGCTTCCGCGTCGCCGACGACGCGGCCGGCTTCGCGGGCACGTTCGTCGACTTCACGGTCGGGGGGAAGCCGCGAGCCTACGACGCCGACTCACGCCGCTCGACCCACCCGGTGGCACCGCGGGCCGAGGACGTGCCCGACGTGGACTCCGCCGCCAACAACTTCGACGCGATCTCCTACGCCAAGGGCAACTCCGTGCTCCGCCAGCTGGTGAACTGGATCGGCGACGAGGACTTCCTGGCGGGCGTCAACGCCTACCTGCACCGGCATCGCTTCGGCAACGCCACCCTGGCCGACTTCGTCGACACCCTCGACGGGGCGACGGAGCGCGACGTGCGCGACTGGGTGGAGCGCTGGCTGCGCACCACCGGCTTCGACACGCTGCGGGTGAGCCGCGACGGCGAGGACGTGGTGCTTACCCGGGAGGGGAGCCGGCCCCACCGCGTCCGCGTCACGTCGTACGACGCGTCGCTGCGCGAGGTGGGCAGCGTCGTCGTCGACCTGGCCGACGAGCCGGTCCGGCTTCCCGGGGC
>JBDSLK010000268.1:0-3564 GCA_039916425.1 Nocardioides sp.
GCACGTCCGCGAGACCCCTCAGGTCGGTATGCGTGGACGCCACGAAACGCGCGACACGGTGCCGCGGACCGTGGGTGCGGGCGTCTTCGGACATGACCCCAGTCAAGCACTGACCACCGACAAGCCCACGACCCACAAACCCCATACTCCACAAGGGTTTCGAGCGCTCTCTTCGCTCACACCCCAACCAGCGGGGAGGGCTCAGGAACCCCAGACGGCGCGTGCTCCGGAGTCGCCGGCGAGGAAGACCGCAACGCCGAGGGCGAGGGAGCCGACGACGAGGGCGCCGACGGTCAGGAGCGTCCCGATGCCGCCCGGTGCCGGGCGCTCGCCCCCGCCGGAGAGGAGGGCGCTCGGCCCCCCGAGGCGCCAGGCAGCGAGCCCGACCACGACGGTGAAGGCGACCATCACGTTGCGCAGCCAGACGCCGGCCTGCTGGTGTTTCTGGACAGCTTCGAGCGCCCCCAAGCCACGGCTGCGGGCGAGGTCCTGGCCGGTGTAGGTGGCGACGAAGGCGGTGACGACGCCGGCCAGGGTCACGGCGACCAAGGGCCAGCGGAGCGCCCAGCGCCAGCGCGGCACGACGGCGTACAGCACGCCCAGCAGGGCCGCGAACGGAGTGAGGACCACGACGGCGTGCACGACCAAGGGGTGCAGGGGGATCCCGTTGAGCTCCACCCCACCAGCGTATGGGACACCGGGCCGCGACGCACCGCCGTACGTTGGTACTAGTACCCCGCGGCGAGCGGGGCTCTAGCCTGTGGGCATGCCGCGCTCCGGGTCACCCGACTACACCGACGATCTCCGCCTCGCGCACGTCCTCGCCGACGACGCGGACTCGTTGACGGGCAGCCTCTTCAAGTCGATCGACCTCCACGTCATGAGCAAGCCCGACCTGACGCCGGTCACCGAGGCCGACCTGGCCGTCGAGGAGAGCCTGCGACGCACCCTCGGGCGGGTGCGCTCCCGCGACGCCGTCGTCGGCGAGGAGCACGGCACGACCGGCCACTCGCAGCGGCGCTGGATCATCGACCCCATCGACGGCACCAAGAACTTCGTCCGTGGCGTCCCGGTCTGGGCGACCCTGATCTCCCTCGTCGTCGACGACGAGGTGGTGCTCGGCGTGGTGTCAGCGCCCCAGCTGAACCGACGTTGGTGGGCCTCCAAGGGCAACGGTGCCTGGACGGGCCGGTCGTTGCTGAAGGCCACCCAGTGCCAGGTCTCCGACGTACGCCGCCTCGAGGACGCCTCGCTCTCCTACAGCGGGCTGGGCGGCTGGGACGAGCGCGGCAGGCTCGACGACTTCCTCTCGCTGGCCCGCCGGTGCTGGCGCAGTCGGGCGTACGGCGACTTCTGGTCCTACATGCTGATCGCGGAGGGTGCCGTCGACCTGGCCGCCGAGCCCGAGCTCGAGGTCTACGACATGGCCGCGCTCGACATCATCGTCACCGAGGCCGGCGGACGCTTCACCTCCCTGGGCGGGACCGACGGGCCGTTCGGCGGCAACGCGCTGGCCTCCAACGGTCACCTGCACGAGGCGGCCCTGGCCTTCCTCGGCACGATGGCCGACGACGAGAGCGACCCCGACACCCGCCGCCGCGGACCGGGATCGGTGAGCGACCTGCGAAGCCGGGGCGCCCGGGCCGACTCCCCCGGCGACGGCGACGGCCCCCCGCTCGGCTGATCGGCCGGGCTCGGCGACTGGGCCACTGTGGGTCGCCTCTGGCCGGGCGGCAGCCGCCTCGCTACGGTGGCTGCCTACCCCCCCTGAACTGGAGTGGACATGCGGATCAACGAGGTTCTGAAGAACAAGCCCGTCGCCGGTGTGGTCACGATCGCTCCCGACGCCACCGTGCGTGACCTGCTCGCCCTGCTCGCCGAGCACAACGTCGGCGCCCTGATCGTCAGCAGCGACGGCGCGGCTGTGGACGGCATCGTCAGCGAGCGTGACGTCGTCCGGCGGCTCCAGGCCGACGAGTCCCTGCTCGACAGCGCCGTCGCCTCGATCATGACCTCGACGGTGCACACCTGCGAGGCCGACGCGTCCCTCGACGACCTGATGGTGCTGATGACCGAGCAGCGCTTCCGGCACGTGCCGGTGGTCGCCGACGGTGCGCTGATCGGCATCGTCAGCATCGGCGACGTGGTGAAGAACCGGATGGCCGAGCTGGAGTTCGAGCGGGACCAGCTCGACTCCTACGTCCACCAGACCTGACGCCCGCCCCCGGCACCGACGCCGTCAGGCGGCTGCTGTGGCGTGGCGGCGGCGCCGCCACGTCAACCAGAGGCCGATCCCGAAGGCCACGAGCAGTACCGCGCTGGCGGCACCGAGGGACCGCTCGAGGGTCTGGTAGGAACGCCCTGCCAGGTAGGCGAGCAGCGTGACCCCACCACCCCAGAGCACCGCGCCGAGCGCGTTGTAGGGCAGGAACCGGCGATAGGGCATCCCGGTCATCCCGCACAGCCCCGGCACCAGCGCCCTCAGCAGCGCGGTGAAGCGCCCGAGCACCACGGTCATCCCGCCCTTCTCACGCAGCCGGACGCGGGTGGCGGCCAGGTGATGATCGTGTCGGACGAGCAGGCGGGTACGCAGCAGCCGGGGTCCCCAGCGCCGACCCACCTCGTAGCCGACGCTGTCGCCGACGATGGCCGCCACCACTACGACCAGGCCCACCGCGAGCAGCGAGAGCCGGCCGGTCGAGGCGAGCACGCCCCCGACGACCACGGCCGTCTCCCCCGGGACCAGGAAGCCCAAGAAGAGCGCGGCCTCGGCGAAGACGAGGAACCCGATGGCGACGTACGCCAGCGGGGCAGGGACCCCGTCCAGCCATCCGGTCAGTGCGTTCACTAGCGTCACGTCTCCTCGGTCCGGTGCGCGCGGGCACCGTCGTCCTCAACGTAGCCGTGTCGCATGAGCATCAGATGAAGCGCTGGCCGCCGCCTCGGCCGCGACCCGGGGGGCCGTAGGGTGGAGCGTTCGCCCCACGACCGAGAGGACCTCATGGACAAGCCCGAGATCGACTTCCCCGACTTCGACCCGCCCGCCGACCTGGTGATCACCGACCTGGTCGAGGGTGACGGCGACGAGGCAACGGCAGGCAGCACGGTGTCCGTGCACTACGTCGGCGTCGCCCACTCCACCGGCGAGGAGTTCGACGCCTCCTACAACCGCGGCACCCCGCTCTCCTTCCGCCTCGGCACCGGCCAGGTCATCTCCGGCTGGGACCAGGGCGTGCAGGGCATGAAGGTCGGCGGCCGTCGCCAGCTCGTCATCCCGCCGCACCTGGGCTACGGCGACCGCGGCGCCGGTGGCGTCATCAAGCCCGGGGAGACCTTGGTCTTCGTGTGCGACCTGATGGGCGTCTCCTGAGCTGATCTGTCCCTCGGGGAGGTCCCCGAGGTGCCCGCCGATGGTCCTGGACCGCCGGCGGGTTCGTCACGCCTGGGGTCGGTGTGGTCCATGGTGACAGTGATGATGGTGGGGCGGCTCGCCGAGTAAAGATCGTCAGAGATTGCTCCCCGAAGGTCGGCTCGTCGTAGTATCGAAAAACCGAGCATCAGTCC
>JBDSLK010000269.1:0-10875 GCA_039916425.1 Nocardioides sp.
CCGCTGGCGAAGTTCTGGGTGTGCAAGCGGACGCCGGCGATGGTGGCCGAGGCGCTGGAGTGCCTCGGTGGCAACGGGTACGTCGAGGACTCCGGCCTCCCGCTGCTGTTCCGCGAGTCACCGCTCAACTCGATCTGGGAGGGCTCGGGCAATGTCAACGCCCTCGACGTGATCCGCGCCCTGTCTCGCGAGCCCGCCGCGCTCCAGGCCTGGGTAAGCGAGGTCGGTCACGCGCGCGGCGCCGACGCCCGCCTCGACCGCGCGGTCGACGACACGCTCACCCTGCTCGGCGACGTGGGCGGCTCCGAGGGTTCGGCCCGGCGGCTGGCCGGCGCGATGGCGGCCTGCCTCCAGGGATCGCTGCTGGTCCGCTTCGCCCCCACCGAGGTGGCCGACGCCTTCTGCGCCTCACGGCTTGGCACGACGTACGGTGGGACGTTCGGAGCGCTCGACGTCGGTCAGCAGACGCTGTCCCTCCTCGTCGAGCGCACCACCCCCACCATCCCCGCAGGCCTCACCCCGCGGGGCGGGTGCTGAGGGCGAGCTCTTCCAGGACGCTGCGGAAGGTGGTGTAGCGATCCCGGCCCACGGCCTCGGCCCAGTCGCCCTCGATCTCGAGGATCCGCGCGGTGGCGGCCACGATGGTGCGCTGGCCCAGGTCCGTACGGCGCACCCAGCGGACCCGGCGGTCCTCGGGGTCGGCCTCGGTGCGCAGCAGGCCACGGTCGACCAGCTTGGTGACGAACTGGCCGCATCCCTGCTTGGTCATGCCGGCCCGCCGGGCGAGGTCGGTGACGCTGACGCCGACCGGGGGCACCAGGGAGATCACCCGCAGGTGCGACTGGCGGACGCCGGTCCACTCCTCCTCCTCCGCGAAGGTCCGCTGGAGCTGGCCGAACACCAATCCCATCAGCAGCGCGACATGCCGCTCGCCGGGCGGCGGATCGTCCTTGACGGAGGTCATAAGTCTAGTTTACCTTCTGGGAAGTAGTAAAGCCACTTGACCATCACCCTCCGGAGAGCCACGATGCACGACCGTTCCCTGCTCGGCCCCGCCGACGTCAGCGACGCCCAGCTGACCGCGATGGTCGCCGACCTCCTCGGCCACCCGACCGCGGACGTGTGCCTCACCAGCAGCACGGCAGAGCCGGTTGACTACGACCTGCCCGCGATCACCACGGCGTCGCGCCACTGGGTCAGCGGCACCGCGCGGACCCCGACCGGCGAGAGCCACTTCCGGATCTTCGTCAAGCACGTGCAGTCCTGGGAACGGCACCCCTTCTTCGCCGAGGTGCACCCGGAGATCGCGGAACTGGCAGCCGCCGGCGTGCCCTGGCGCACCGAGCCGCTGGCCTACCGGTCCGACCTCGGCGACCGGCTCCCCGACGGACTCACCATGCCGCGCGCGCTCGGCGTCTTCGACCTCGACGAGCTGTCCGCCGCGATCTGGCTCGAGGAGGTGCGAGCGGGGCATCCGACCTGGGACCTCGACCGCTACCGGCGGGCGGCGTACCTGCTCGGGCAGCTGGCCGCCAGCCCGCGGGTGGCCGAGCGCCGCAATGTCGGGGATGTCGCGTGGACCGTCCAGACCTACGTCTCGGGCCGGCTGCAGCACCAGGTGCTGCCGATGCTCGCGGCCGACGAGCTGTGGCAGCACCCGCTGGTCGCCGGTGCCTTCGAGCCCGCACTCCGCGGACGGCTGCGCACCGAGGCGGAACTCGTGCAGGGTTACGCCGATGAGCTGATGGCGCTCCCCCAGCTCGCCGCGCACGGCGACGCCAGCCCCAACAACCTGCTGGCGGGGCCGACCCCCGGGTCGTTCGTGCTCATCGACTATGGCTTCTGGCTGCCTAACGTGGTCGGCTTCGACCTCGGCCAGCTGCTCGTGGGCGACGTGCAGATCGGCAAACGCTCCCCCGACCTCCTGGTAGAGACCGACGAGGCCATCGTCCCGGCGTACGTCGACGGGCTGCGGGCCGAGGGGCTCGACGTCGAGGAGAGCACCGTTCGCCGCGCGCACGCGCTGCACCTGCTGCTCTTCACCGGGCTCTCCACGCTGCCCTTCGAGCTGCTGGACCAGCCGCCGACCCCGGAGGCGCACGCCGCGGCCGCCGCCCGGGCGTCGATCGCCCGCTTCAGCCTCGACCTGCTCGACGCCGCGGTTGGTTAGCTGAGCTCGAGCCCCGGGTAGAGCGGGTGCATGTCGAGCATCTCGGCGGAGGCGCCCTTCACCCGGTCGGCCACCCCGTCCTCCAGCGTGTACGACGCCTTCGACGGGCCGCCGGCCTTGGTCGTGCCTGGCTGGGTGTGCGCGAGCACGTCGACGATGAGCTCGGCGACCTTGTCGAACTCGTCGTGGCCGAAGCCGCGGGTGGTGAGCGCCGGGGTGCCGAGGCGCACGCCGGAGGTGTACCAGGCGCCGTTGACGTCCTGGGGCACCGAGTTGCGGTTGGTGACGACGCCGGCGTCGAGCAGTGCCGACTCGGCCTGGCGACCGGTCAGCCCGAAGGGCGAGACATCGAGCAGCACGAGGTGGTTGTCGGTGCCGCCGGTGACCAGGGTGGCGCCCCGGGTGAGGAATCCGTCGGCGAGCGACTTGGCGTTGTCCGCGATCGCCTGGGCGTAGGTCTGGAAGGACGGCTGCCGGGCCTCGGCGAACGCGACCGCCTTGGCGGCCATCACGTGCGACAAAGGGCCGCCGAGGACCATCGGGCAGCCTCGGTCGACGGAGTCGGCGTACTCCTCCTGGGCCAGCACCATGCCGCCGCGGGGACCGCGCAGGGACTTGTGCGTCGTCGTGGTCGTCAGGTGGGCGAACGGGATCGGGTCCTCGTCCCCCGTGAACACCTTCCCGGCGACGAGGCCGGCGAAGTGGGCCATGTCGACCAGCAGCGTGGCGCCCACCTCGTCGGCGATCTCGCGCATCGTGGCGAAGTTCACGCGGCGCGGGTAGGCCGAGTAGCCAGCGACCAGCACCAGCGGCCGGAACTCGCGCGCCTTCGCGGCGACCGCGGTGTAGTCGAGCAGCCCGGTCTCGGGATCGGTGCCGTACTGCTGCTGGTGGAACATCTTGCCACTGATGTTGGGTCGGAAGCCGTGCGTCAGGTGACCCCCGGCGTCCAGGGACATCCCCAGCAACCGCTGGTTGCCGAACTCGGCCCGCAGCGACTCCCAGTCGGCCTCGGAGAGGTCGTTGACGCCCTTGGCTCCGAGCTTCTCCAGCCAGGGGCCCTCGATCCGGTGCGCCAGGATCGACCAGAAGGCGACCAGGTTGGCGTCGATGCCCGAGTGCGGCTGGACGTAGGCGTACGGCGCGCCGAAGAGCTCGCGGGCGTGCTCGGCGGCCAGGGCCTCGACGGTGTCGACGTTCTGGCAGCCGGCGTAGAACCGGTGACCGACCGTGCCCTCGGCGTACTTGTCGCTGAACCAGGTGCCCATGGTCATCAGCACCGCGGGCGAGGCGTAGTTCTCGCTCGCGATGAGCTTGAGCGAACCTCGCTGGTCGGCGAGCTCCTTGCGGGTGGCCTCGGCGATCCGGGGCTCGACCGAGGCGATCACCTCGAGGGCCTGGGAGTACGCGCCGCTGATCAGGGCGCCTGAGTCTTCCGGGTTCATGGGGCAAGCGTAGTGACCCGCTGTGACCCGCGCCGCAGCGCCGTCCGCGATCAGGCGGGACCCGTGCCGGCCGATCTCAATATGCGGACGCAAAGCCCACATCATGAGATTTCACCTTGTGGGCACGGCGTCCGCCCCCTGAGACTGCTTGACATGGTCACCGCAGCGACACACACCTACCTCGTGGTTCGACGCCACGTGGACTACGGGCGTACGCGCAGCATGATCTGTTGGCCCCGCTGACTGCCGCCCAGCTCTCCGGAGCAGTCCCCTCACCGCGCTCATCGTCGCGCGCGGCCCTCAGCGCGAAGGACCACCCCTGATGCCCGACCAGCGCTTCTCGTCCCAGCCGCCCCGCCGGACCGAGGTCCCTCGGCCCAAGCGTGCCGAGGGACAGTGGTCGTTCGGCTACACCGAGCCGCTGAACAAGAACGAGCAGTCCAAGAAGGACGACGACGCGCTCAATGTGCGCGAGCGCATCCTCCACATCTACTCCCGGCGCGGCTTCGCCTCCATCGACCCCGCCGACCTGCGCGGACGCTTCCGCTGGATGGGGCTCTACACCCAGCGGGCGCCGGGCTTCGACGGCGGCAAGACCGCCACCGTCGCCGAGGAGGAGCTCGACGACGAGTACTTCATGCTCCGGGTCCGCTCCGACGGCCGGCTGCTCTCCCCCGAGGCGGTGCTGGCCCTCGGTCGGATCGGCACCGACTTCGCGCGCGACACCGCCGACGTCACCGACCGGGAGAACATCCAGTACCACTGGATCCGCATCGAGGACGTCCCCGCGATCTGGGAGCGGCTCGACGCCGCCGGGCTGAGCAGCCTCGAGGCGTGCGGCGACTCGCCCCGGCCGTTCCTCGGCTCCCCCGTGGCCGGGGTGGCCAAGGACGAGATCATCGACGGCACCCGCGGCCTGGAGGAGATCTACGAGCGCTTCATCGGCAACCCGGAGTTCTCCAACCTCCCCCGCAAGTTCAAGACGGCCCTGACCGGACACCCCAGCCACGACGTCTCCCCCGAGACCAACGACATCGCCTTCGTCGGCACGCTCCACCCCGAGCACGGCCCCGGCTTCGACCTGTGGGTCGGCGGCGGGCTGTCCACCAACCCGATGCTCGCGCAGAAGGTGGGCGTGTGGATCCCCCTCGACGAGGTCGCCGACGTCTGGGCCGGGGTCGCCTCGGTCTTCCGCGACTACGGGTACCGGCGGCTGCGCTCCCGGGCGCGGCTGAAGTTCCTGGTCGCCGACTGGGGCGTGGAGAAGTTCCGCGAGGTCCTCGAGAACGAGTACCTCGACAAGCCGCTGGTCTCCAACCCGTCCCCGGGACCACCGGTCGGTCACCGCGACCACATCGGGGTGCACGAGCAGAAGGACGGCAACCTCTACGTCGGGGTCGCACCGACCGCCGGCCGCGTGTCGGGCACCGTCCTGATCCAGCTCGCCGAGGCGATGGAGGAGTACGCCGTCACCGGCGCCCGCCTCACGCCGTACCAGAAGATCGTGCTGATCGGCGTCTCACCCGACCGGCTCGAGCCGTTGCTGGGCCGGCTCGACGAGATCGGGCTCTCCGCGCGGCCGTCCAACTGGCGCCGCAACACGATGGCCTGCACCGGCATCGAGTTCTGCAAGCTGGCCATCGTCGACACCAAGGACCGCGCCCGTGACCTGATCGCCGAGCTCGAGCGCCGCTTCCCCGACCTCGACACCCCGATCACCGTCAACGTCAACGGCTGCCCCAACGCCTGCGCCCGCACCCAGGTCGCCGACATCGGCCTCAAGGGTCAACTGGTGATGAGCGACGGTGCCCAGGTGGAGGGCTTCCAGGTCCACCTCGGCGGCGCCACCGGGCTGAAGGCCAACTTCGGTCGCAAACTGCGAGCGCACAAGGTGACCAGCGCGGGGCTGGACGACTACGTCACCGCCGTGGTGGGCAACTTCCTGGCCGAGCGGACCGAGGGCGAGCCCTTCGCCGACTGGGTCGCACGTGCCGAGGAGGACCTGCTCCGCGGCGACAAGGTCGTGGCCGCCCGATGAGCACCCGCCACGCCTCGCCCTTCCACTGCCCCTACTGCGGCGAGGAGGACCTCTTCCCGCGTGAGGACGGCTGGGAGTGCCGGGCTTGCCTGCGCGCCTTCGCGGTGACCTTCCTCGGCCAGATCGAGCGCCCGGAGGTGAGGTCGTGACGACGGCCGTCACCCGGGCCGCCCGCGAGTTCAAAGGGACCCACACCGAGGGGCGTTCTCCCGAGGAGCTGCGGGCGCTGATCTCCCACGTCGGGGCCGAGCTCGAGCTCGCGCCGGCCGAGCACATCATCGAGTGGGCCCTCGCCACGTTCGGCGAGCGGTTCGCCATCACCTCCTCGATGGGCGACGCCGTGCTCTCACACCTCGCCTCCTCGGTGGCGCCGGGGGTCGACGTGGTGTTCCTCGACACCGGCTACCACTTCGCCGAGACCATCGGCACCCGGGACGCGGTCGAGGCGACGCTGCCGGTCAACCTGCTCACCATCACCCCGCTGCAGAGTGTCGCGGACCAGGACGCGGCGTACGGCAAGGACCTCTACAAGACCGACCCGGACCTCTGCTGCAAGCTGCGCAAGGTGGAGCCGTTGGCCAGGGCTCTCAGCGAGTACGACGCCTGGGCGACCGGCCTGCGGCGCGCCGAGACCCACAACCGGGTGATCGCCCCGGTCGTCGGCTGGGATGCGCGCAAGGGCAAGGTCAAGGTGTCGCCGCTGGCGCGATGGAGCGACGATCAGGTCGACCAGTACGTCGCCGAGCACGGCGTCCTGGTCAACCCGCTCGTCCACGACGGCTACCCGTCGATCGGCTGCCTGCCGTGCACCCGCCGCGTCGCGCCCGGCGACGACCCTCGCAGCGGCCGCTGGGCCGGCACCGCCAAGACCGAGTGCGGGATCCACTGATGCGTCCCGCTCCCACCACCGACCCCACCACCTCGACAGCGCCGTCGATCCACCTCACTCCCAAGGGAGGCATCCGACCATGACCGCACCCGCCCTGATCGCCCTGGCCCACGGCAGCCGAGACCCGCGCTCGTCCGCCACCATCACCACCCTCGTCGAGGAGGTGCGGGCCATGCGCCCCGACCTGCGGATCGAGCAGGCGTTCCTCGACCTGTCGAAGCCCTCGTTCACGACCGTGGTCGACCGGCTGGTCCGCAAGGGCTTCGAGGAGATCGTGGTCGTCCCGTTGCTGCTCACGGAGGCCTACCACGCCAAGGTCGACGTGCCCGAGGCGATCGCGGCCGCGATGGCCCGCCACGAGGGGCTCAAGATCCGCGCCACCGCGGTCCTCGGCCTCGAGCCCTGCTTCCTGGAGGTGCTCGACCTGCGGCTGCGCGAGGCCCTCAAGGACGCCCGGGTGCGCGAGCTAGACGCGCTCGTCCTGGCCGCGGCCGGCTCGTCCGACCCGATCGCCAACCAGGCCGTCGCCCGGCTCGCCCGGCTCTGGGGCACCCACCACAAGCTGCCGGTCACCGCGGCGTTCGCGTCGTCGGCACCGCCGGCGGCCGGCGAGGCGGTCCGCGCGTTCCGCGCCGAGGGTCGACGCCACATCGCGGTGGCCTCCCTCTTCCTCGCCCCGGGCTTCCTGCCGGACCGTGCCGCCGAGCTGGCCATCGAGGCCGGCGCCGTCGCCGTCTCGCAGCCGCTGGGCGCACACCCGGAGATCGCACGCACCATCCTGGCACGGTACGCCGTCGGCGCCGTCGAGCTCGTCCCGGTCTGAGAGGCTCAGCCCACCAGGGCGGAGACCAGGTGCTCGAGCTGGCGCGCGGGGTCGGAGGTGACGCCGCCATGGACGGGACCCGGCTGGAGGACGGTGCTGCGAGGGGCCTTGAGGAAGCCGAAGCGGGTGCCGAGCGGCTGGGTCGCCGCCGCGCCCGCGCGCTCCGCGCCGGCACACACGTCATCGACGAAGGTGAGCCCGTCCCAGACCTGCTGCACGTCCAGGCCGGGGTCGAGGGCGCGTAGCCGGTCGGCGTCGACCCGCCAGGACGCCTGCAGGAAGTCGGTCGCCTGGCAGTAGAGCACTACCCCGACGTTGACGAACTCCTCACGGTCGGGCCGGGGCACGCAGCGGAGTGCGACGTACTGGTAAGGCAGTGCCATCAGGCTGCTCCCCCGGCCTGCTGGACACCGGCGAGCCACTGCCGGGTGCCCAGCCTGGCGACCAGGAAGTCCACGTAGGCACGGCGCACGTCGCCGGGCGTCTCCGCCCCCGGGACCGGCTCCAGCCAGGCGTCCGGCACCTCGGCGAGCACCCCGGCGAAGACCTCCGGCCCGAGCAGGGCGGACACCTCCTCGTCGACGGCCGCCAGCCCGGCAGCGTGCCGGCCCAGCACGTGGTCGCCGGCGTCCCACGGCTGTCGCGCGAAGCGGGCCGGGTCCGTGACGCCGCCCGACCAGGCGTGGTGGAAGTACAGGGCGGCTCCGTGGTCGATCACCCACACGTCGCCGTGCCAGCAGAGCAGATTGGGATTGCGCCAGCTGCGGTCGACGTTGGCGCAGAAGGCATCCAGCCACAGCACCCGGGCACCCACCTCGTCGACGGAGCCGGCCGGCGCACCGTCGTACCCGAACGCCCCGGGCAGGAAGTCGACGCCCAGGTTGATCCCGGGGCTCGCGTTGAGCAGGTCCTGGACCTCCTCGTCGGCCTCGTAGCGTGCCAGCGCCGGGTCCAGGTCGAGCGCCACCAGTCGGGGGGTGCGCAACCCGATCCGCCGGGCCAGCTCACCGACCACGACCTCGGCCACGAGCACCCGGACGCCCTGGCCGGCACCACGGAACTTGCAGACGTAGGTGCCGAGGTCGTCGGCCTCGACGATGCCGGGCAGGGACCCGCCCTCGCGCAGCGGCGTGACGTAGCGGGTGACCCGCACGGTCTGGATCACGAGACGGAAGGCTCGTCGTGGAGCAGGCGTCGCTGCTCCTCGACGTCGAAGTCCGCTGCCGGCCAGGCGAGGTCGAGCCCACGCAACGCGTCGAGAAGGAGGCGCCCGACGGCAAGGTTGCGGTACCACTTCTTGTCCGAGGGGATCACGTGCCACGGCGCGACCTCGGTGCTGGTGCGCTCGAGGGCGATCTCGTAGGCGCTGCGGTAGGCCGACCAGCGGGCGCGCTCGTCGAGGTCCCCCGGGTTGTACTTCCAGTGCTTCGTCGGGTCGTCGAGACGAGCCAGCAGCCGCTCCTTCTGCTCGTCGGCGGAGATGTGCAGCATGCACTTGATGATGGTCGTGCCCTCGTCGGTCAGCCGCTGCTCGAAGTCGTTGATCTCGTCGTAGCGGCGCTCGATCTCCGCCGCCGGCGCGAGCTCGCGCACCCGGCCGATCAGCACGTCCTCGTAGTGGGAACGGTCGAACACCCCGACGTAGCCGGGCGACGGCACCGCCTTCTCCACGCGCCACAAGAAGTCGTGCTCGCGCTCCTCGTCGCTCGGGGCCTTGAACGAGGTGATCCGGACGCCCTGGGGGTCCATCAGACCCACGGTGTGCCGCAGCGTGCCGCCCTTGCCCGAGGTGTCCATGCCCTGCAGGACGAGCAGCACCCGGCGCCGGGTGCCGACCGCGCGCAACGCGAACAGCCGCTCCTGGAGGTCGGCGAGCTCCTCGCCCATCTCCGCCAACGCCACCTTGCCGTCGGCCTTCTTGCCGTCGAAGCCAGGCGCCGCGTCGGTCTCCAACGCCTCGAGGTCGACAGGTCCGGGCAGCAGCGGGGTGGCGAGCGACATGCGCTCATCATGACCGATCCGCGCCCCGAAGGAGGTGAGCGGCTCAGCCCAGCACGCGGTTGACGTCAAGCGTGCAGCCCACCATCGTGCCGACCGAGCCGTCGGGCAACGGCTCGTCGAACCACAGGCCGCGAGTGAACCCGAGCTTGTCGAGCATCCGCAGGGAGGCCTCGTTGCGATGGTCGGGCGCCGCGAAGTACTGCGTCACGGCCGGGAAGCGGCGCCGGGCCCGGCCCATCCACTCCCACAACACCCGGACACCGAGTCCACGGCCCACCCAGGCGGGGTCACCGATGGCGTAGTCGACCCCGACGGCATCCGGGTCGGGCGCCAGCAGGGCGAACTCGGGATAGTCGCCGACGCGATAGTCCTGCACGAAGCCCAGCGAGCGGCCGTTGACCTCGGCCACCCACAGCCGCGTCGGCGTGCGGCCGTCGATGTCGGGGGCGTACTGCGCCGTCACCAGCTCCTCGGTCGGCTCGCCGTCGGCGACCCACCACCGGTGCACGTGGGCGGCCTGTCGCCACCGGACCACGTCGGGCAGGTCGCCGCGCGACATCGCCCGGACCGCGACCGTGGTCTCGTGGTCGATGGCGAACACCTTCACCTCACCGGACAGGTCGAACGGCACCGGAGTGCCGTGCAGTCCGCCGCAGGTGCGGGTCGCGGCCGCTGCCCAGGACTCCCCCTCCCGCACGACCCCCGACAGCTCGCGGCCGCGGTCGTGCACCACCAGGTGAACCGTCACCCGGCGAGACTAGAGCTCCTCGGTCAGGTCCGCACCCAGCTCGTCCTTGACCACCCGGAAGCACAGCCCGGGCGAGTAGCCCTTGCGGGCCAGCATCCCGGCCAGCCGTCGCGTCGCCGTCGCCTGGTCGACCTGGCCGAGCGAGCGCAACTTGCGCCGCACCAGCGCGCGGGCCGCACTCTCCTGGTCGTCGTCGGTCACCTCGTCGACGGCGGCGCGGACCGTCTCGTCGTCGATGCCCTTGCGTCGCAGCTCCTGGGTCAGCGCCCGGGGCGCTAGGCCCTTGGATCGATGCCGTTCGGAGACCCAGGCCCGGGCGAAGGCCTCGTCGTCGATGAGGCCGATCTCTGCGAAGCGGTCGAGCAGCCGGTCGGCCACGTCGTCGGGAACGAGCCGGCCGCGCAGCTTGTCGGCCAGCTCGTGACGGGACCGGGCCCGCCCGGTCAGCTGGTCGAGCAGGACCTTGCGGGCCACCGCCTCGTGGTCGGCCTCGGGCGGCGCCGCGGGGTCGGGAGGCGGTGGGCCGTCCGACCCCGACGGCCCCTGCCAGGGATCAGAAGTCATCGACACCGATGGGCTCGTCGGAGAGCTCATCGGCCGGATCGGCGGCCGGGTCGGCGGCCGGGTCGGCGACCGACGGACCGACGCCGAGCCTCTCGAGGATCTTCTTCTCCAGCTCGTTGGCCAGGTCGGGGTTGTCCTTGAGGAACGAGCGGGCGTTCTCCTTGCCCTGGCCGAGCTGGTCGCCCTCGTAGGTGTAC
>JBDSLK010000270.1:0-28390 GCA_039916425.1 Nocardioides sp.
GAACGCACCCCTGCGCTCGGCCGCCGCCATCGTGCTGCTGGCCCTGGTCTCGACCTTCGCGGTCGTGCTACCGACCTCCGCATCGGCCGGCACCGCTCCCGCCGCGAGGTCGAGCTCCGCCGACCGCCGGCAGGTCGCCACCATCTCGCTGCTTCCCCCGATCGCCCAGGTCGGCTCCACGCCGGCCAGCAGCCGGGCCGCCCAGACGGTCATCACGGCCACCTTCCGGCCCGCTCGGGCGGGGCGGCCGGTCGTGCTCACCCGATTCCACCGGGGCGACTGGCGCCCCGTCGACCACACCCGGCTGAGCAAGTCCGGTGCCGTGGAGTTCACTGCGCCGACCCGCATGGGGGGCCGGCCGGTGAGCTACCGCGTCACCGCACTCGCCTACCAGGGACTCTCCGAGCACAACACCGGGGTGGCCAGCTCCACCCAGTGGGGAGACCCCGGCTTCGTCGACGAGTTCTCCGGCTCCGCGCTCGACGGCCGCTGGAGCCACCGGATCCAGTTCTACAACCCGTGGGGCGGCCGGGCGTGCTCGAAGGGCTCCCCGGACGCCACCGGGGTCGGCGCCGGCGCGCTCACCCTGAGCGTGCTCGCCGACCCGGCCCGGACCGACCAGTGCACGCCGTACGACGAGTTCGGCGCCCCGCTCCAGCCGGTGACCGGACCGTTCACCTACCGACTCAACGCCAACGTGTCCACCCAGGAGTCCGCCGACTTCACCTACGGCGTCGCCGCCGCGCGGATGAAGTTCCAGCGCGACCGCGGCCAGCACGCGTCCTTCTGGCTCCAGCCCCGGGGCCTCCTGAAGTACGGAACGACTCCCTGGGGCGCCGAGATCGACGTGGTGGAGTGGTACGGCAGCGACGAACGTCGTGGCGGGATGACCAGCACCGTCTACCGGCCCACGCCGGAGGGCGAGAGGGTCGCCATCGGCAGCGACTTCGGCGATCCGGACCAGTTCCTGGCCGGCCGGTCCGACGCCTGGTGGAAGAACTACCACGTGTTCTCGGTGGAGTGGACGCCGACGGAGTACGTGTTCCGCATCGACGGCCACGAGACCTGGCGTACCAGCGAGGGCATCTCCCACCACCCGCAGTTCCTCATCCTCAGCATGCTCTCCTCCGACTACGAGCTCCCCGAGCACGGCGACGAGAGCGTCATCGACGAGCACTCCTCCGTCGACTGGGTGCAGTTCTGGGAGGGCCAGCACTGACCTCCCCAGCGGCACGCGGCGCACCCTGAATGGGACTAGGGTGCGTCGCGTGCCGGACCTGCTGCGGGCGGTGGCCACGGCCGCGGCGAGCCCCCTCTTCGACGAGGAGTGGTACGCCGCGCAGACGGGGGCGGCGTACCCCTCCCGGGAGGCGGCCGCGGCGGACTACGTCACGCACGCCCGCACCCGCACGGCCAGCCCGCACCCGCTCGTCGAGCCGGCCTGGCTCTACCCCGGCGGTCGGTGGCGGCGCGACGGGGCGTCCGACCCGCTGACGCACTACCTGGCCCGCCCCGACCGGGCCCGGGTCGCCACCCACCCGCTGCTGCCCGGCGACGCCGAGGCCTGGGCAGGCGCCGCGCGCCCCGACACCGAGCTGCCCCGCACCGCCGGGCGAGCGGTGACCTGGGCCGAGGTGCGGGCGGCCGCCTTCGCCGCGTTGGCTCCCGCCACACCCCCTGATCTGGTCGGAGATGCCTGGCCGGTGGACGTCTCGGTCGTGCTGCCGGCCGGTGACCGTTTCCAGCCGGTCTGCGCCTGGCTGCGCCTGCTCTACCGGACCGAGATCGTCCGCGACGGCCTGCGGGCCGAGCTGCTCGCCTGCGTGAGCGACCCCGCCCACCGTCGGCTCGCCACGCTCCTCGCCCTGACCCTGCCCGGCACCCGGGTGGTCGACGGCGCGGCTGCGGCCGGGCTGGGTGCTGCCCGCGGCCCGGTGACCGTGCTGGTCGACCCCGCGCTGGAGCCGCCGGAGTGGCCCTGGCTGCGCCACCTCCTGGACGGGTTGACCGACGGCGTCGGCACGGTCGGACCGCTGGTCGTGGAACCCGACCAGACAGTCGTGGCGGCCGGGCTCGTCCCCGAGGGGGACCACCTGGTGCCGTTCCTGCGGGGGGAGACCCCGGCCGACGCCGCCCGCGCTGCCCACCTGCCCGTGCCCGCGCTGCCCCACGGCGTGCTGGCCTTCCGGACCGCCGACGGCCCCGTCGCCCCGGCGTACGTCGTGCCCGCGGCCCGCGTCGTCTCGCCGCCCGGACGCCGGGTCACCGACCTCGGTGCGGGCTCCGCGGTGAGCGGGGACCGGCACGGCGACGCGCGGTGGCGGGCGGCGGGCTTCGAGGGCCCGGGCCGTCCGATCCGGGTCGTCGAGGGTCGCCCGGCGCTGCGCTGGGCGATCGACATCGCCGCCCCCTTGGCCCCGCGGGGGCGCCGCTGGGGCGACGACCCCTTCGCCCGCAGCCTCGCCGCGTCCCTGGAGCGGCTCGGCCAGTGGGTCACCGTCGACCACCCCGAGACCCGGGGACGCCGCTCGCGCGCGCACGACGACGTGGTGCTGGTGCTCCGCGGGCTCGAGCCCGTCCCGTGCGGTGAGCACGACACCGGCGCCCGGCTGCTGTGGGTGATCAGCCACCCGGGGGACGTGACGGCCGCCGAGGGCGCGGCCTACGACGCCGTGCTCGCCGCCGGCCCGGCCTGGGCCGCGGCCCGGACCCGCGAGTGGGGCCGCCCGGTCCGGCCACTGCTCCAGTGCACCGACACCCGCCGTTTCCGTCCCGGCCTGGCCCAGCCCGACAGCGGCCCCGAGGTGCTCTTCGTGGGCAACTCCCGCGGTGTGCTGAGACCCGTGGTCCGGGCGGCGCTCGAGGCCGACCTGGACCTCACGATCTACGGCGACGGCTGGGGCGGCCTCGTCGAGGACGACCGGGTCGCAGGGATCAGCGTGCCCAACGCCGAGCTCGGCGCCCTCTACGCCTCCGCCGGATTGGTGCTGGGCGATCACTGGGCCGACATGAGGGAGCGGGGCTTCGTCTCCAACCGCGTCTTCGACGTGCTCGCGTGCGGCGGGCGGCTGCTCATCGACGAGGTCGCCGGCCTGGCCGACGTCCTGGCCGACATGGTGGGCGATGCGGCGGGTGACGCGGCGGGCGACGTGGTGGGCGATGCCGTCGCGGTGTGGCGCGACCCCGAGGACCTGCGCCGGTTCGCCCGCTCGGGCTGGCGCCGGTCGTTCCCGGACGCGGCGAGCCGGCTGCGCACCGCCGAGCGGGTTCTGGCCGAGCACTCCTTCGACGCCCGGGCCGCCGTGCTTCTCGACGCTGCTCTCTCGGTGGTCCCGGCATAGACTCGTCGGCATGTCCGACGCCGTCCTCCCCGAGATCGGGCTCACGCTCCCGCCCATGGCGCTGCGGATGGGAGGCGCCCACTTCCGGCAGGACACCGACTTCGTGGCCGCCGCGATCCGTGACGTCGCCCTGCTCCAGCGCCACGCCGGCCTGACCCGCGAGTCCCGTCTGCTCGACTGGGGCTGCGGCGCCGGAAGGCTCGCCGTCGGGATCCGGCAGTCGCTCGGCCACGTCCGCGACTACCACGGCGTCGACGTGCAGCCCTCCCTGCTCGACTGGGCCCGCGACCACCTCACCGACGACCACACCCGCTTCTCCCTGGTCGACCAGCGCAACGAGCGCTACAACCCTGGGGGACGGGTCGACTTCGAGATCCCGGCCGACCCGGGCAGCGTCGACGTCCTCTACGCCTACTCGGTCTTCTCCCACATGCTCGAGCCCGACGTGCGCGGCTACGCGCGCACCATCGCCTCGATCCTCGCTCCGCAGGGCCGGGCCGTGATGACGGCGTTCGTCGAGAACGCCGTCTCGGACTGCGAGGAGAACCCCGACGAGTACCGCAAGCTCGCCTGGAAGGGCCGCCTGCACTGCGTGCGCTTCGACCGGCAGTTCTTCGAGCGGCTCCTGTGGGACGCCGGGCTCGCTGTCGACGAGTTCGTCTACGGCCGCGAGACCGACGGCCAGTCGCTCTACTCCCTGCGCCCGCGCGCTGGCATCTGAGCCGCACGGCGATGACGCCCGACCGTCCCGACCTGGGCTACATCTTCGTGATGACCTACGGTCGCTCCGGCTCGACGCTGGTCCAGGGCATCCTCAACTCGATCCCGGGCTACCTGATCCGCGGTGAGAACTCCGCCGCGCTCAACCACCTCTACGCCTTCCACCAGACGCTCCTCGACGAGAGCCGCCGGGGCAACCTGGTCAACCGTCGCAAGGTGACCCACCCCTTCTACGGGATGCCCGACTTCCCTCCCGAGGCGTCGCTGGCCGGGATCCGCCGACTGGTGCTCGACACGGTGCTCCGGCCCGAGCCCGACACCCGGGTCACCGGCTTCAAGGAGATCCGCTGGTACCACGAGGACCTCGCGGAGTTCGTCGACTTCCTGGGTCAGGTCTTCCCGGGCGCGCGGTTCGTGGTCAACACCCGCAACCAGGCCGACGTGCTGAAGAGCAAGTGGTGGGCCAAGAAGGACAACTCCGCCTACCTGGCCGGCATCGAGCGCCGCATCCTCGCGGTCGCCGAGGGCCTCGGCGACGCGGCGTACCGGGTCCACTACGACGACTACGTCGCCGACCCGATCGTCCTGCGCGGGCTGTTCGACTGGCTGGGTGAGGAATTTGACTCAGAACGGGTGCGGGTGACACTGGGGACGCGTCATTCGGTATGACGTCCGAACCGATCGGTCGCCACACGCGTCACACTGGTCGTCTGCACGATCTCGCACCCGTCGCCCCAGAGAGGGAAGTCCCTTGCTCGTTCCCCGCACCAGAGCCGCCCGTACGTCGGTGCTCGCCACTGCCGCCGCCGCCGCGCTCCTGGTAGCCGGTCTCGGCTCCCCGTCCACCGCCGACACCCCGTCGGCCTCGTCCTCGTCCTCCACGTCGGCCACCGCGGCCGCCGGCCAGCGCGCCTCGATCACGGTGCTGCCTCCGGTCTCGCAGGTCGGGAAGGGCGTCGCCCGCCCGGCCGGCGCCCGCACCGTGGTCGCCCTCAAGGTGACCCCGGTCACGGCGAAGCGCCCGGTCGTCCTCGCGCGCCTCTCCGGCACCTCGTGGGTGAAGGTGGCCAAGTCCACGCTCAACGAGCGCGGCCTGGCCGAGTTCAGCGTCGGCACCACCCAGGGTGGGCTGCCGATCACCTACCGCGCCACCGTCTCGAAGTTCCAGGGCAAGCCCGCGATCAAGACCGGTGAGGTCGTCTCCACCGAGTGGGGCACCCCCGACTTCGTCGACGAGTTCAGCGGCCGCTCACTGAGCCCCGCGTGGAGCTACCGCGCCCCGTCCTACAACGCGGCCGGCCTGCGCCGCTGTTCCAAGGGTTCCCCGAAGGCCGTCAAGGTCGCGCGCGGCTCCGTGGAGCTGAGCGTCATCAGGGACAAGTCGAAGGGCAACAAGTTGTGCGTCGCCAAGCGCGCCGACGGCAAGGTCATCGGCAAGTTCGACTACCGCCTCAACGGTCACATCGCCACCAGCGGTGCCAACACCTTGAGGTACGGCGTCGCCGCGGCCCGGATGAAGTTCCAGAAGTCCCGCGGCCAGCACGCGTCGTTCTGGATGCAGCCCACGGTGCAGAACGGCTCCAAGACCGCCAAGACCGGCGGTGCGGAGATCGACATCATCGAGTGGTTCGGCCACCCCAGCAAGGGCGGCGGGCTGACCAGCTTCATCTACCACCCGACGGCGAGGGGCCCGAAGAAGGTCGGGAACTTCCTCGACAACCCCGACCAGTACCTCTCCAGCAGGTCCGACGCGTGGTGGAAGAAGTACCACGTCTTCTCGGTCGAGTGGACCCCGAAGGTCTACATCTTCCGTAACGACGGCCAGGAGACCTGGCGCACCACCGAGGGCATCTCGGGCGTCGAGCAGTTCCCGATCCTAAGCCTGCTGTCCTCGGACTACGAGCTCGACGACCTCGGGGGCGACAAGCGCCTGCCGCAGCACATGAATGTCGACTGGGTGCAGTTCTGGGACCTCGACCCCACCTCCTGACCCACGTCCCGACTCACTGGGACACCCGCTTCGATGCCGGGTCCGGGGCCGCCACCAGACGGTCCGGGCCCGGCGTCGGCATGTCTGGCGCAGGGAGCCAGGGCGGTGACCGACTAGGCTGACCGGGTGCGGCACGGGAGGAAGGGACGGGTGCGAGACGTCCCCGGACCCCAGGCGCCGGAGGCTGCCGGCGACCGCCCCGGCGCGCAGCCGGGCACGCCCGCCGAGGCCGGCGCCCGCTCGCCCGCGGTCACCCTGGCCCGCTCGGGGCTGCTGGACCTGGAGTACTACGCCGCCGCGGCCGGCGAGGTCTTTCCCGACCGCCGCAGCGCGGCGCGCCATTGCGTCAGCACCGGCATGCCGGCCGGTCTGAGCCCCAACCCGTTCCTCTCGATCGGGTCCCTCCCGCGCAAGATCCAGCAGGCCTGGGGCCGCGGTCACGTGCTGAAGGTGCTCGACCACCTCGTCGACGAGCGCAGCTGGTCGGGGCCGTTCGGGCCGTTGTTCCACCCGGGCCGCTACGCCGAGCGAGTGGGACGCTCCGAGGAGCTCCTCGAGGTCGGCCCGCTGGCGCACTTCCTGACCCACGCCGAGCGCGCCACCCCGATGCCGGTGGAGCCGCGCGCCGACGGCTCGGTGCCGTCGTACGGCGCGGCCCGCGACGCGCTGCTCGCCCACGCCCGCCTGGTGGCCGCCCAGCACGACAACCTGCCTGGCCGCGAGCTCTCCTTCCACGAACCCGGCCTGGCCCCGTGGCGGCGCGGGCGGCCGCCACTGCCGATGCAGGGCCCCGGCGGCCCGCTGGTCACGGTGGTCACCCGCCTCGGCGGGAGCCCGGCCGCCGCCTCGGCGGCCGTGCTGATCCTGCAGGGCCAGACGCTGCACCGCTGGGAGCTCATCTTCGTCGGCGATCCCGACGACGCCGGGGTGCCCGACCTCCACGATGGCCGCGCCCGGGTCGTCCCGATGCCGGCCGACGACGAGTCGGCGGCCACCGACTGGCGCAACGTCGGGCTCGCGGCGGCCGGGGGCCACTACGTCGCCTTCCTGCTGCCGGGCCGGCACTGGCGCCCCGACTTCCTGCAGGCCGCCGTCCAGCGCCTGCACGAATCAGGTCACGAGGCAGGCCACGCCGCCGTCTCCCTCCACGACCCGACCGGCCGCGCTGCGGTGATGGTCGGCTACGGCGACCTGCCCACCCTGCGCACCGGCGGCTGGATCGACGTGGGGGCGCTGGTCTGCCTGACCGCGGCCGCCCGCGAGGCAGGGGGGTTCGACCCGGCCCTCGGCTCCGGCGCCGAGCCCGAGTTCGCCATCCAGCTCGCCACCCGCGAGCCCCTCGACTCCTTCCCCTTCGTGGCCAGCGACCGGATGGTCGCGACGCTCCCCCGCCAGCAGACCTCCGCGGCCGGCGCCGACGGCGACTGGCTGGCGGTGATCGGCAGGGCCTGGGTGGGCTGGCCGGACGTGCGGGCGGGCGTGGCCGGCCGGGAGCCCGGGCGGGTGTCGGTAGTCATCCCGACCTACAACGACGCCGCAATGACCACCGAGGCGGTGACCACGCTCCTGCGGACCACCTCGGTGGCCGACGTCGAGATCATCGTGGTCGACAACGGCTCCTCCATGGCGCTCGGGCAGGAGATGACCGCCCGGTTCGTCGGTGAGGACCGGGTTCACTACCGGCGGCTCCCGGTCAACCTCAACTTCGCGATCGCCTGCAACGTCGGGTTCGCCGAGTCCACCGGCGAGGTCGTGGTCTTCCTCAACAACGACACCAGGTCCGACACGGACTGGTTGCCCGAGGTGGTCGGCCATCTCACCGACCCCGCGGTGGCCGGTTCACAGCCGGTGCTGCTCTACCCCGACGGCACCATCCAGACCGCCGGCACGGTCTTCCCCGCCACCAACGGGTTGGCCTGCCACTTCCTCACGGGCCGTCCCTACCTCGACGCGCTGTCGGCCGGCGGGATGCGGTTCCACGCCGCCACGGCGGCCGCGATGGTGATGCGCGCCGCCGACCTGGCCGAGCTCGAGGGCTTCGACCCGCACTACGTCAACGGCATGGAGGACGTCGACCTGTGCCTGCGCGCGATGGAGCTCCGCCCGGGTGGCTTCCGGGTCGAGCCGCGCTCGTTCGTGACCCACCTCGAGGGCAAGACGCCCGGCCGCGGCCGTCGGATCCCTGAGAACCGCCGCTTCTTCATGGCCCGCTGGTCGGGGAAGTTGCCCGGTCCCGAGACCGACAAGTTCGAGCTCGCCGGCTTCGACGTGGTGCGCGTGGAGGACGACGGCCTGGAGATCCCCTCCCCCCGCCCCGTCATCGCCGAGCGGGTCCCCCGCCGCCGGTAGTGCCGGCCTCGGCCGGTCAGCGGGTGGCGCGGTGAGCGGCCGCGAGCGCGGCGTACCAGTCGAAGGACCTCTTGGGCGTCCGCTCCAACGTCTCGTAGTCGACGTGCACGAGGCCGAACCGCTGGGTATGGCCCTCGGCCCACTCGAAGTTGTCCATCAGCGACCACGTGTAGAACCCACGGATGTCGACGCCGGCGGTGATGGCAGCGCTGATCGAGCGCAGGTGGGAGTCGAGATAGTCGATGCGCGGCTGGTCGTCGACGACGCCGTCGGCGTCGGGGCCCATGCCGTAGGAGCAGCCGGACTCGGTGATCAGGATCGGCGGCAGCGCGGCACGGTAGCGCGCCCTCATCAAGATCAGCAGCTCCCGCAGCGCATCGGGCACCACGGGCCACCCGAAGTCCGTAGTCGGGTAGCCGAGGATCTCGCGCTGCTCCCAGGGCAGCTCGGCGTCCTCGGCAGCGGCCTGGACCTTCATCGGGTTGTAGTAGTTGACGCCGTAGAAGTCGAGGGGCTGCCGGATGGTGACCATGTCGCCGCTCTGCACGACCTCCTCGAGCAGCGGCTGGAGGTCGACGGGGTAGCGCCCGAAGAGCATCGGCTCGGAGAACATCCCGTTCCAGATCGCGTCGAAGAGCTTGGTGACGCCCACGTCGGCGTCGTCGTCGGTGGCGGGCCACATCGGCGCGTGGTTGTTGGCGCAGCCGACGCTCGTGGCCCCCGCCTGACGCAGGGCGATCGCCGCCTTGCCGTGCGCGAGGAGCAGGTGGTGGGCGACCGGCAGCGCGTCGAACATCAGCCGCTTGCCCGGCGCGTGGGTGCCGAGGCCGTAGCCGAGCATCGTGACGACGTTGGGCTCGTTGACGGGGACCCAGTGCTCGACCCGGTCGGCGAGCGCGTTGCCCACGAGGGCGGCGTACTCCTGGAAGCGGTCGGTGCTCACGCGGTTGAGCCAGCCGCCGTCGTCCTCGAGGGCCTGCGGCAGGTCCCAGTGGTAGAGCGTGACCATCGGCTTGATCCCGGCCTCGAGCAGCCGGTCGACGAGCCGGTCGTAGAAGGCAAGCCCCCGCGCGTTGGCCGGACCGTGGCCCTGGGGCTGGATCCGTGGCCAGGAGACGGAGAAGCGGTAGCCGTCGACACCGAGACGGCGCATCAGCTCCACGTCCTCGTCGACGCGGTGGTAGTGGTCGCAGGCGACCGCGCCGGTGGTGCCGTCGACGACCCGGCCGGGCTCGGCCGTGAAGGTGTCCCAGATGCTCGGGCCCTTGCCGTCCTCGGTCGCGGCGCCCTCGATCTGGTACGCCGCCGTGCTCGTCCCCAGGAGGAAGCCGGGCGGGAGCGGTGGGTACTGCGACGATCCCGACCGCACCACGGGCACTCACCTTCTCGTTCAGGGGGCTTGTCGACCGGCGGTCGGGAGCCGAGCCGACCGCTGTCGGGACCTTAGCCTCCGGGAGGGCACCGCGTCCGCGAGACGACGGGACCCGTACGCCAGCGCGCAAGCCGCCACCGGACCTGATCGTGACGACCGAGCTGGACGACTTCGAGCACCTGACCGCGCGCTACCAGCGAGATCTCCTCGTACACGTCTACCTCATGAGTGGGCAGGTCCACGAGGCCGAGGACCTGGTGCACGCAGCAGGGTCGGCGCAGGCGCTGCTGGCCCATTTGGGCCGCGTCTCCTGGCCCAAGCGGTCAAATCTCTGCGATTTCCCCCACAAGGCCGGAACTTCTTCCTAGTCTCGCCGTTATGCAGAACAAGCCCGTGCTGGAGCGGGAGGCGGAACTAGCCGCCCTCTCCAGGGCGCGGAAGCGTGCCGGGAACGGACGCGGTGGCTGGATCACCGTGACCGGGCCGGCCGGCATCGGGAAGACCTGTTTGCTGGAACAGGTCGCCGCCGAAGCCACCGCCGCGGGCTGGTTCGTCCTGGAGGCGCGCTCCCCCCGGTCCAGTCCCGACCACAGCATCTTGCTGGAGATGCTGGACGGACTGGACCGGGGAGCGGCGCCGCTCGACGGACCAGCTCGCGCGCTCAGCGCCTGGCGACGCGGGAGCGCGCGGTCCACTCGCGACCTCGCCCTCGGCCTGCGCTGGCTCCTGGACGACCTCGTCGCCCATCAGCCGACCCTCCTGCTGGTCGACGACCTGGAGACCGGGGACGCCGTCTCGCTGCGCGTGCTGCGCGCCATCCGCGACGACCTGCGCCTCCTGCGGTGCCTGGTGGTCGCCGCCGTGACCGACGGACCCGCCGGCACCTCCCGCGCCGTCGGCACCACCGACCTGGTGCGTGACCTGGTCGCCGGCGGCCGCCGCCTCACCCCCATGCCGCTCTCGGCCCACGCGGTCGCCACCCTGGTCCGCTCCACACGACCGGGCGCCGACGACGACGAGATCGACGTGCTGCACCGTCAGTCGGCCGGTTACCCGGGGACCCTGCGGGACCTGCTCGACACTGCCGCCGACCAGGCCGGGACGCCTGCTTCCCCGACCACGACCCGCGATCTTGCCGCGACCCCAGCGGAGCCGACGACGCTCGGCGCGCTGGAGCACGCCGCAGAGGCGGCCGACGCCTTGGCCGACGCCGGCCGGGTGGCCGAGGCGAGCGCGGCCTACGCCGACCTTGTGGCCCTGGTCGCTGTCGTCGCCCCCGACGATGCCAGCTGGCTCCACGACCGGCGCCTGCTCGCGGCCGCTGCCGGCGGCCTCGACCCGCTCGGCTCGCTCGCTCCCGTGCCCCTCGCTCCCACGGGCGCCGACCCGTCCGCCCGGCTGGCCACGGCCGTGAGCCTTGCCCACCGGGGCCTCTCGGCCCGACGGGTCCGCAGCCTCGCGCTGCGCGCCGTCCGCGAGGTGGCCGCGGGCGCGCTCCCGGCCCGCACGCTCCTGCTGTCGACCACGCTGCTGGGCGCCGTCACAGCCTTCGACGAGGCCGAGGAGGTGCTCACCGGGATCCTCGACAGCGACACCGACCACCCAGCGCGACTGGTCGCGACGGCCTGCCGCGGGCACCTGCGGATCCGGGCCGGCCTCGTCAACAAGGGGCTCGCCGACCTCGACCGGGCGGCTGCCGGCGACGGCCCCCAGGCGGCTGCGGACCTGTCGGCCGTCATCGAGGGCCGCCTGGCCCGCGGCGAGGTCACCGACGCCGCCCGGGTCGGCACCCTGCTGGCGCAGAGCCCGCTGACTTCCGGCCTCGGGGCCGCGCTGGCCCGGCACGCCCGCGGCGAGGTCGCCAGCGCGATCGGCGACAACGCCGCGGCCATCGACCACTTCCACGAGGCCGGGCGCCGCCTCGGTCCTGGCATCGACAACCCCGCGCTGCTGGCGTGGCGTGTCGGCGCGGCCTTCGCCGAGATCCGCAGCGGGAGCCCGGCCCGGGCTCTCACCCTGGCGCGCGACAACCTGCGCCTGGCGCAACGTTTCGGCGCGCCGTACGCCGAGGCTCAGGCCCTGCGCACGCTGGCGGCAGTCGACGTGGCAGTGGACCGGATCAGCCTGCTCCGCCAAGCCCTCGTCCTGGTCACCGCGGTGCCGGCGCCCCGGCTGCGCGCCCAGATCACCACCGATCTCGCCGCCCTCTTGATGCTGACCGACGGCGGCGAGGTCGAGGCCCTGACGCTGCTGCGCGAGGTCGACGTCTATGCGGCGACCCAGGAGCTGTGGCCACTGCAGGCCCGGGTGCGACGACTGCTCGTCCGGCTCGGCGCCGTGTCACCGCGGCGCCACGCCGAGGCCCTGTCGACGCTCACGGCGTCGGAGCGGCGTACCGCCCGACTGGCCGCGGAGGGCCGGACCAACCGGCAGATCGCCGAGCAGACCGGTGTCAGCGTCAAGGCCGTCGAGTGGCACCTGTCCGGGTGCTACCGCAAGCTCGGGATCCGGTCACGACGCCAGCTGCCGTCGATGCTCGGCGCCGCCTGACACGGTCGGCCCCTCAACCGGCGGGCAGGGAGACGTAGGTGGTGTCGAGGTACTCCGCGATCCCCTCGAAGCCGCCCTCACGCCCGAAGCCGCTGGACTTGACCCCGCCGAACGGCGCCGCCGCGTTGGAGATCAGACCGGTGTTGATGCCGACCATGCCGTAGGCCAGTGACTCCGCCAGCCGGATCGTGCGGCCGAGGTCGCGGGTGTAGGCGTAGGAGGCGAGGCCGTACTCCGTGGCGTTGGCGCGCTCGATGGCCTCCTCCTCGGTCTCGAAGGTGGTGATGGGCGCGACGGGTCCGAAGATCTCCTCGGTGTTGATCTGCGCGTCAGCGGGGACGCCGAGGAGCACGGTCGGCGAGTAGAACGTGCCGTCCTTGGTCTCCCCACCCTCGGGGACGCTGCCGCCGGTGACCAGGATCGCGCCGTCGTGGACGGCGTCGGTGACGAGCTGGTGCACCGACTCGACGGCCTTCGCGTCGATGAGGGGGCCGACGTCGACGCCGTCGTCCTGCCCACGACCGAGCCGCAGCGCTCCCATCCGCGCCCCCAGCTTCTCGGCGAACTCCTCGGCCATCGACGCGTGCACCAGGAAGCGGTTGGCGGCCGTGCAGGCCTCCCCCATGTTGCGCATCTTGGCGATCATCGCCCCGTCGACGGCAGCGTCGACATCGGCGTCCTCGAAGACCAGGAACGGCGCGTTGCCGCCGAGCTCCATGCTCATCCGCTGGAGCTGGTCGGCGGACTGCCTGACCAGCACCTTGCCGACCACGGTGGAGCCGGTGAAGCTCACCTTGCGGAGCCGGTCGTCGCCCATCAGCGCCTCGCTCACGGCGGGCGAGGAGGTGGTGGTGACGATGTTGAGCACCCCGGCCGGCAGACCCGCCTCCTCGAGGGTGGCGGCCAGCCGCAGCATGGTCAGCGGGGTCGACTCGGCCGGCTTCACGACCATGGTGCAGCCCGCGGCGATCGCCGGCCCTATCTTGCGGGTGCCCATGGCGAGCGGGAAGTTCCAGGGGGTGATGAACAGGCACGGGCCGACCGGCTTCTTCAGCGTCAGCAGCCGTGAGCCGCCGGCGGGGTTCTGCATCCAGCGGCCGTGGATGCGCACCGCCTCCTCGGAGAACCAGCGGAAGAACTCCGCCCCGTAGGTGACCTCGCCCTTGGCCTCGGCCAGGGTCTTGCCCATCTCCAGGCTGATCAGCCGGGCGTAGTCGTCGGCCTGGGCCGTGATCAGCTCGAAGGCCCGTCGCAGGATCTCGCCCCGCTCGCGGGGGGCCGTGCCCGCCCAGGCAGCCTGGGCCGTCACCGCCGCGTCGAGCGCGTCCATCGCGTCACCGGCGTCCCCGTCGGCCACCGACGCGAGGACCGACCCGTCCGCGGGGTCCAGCACGTCGAACCGACGCCCGCTCCCCGCCTCGCGCCAGGTGCCGCCGATGAACAGGTCGAGGTGGTCGTCAAGCGCCTCGAGGGCCGGGTCGATGCGGTCTGGGGCGGTCGTCATGGATCTCAGCCTGCCACGCCTGCGAATGTGGTGAAATGCCTGACGCGTCACCACGGCGGTGCCACTCTTGTCCTTGCTGGGGGATTTGATCGTCCTTCGGTAAGAGCCGGACCCCCCGTTGACCCCATGCGACGGGGGGTCCGTGCTGCCCGGGTCATCGTGCCCGGGTCATCGTGCCGGGTCGTCGTGCCGCTCGTCGTGCCCGCGTCCTCGGACCCTCCGGCCCTTGTGCCGAGCCTGGTCGAGGACGAGGTTGGGGTCCGCAGACTCAGATCACGGACACCACGCGGGAGCCGTCATGGTCGACAAGGGAAGCGCACGGAGACCAGCCGGGCAGGACCTCGGGGCCAGCCGCCCCGACGCCCTGCGCAACGTGGTGCTGGTCGGACCCGGAGGATCGGGCAAGACGACGCTGGTGGAGACGCTGCTCGCCTCCGCCGGGGTGGTCGGGCGGGCGGGCTCGGTGCGCGACGGGACCACCGTCTGCGACTTCGACGCCGCCGAGCACGCCCACCAGCGCTCGCTCGCCATCGCCGTCGCCCCCTTGGTGCGCGACGGCGTCAAGCTCAACCTGATCGACACCCCGGGGTACGCCGACTTCGTCGGTGAGCTCCGGGCGGGGCTGCGCGCCGCCGACTGCGCCCTGTTCGTGATCGCGGCCAACGAGGGAGTCGACGACGCCACCCGGGCGCTCTGGCGCGAGTGCGCCGACGTCGACCTTCCGCGGGCCGTGGTGGTCACCAAGCTCGACACGGCCCGCGCGGACTACGAGGGCGTGGTGCTCGAGGCGCAGGACGCGTTCGGCGAGAAGGTGCTACCGCTCTACCTGCCGGTGCGGTCGCCCTCCGGCGAGGTCACCGGGCTTTCCGGTCTGCTCTCGCCCGGCGACCACACCGACGACGACCTGCGGGGCTCGCTGATCGAGGCCGTGATCGAGGAGTCCGAGGACGAGTCGCTGATGGAGCGCTACCTAGCGGGGGAGGTGGTCGCCGAGGAGGTGCTCGTCGCCGACCTCGAGAGGGCGGTCGCCCGGGGCTCCTTCCACCCCGTCGTCCCGGTCTGCTCGATGACCGGGGTGGGGTGCGAAGAGCTGCTCGACCTCGCCGTCCGGGCCTTCCCGTCACCCCGCGAGCACGTGCCGCCCGAGCTCTTCACCCCTGCCGGGGCGCCCACTGGCCGCCTCACCTGCGACCCGGCCGGCCCGCTGGTGGCCGAGGTGGTGAGGACGACCAGCGACCCCTACGTCGGCCGGCTGTCGCTGGTGCGCGTCTTCTCCGGCACGCTCGTCGCGGAGTCCGGCGTCCACGTGTCGGGTCACTTCTCGTCGTTCTTCGGCCCGGGCTCCGGCCACCCCGACCACGACGAGGACGAGCGGGTGGGCGCTCTCTCGTACCCGTTCGGTCGACACCTCGCCCCGACCTCGCAGGTCGTCGCCGGCGACATCGGCGCGATCGCCCGGCTCAGCCACGCCGAGACCGGCGACACCCTCTCGTCGGTCGACGACCCGCGGGTGCTCCGGCCCTGGTCGCTGCCGGAGCCGCTGCTGCCGCTGGCCATCGAGGCCCGATCCAAGGCCGACGACGACAAGCTCGCCTCGGCGCTCACCCGGCTGGCCGCGGAGGACCCGTCCATCCGGGTCGACAACGACGCCGAGACCCACCAGCTGGTGCTGTGGTGCATGGGCGAGTCGCACGCGACCGTCGTCCTCGAACGACTGACCGAGCGCTACGGCGTCCACGTCGACGAGGCGGCGTACCTGGTGTCGCTCCGCGAGACGTTCGCCGGGCCGAGCACCGGCCACGGTCGGCTCGTGAAGCAGTCCGGCGGCCACGGTCAGTACGCCGTGTGCGACGTCGAGGTGGAGCCGCTGCCCGAGGGGGCGGGGCTGGAGTTCGTCGACCGGGTGGTCGGCGGCGCCGTCCCCCGGCAGTTCGTCGCGTCGGTCGAGAAGGGGGTGCGCGCGCAGATGGAGCGGGGGTTCCGGGCGGGCTACCCCCTCGTCGACCTGCGGGTGACGCTGACCGACGGCAAGGCGCACGCGGTCGACTCCTCCGACGGGGCCTTCCAGATGGCCGGGGCGCTGGCGCTGCGCGACGCGGCCACGTCCACGTCGGTCACCCTCCTGGAGCCGTACGACGCGGTCAGCGTCGTGGTGCCCGACGAACTGGTCGGCGGAGTGATGTCGGACCTGTCGGCCCGGCGAGCCCGCCTGCTCGGCACCGACAAGGTCGGAGACGACCGCACCCTGGTCCGTGCCCACGTGCCGCAGACCGAGCTGGCGCGCTACCCCGTCGACCTGCGCTCCGCGACCCACGGCGCCGGCACCTTCACTCGGGCCTTCGACCACTACGAGCCGATGCCCGAGGAGGTCGCCCGCTCGGTGCCGGCGCGAGCGCGGCGGGCGTGAGCCGCCGAACGCCAGTTTCCCCGGCTCACCGGGGAAACCAACCGCTATGCGGTGGATCGAGTGCATCACGTGCACCGGATCAACCGCGCAGCCACTGCGGTCAGGCGATTCGGTCGCCAGCGAAGACGCGGAGGGCTGGACACCGTGGACCACACGGAAGCAGACGACCGCGCCAGCCCCCGAGCACGAGCAGCCGGGCGATCTTGCCGGCGGTGGAGCACGGTCGGTCGTACACCTGGCCGTAGCTCAGGCGTCGGGTGTCCTGACCGTCGACGGCGGTGTCGAGGTCGCGCTCGAAGTCGGCGTCACGTTGACCTGCCGAATCGTGGAAGAGGCGCCCGTCGAGTTCGACCACCAGCCCGGTGCCGTACTCGTTGTCCCGGTAGATGAGCCCGACCGAGGCGGTCGCTGCCGGCTGTCGGAGTGCGGTCGGGAGTCCGTGCGGACGCTCAACGAGGGTGAGGTAGCCGTACTCGAGCACCGAGCAGGTGCCCGACGCGATGTCGCGCAGCACCCCGTCCAGCCAGTCGCGATGCTGGGCGCGGGGGCGCTCCGCCAGGGAGTCGGCCAGTCGCTGCGCGGTGGTGCGTCGATGTTGGACCGCACGGGCCACGACCTCGATCGCATCGAGGGGATCAGCACGATCCAGCGCCACCTCGAGGGCGGCGTCGTCGTAGCGCTGCCGAGGAGGGGCCAGACTCCAGAGCGAGCGCTCGTCGAGGCGCACCCGTCGATGGACCCGCACGCCCTCCGGAGCGCTCAGGTGGCGGCTCCGATCGACGGCCACGTGCACCGGTCCGTCCTCGGAGCCGGGGCGACCCGGGCCCTCGTGGGCGCGCAGTGCCGACTCGCGCCAGAGTGCGGCAGGCTCGCACGCGAGGACGGCCGCCCAGGCTCGCTGCAGCCAGCTCAGGTCGCCGGTGTGGTCGACATAGACCCCGGGGTGGACGACCACCAGTTCCCTACGACGGCGCCAGCGGGCGATGTCGTGAGGCTGGGCACCTGCCCTCCCGAGCTGCGCCCGCGAGACGACCCCCGCCTGATCGGAGAGCAGACGACTCACGGCTTCGGTCGGCATCGACCCACGGTGACCCGGGCGGGGGCAGAGCGCCAGTGGTCATCTGGACGCCTGTGGACAGCCGCCTCGATGAGCGATGCGGTGGATCGAGCTCACCTGACGAACCCGATCCACCGCGCCACTTATCACTAGATCAGCCGGCCGCGCGGAGGAACTGCTCCAGCAGCGGGCCGGCCGTGCGCGAGCCGGACTCGCCGATGTCGACGTAGACGGCCACCGCCAGGTCACCCTGCGCCGCGACCATCCACGCGTGCAGCAGCCGCTCGCCGTCCAGGTCGAACTCCGCGGTGCCGGTCTTGGCGAGCACCGGTGCCCCCGGCACGTCCAGCAGCCCGGAGCCGCTCCCGGAGGTCACCACCGTGCGCAGCATCCCGCGCAGCGCCTCGGCCTCGGCCGGAGCGAGCGGCTCCGCCTCGGCCGGCACCTCGACCGGGACCGTCTCGATGAGCCGCGGCACGACGGTCCGGCCCGCCTGGATCGACGCCATCACCGTGGCCATGGCCATCGGCGAGGCCAGCACGGTGCCCTGGCCGATCATGTCGGCCGCGGCCTCGGTCTCGGTCTCGGGCGGCGGCACCTGGCCGAAGTACGCCGGGAAGCCGAGGTCGTGGTCGATCCCGAGGCCGAGCGTGGCCGCGGCGTCCGCCAGCCCCGTGCCGCCCACCCGGCCGGACTGTCCGATGAACGCGGTGTTGCACGAGTTGGCGAAGGCCGACCGGAACGGGATCGACCCGAGGCCGCTGGGCGGGTAGTCGTCGTAGTTCTCGAACGACCGGCCGTCGACCACGACGGTGGCCGGGCAGTCGACGACGGTGTCCGGGGTGAGACCGGCGCGCAGCAGGGCGAGCGCGCTGACCGTCTTGAACGTCGAGCCCGGCGCTGCCTGGCCGAAGGTCGCGAGGTTGACGCCGCCGGTGCCGGGTCCGTTGGCAGCGGCCAGCACGGCACCGTCGGAGGGACGGACCGCGACCAGCGTGGCGGCCGGCCCGGTGCCGGCGAGCGCCTGCTCGGCGGCCAGCTGGAGCTCGAGGTCCAGGGTTAGCGGGAGCGGGTCACCGTCGACGGCGTCGACGCGGAAGACCTCGCGGGCCTTGCCGTCGGAGGCCACTGCGTCGACGACCACGCCGGGGGTGCCCGCCAGCTGCTCGTCGTACCTCGCCTCGAGGCCGGACAGTCCCGCCACGTCACCGGGCTGGTAGCGCTCGGGATCCTCCTCGACCATCTCGGCGGTCACCGCCCCGACCCGGCCGAGCAGGGGGACGGCGAAGTCGGGGGTCGGTCCGAGCGGGATGTCGTCCTGGACGGCGAGCGCCCCCTTGATCGACTGGTACGCCGCGCCGACCCGCTGGGGCACCTCGTCGCGGCGGAGCACGATCGCCTCGACGAACGCCTTCTCGCCGGCGGCCTCGACCTGCTTCACGTAGGGGCCGGGCGCGACGCCCACCAACCGGGCGAGCTGGCGCGCGGAGGCGACGGCGCGGTTCGCGGGGACCTGCGCACGGTCGATCCCGAAGCGGGTGACTGGCCGGTCGGTGACCAGCGCCGTGCCGCGAGCACCCGTGAGGTCGCCGCGCCGGGCGCCGACGGTCGTCTTGTCGAGCACGACGGCCTCGTCGAGCGACGGCTCGACCAGCGCCGGCTCCCAGCCGACCTGCCAGTCGCCGCCGTCGAGTACCAGCCTCGCGGTCGTGTCGTAGGTCCACTCCTGGCCGTCGACGTCCCAGGCCCAGGTCAGGGTCGCCGCGGCAGTGGCGGGCTCGGTCTCGGTCGCGTCGGTGACCGCGCCCGCGGCTGCCTCCACGGTGCGCGCGGTGTCGCCCATGCCGGCGACGATCTCGGGGAGCTGCTCGGCCGCCGCCGCCCCGGTGTCCGGGGTGAAGGCGACCCCGGCGAGGTCACCCGACGCGAGGCCGTCGGCCAGCGCGGTCGCCGCCGCCGTGGGGTCGGGTACGTCGGGCTGGTCGTCGCCCGAGCAGGCCGCCAACAGACTTGTGGCGAGGGTCAGGACCCCGGCGGCCCGGGCCCCCCGGTGGAGGGTCACTCGTCGATGACGTGCATGGCGGCCTCTTCGGCACTGGCCCCCGCACCGTCGATGCCGACGTCCTGGACGAAGCGGTCGTCCCCGTCGTCGCTGGCGATGAGCCGGCCCGACCGGTCGGAGCCCACCTGGTCGTCGTCGAGGTCCTCCTCGTCCCAGGTGTCGGACGCGGCGTCGACGTCAGGCTCCTCCTGCTTGAGCCGCTGGTCGAGGGTCTCTCCCGCGTGCTCCTCGGCGGCGGTGTTGCCGAAGCCCTGGCCCACGGACCAGTCCTCGCGCGTGGTGATGCCTTCGTCGAGCACGTCGTCCACCCCGCGCTCGTCGAGGGTGTCCTCGGCCTGAAGCTGGTCCTCGTCGTCGACGCTGTACTCACCCTGTGATTCGGTCATGCCCCCATCATGCCCGCCCCGGGTGACGGCTCCACGGCACCCGTCGCCGTCGGCTGGTCGACCCGGCGAGCGCTCAGTCGGTGCCGAACTCCATCGCCGCGTGGTCCAGCGCCTCGTCACCCGTGCCGCCCTCGGCGGCGGGGTTGGCGGCGATTCGGTGGGCCCCGCCGGCAGGCAGCGCGCCGAGGAGGTGCCCGTTCTCGACGAGCACCTGGCCCTCGTCGAGCGGCTGCGCGGCGTAGAGCTCGAGCTTGGCCCGCGAGTCGGCGATGTCGAGGTTGCGCATCGTGAGCTGGCCGATCCGGTCGTGGGGACCGAACGCCGCGTTGTCGGTGCGCTCCATCGACAGCTTGTCGGGGTGGTAGGAGAAGGCCTCGCCCGCGGTGCGCACGATCGTGTAGTCCTCCCCGCGGCGCAGCCGCAGGGTGACCTCGCCGGTGACCAGTGACGCGACCCACCGCTGGATCGCCTCGCGCAGCATCAGCGCCTGCGGGTCCAGCCACCGGCCTTCGTAGAGGAGCCGACCCAGCCGGCGCCCCTCGGCGTGGTAGCTGGCGAGGGTGTCCTCGTTGTGGATGGCGTTGAGCAGCCGCTCGTAGGCGATCCAGAGCAGCGCCATGCCGGGCGCCTCGTAGACGCCGCGGGACTTCGCCTCGATGATCCGGTTCTCGATCTGGTCCGACATGCCAAGGCCGTGCCGGCCGCCGATGGTGTTGGCCTCCCGGACCAGGGCGACCGCCCCGGCCGCTCCGTCGTACGCCGTGCCGTTGACGGAGACGGGACGGCCGGCCCGGAACCGGATCGTGACGTCCTCGGTCTCGATGGCCACGGCGGGGTCCCAGAACCGCACGCCCATGATCGGCTCGACGGTCTCGAGGGAGACGTCGAGGTGCTCCAGCGTCTTCGCCTCGTGGGTGGCGCCCCAGATGTTGGCGTCGGTGGAGTAGGCCTTCTCCTGGCTGTCGCGGTAGGGCAGGTCGCGCGCGACGAGCCACTGGCTCATCTCGGTGCGCCCGCCGAGCTCGGCGACGAACGCGGCGTCGAGCCAGGGCTTGTAGATGAGCAGGTCGGGGTTCGTGAGCAGGCCGTAGCGGTAGAACCGCTCGATGTCGTTGCCCTTGAAGGTGGACCCGTCACCCCAGACGTCCACGCCGTCCTCGTGCATCGCGCGCACCAACATGGTGCCGGTGACCGCCCGGCCCAGCGGCGTGGTGTTGAAGTAGGCGCGACCGCCGGAGCGGATGTGGAAGGCACCGCAGGCGAGGGCTGCCAGGCCCTCCTCCACGAGCGCCTGCTTGCAGTCGACCGAGCGGGAGATCTCGGCGCCGTAGGCCAGCGCCCGGTGGGGTACGCCGTCGATGTCCGGCTCGTCGTACTGCCCGATGTCGGCGGTGTAGGTGCAGGGAATCGCGCCCTTCTCGCGCATCCAGGCGACCGCCACCGAGGTGTCGAGGCCCCCCGAGAAGGCGATGCCGACCCGTTGGCCGACGGGCAGGGACGTCAGCACCTTGGACATAGGAAGAGTATGCAGTCGAATGCATGAGTATGCAATTTGATGACCCCGGGGCCACCGTGCGCCACCCCAAGAAGCGCGTGGTCCGTGACCCCGGGATCGGTGTGCGGGCTAGTCGGTCGGGTGTCCTTCCCAGGCCACCGTCGTCACCGCTCCGCCGTTCACGCGGACCGTGAGCTGCACCGGTCCGCCGAGCTTCGGGACCAGCTCGTAGTCGCCCTCGACCACGTCCGGGAAGACCAGCGACGGCACCGTGCCGTCGCCCACCGGACGGTTGACCACGGCCACGTGCGGGTGGTGCCCGTCAGCGTGACCGTGGTCGTGGTCATGACCGTGATGGTGGTCATGACCCCCGTCAGCCTCATCGCGGTGCTCGTGGGCCATCGGCTTCGGCCCCGTGCCCGCGGGCTGGATCTCGACCTCGAGACCGTCCAGACCCTCGGGCATGGTCACCACGAGGGCCCCGATGTCCCCCCCGATGTCGAGCAGGACAGCGCCCTGCCCGGCATGGGGGTTCTCGGCGTTCATCTGCGTCACGAGGCCTTGGTCGTGCCCGGCTTGGTCTGGTAGCCGCCGCCAGGCAGGTTGAGGTAGGGGAACTTGGTGGTGCCCCTCGCGTTCTTCTTGACCGTCGTCCCGTCCGTCACGGCGCTAGCCGCGGCGTCGGGCGTGAAGCTCTTGTCCACGAGCGGGAGCAACAGACCAGCGATGGCCCGCAGCTCCACGGTGACGACGTCGTCGTTGACGCGGCGACCGTTGGGGAAGCCCGCCGCGTCCCCGGCGGCCAGACCGAGGTCGTTGGGCTTGGCCGTCGGCTTGATCGCCACGTTGAGGCGAAGCATGTCCGACTCGACCGGGCCCGTGTAGTTCTGGAACCCGGGCACGACGCCCGACGGGATGCCGGTAAGCAGGATGGCGTTGAGGTCGGCCCGGTTCTTGCCGTACTTGGCGAGGTTGGGGAAGACACCCGGGTAGAGCACGGGCAGCAGCACCGCGAGCTCCGGCTTGTTGACGTAGCGCGCGAAGCGCTTGTCGAAGCGAGGAGCCGTGTGGTTCCACTTGTCCTTGTCGGCCATCGGGATGAGGACCTCGTTGACGAGGGGCATGCCCAGGCGGGAGACCTGCTCCCACGGGCCCTTGCTCTCGTACTTGGCCGTCGCGTCGTCGAACATCCTGGACTTCTGGCGCTTGGCCGTGGTCCAGACACCGATCACGGCGCCGGCGTCGGAGGCGTCGGTGGGAAGGTTCCCGTTGCGGGTGACCTCCTTGATGGGCACCTCGATGGCGATGCTGTGGACGTTGTAGGACTGCACCGAGTTGATGCCGTCCATCGTCGCGAGCGGGATCAGGTGCGCCTCGTTGAAGGGTCGCAGGGCGCCGAGGTCGAAGACGCTGCCGAGGTCGACGTGGAAGGCGTCGGCACGCTGGCCGGCGAAGACCTTCCGCTTGCCGAGCTTGTGCACGGCCTGGGCCGACAGCTTGGCGTAGTCGGGTGTGCTGCGCGGGCCGACGTTGACCGGCGGGCAGGGCAGCTTCTCCGCGAGCATCTTCTTCTTGCCGTTCTTGACCCGCGTCACGGAGTAGAACTGCGGGCGGTTCCAGTTGGGGTCGTCGATGCTGCTGATCGGCCCGATGTTGTAGAGGAACGTCTTCGGGTTGCGGATCTGGGTGAAGAAGCGGAACTGGTAGGAGATGTCCGCCTTGCCCTTGCCCGAGTTGGCGATGTTGATCTCGTAGAGCACGTCGTCGCCGAACTCGTAGAAGTTCGGGCCGCCGTTAGGCTGCTGGAGCGGGACGTAGTTGGCGATCAGCGTCACCATGTCCGGGTTCTTGGGGCTGACGAAGGCGTAGACGTCAGTGCTGTCGGCGACCGGGTCCTTGGAGATTTCCGGTGCTTCGCGGTGGGACGACATATTCACTTACCTCCGGCGGCGTTGAGGATGCGGGCGGCGAGGTCGCGGTCGTTCACGACGACCTCGCGCTCACCGACCATGATCGAGATGGTTCCGGAGCGGTGGTCCTTGATGTGGGCGACCACGGACTCCTGGGCGCTGTTGCCGCTACGACGCGTCTCGGCGGCGTACGCCGCACCGGGGGCCAGGGCTACCGCGCCTGCGGCGGCGCCGGCACCGGCTGCCGCTAGGAGCTTCCTTCTGCTGGTTTCAGTCACGAGCTCAACCGCTTTCACTCCAGGGCGCCTCTGTGTGAGGCGCCTCACGTGGTGATTCGTAGCAGAGAGCCGCCCGGATTGTCGCGCTGCGGACATTCTTTCTGCCCGGGACCGCACTAGTCTCCCGGGGTGCGCACCCTGACCGCCGAGGAGGCGTCCGCCCGCGCCAGGATGCTCGAGGTCCACGACTACTCGATCCACCTGGTCGTGAACGAGGGCGAGACCTTCGAGAGCCGGACCACGGTCCGGTTCCGCTCCCGGACCGGCCGGACGTTCCTGGAGCTCGACGGCACGCTGCTCGAGGGCGACGTGGACGGTCGGCCGCTGGCACTCGAGGGCAACCGCCTGTGGCTCGACCTCGAGGCCGGCGAGCACACCGCGCGGGTGGTGGCCCGCTGCACGACCACGTCCACCGGCGCGGGCCTGGCCCGCAGCGTGGATCCCGCGGACGGGGCGGTCTACGTCTACGGGCAGTCCTTCCTCGACGACGCGCAGCGGATCTTCGCCTGCTTCGACCAGCCAGACCTGAAGGCCACCTTCTCGCTCACCGTCGACGCGCCGCAGACCTGGGTCGTGCGCGGCAACACCCGGGCGACGGTGTCGGGCGGGCGGCACGTGTTCGAGCCGACCCAGGTGATGGCGCCCTACCTGTTCTCCCTGGCCGGCGGGCCCTGGCACGGCCGGACCGTCGACCACGAGGGGCTCGAGCTCGGCGTCTGGTGCCGGGCCTCCCTCGCCCCCCACTTCGAGGCCGAGGAGATCCTGCACGTCACCCGGCAGTGCCTGGACTTCCAGCAGCCGCTCTTCGGCCGCCCGATGCCCTTCGGCCCCTCCTACGACCAGGTCTTCGTCCCGGACTTCAACGCCGGGGCGATGGAGAACGCCGGCCTGGTCACCTTCGCCGACGAGTGGTTCGTGCCGCGGAGCAGGTCCACGCAGGGTGAGCGCCGGCTCCGCGCGCAGGTGGTCGCCCACGAGCTGGCTCATATGTGGTTCGGCAACCTGGTGACGATGCACTGGTGGGACGACCTCTGGCTCAACGAGTCGTTTGCGGAGTATCTCGGCTACCTCACCGTGGACCGGGCCACCGACTACGACGGCGCGTGGGCGGAGTTCGCCCTGGTCCGCAAGGCCTGGGGCTACCGCGCCGACTCGCTCCCGACCACCCACCCGATCGCCGGCACCGTCACCGACACCCGGGCCGCGCTGCTCAACTTCGACGGCATCTCCTACGCCAAGGGGGCGGCCGCGCTGCGCCAGCTCGCGGCCTGGCTGGGCGAGGACGTCTTCTTCGCAGGCGTCCGCCGCTACCTGGACCGGCATGCCTGGGGCAACACCCGGTTGCCCGACCTGCTCGGCGCCCTGGAGGAGGAGAGCGGCCGCGACCTCGGCGCGTGGGCGCAGTCGTGGCTGCGGGAGGCGGGCACCTCGACGGTGCGACTGCGCGACGGCGTCCTGGTCGAGGACGGCGACCGGCCGCACCGTCTCGGCGTCGGACGGTACGACGGGCGGCCGTTGCGGCTGCTGGAGCGGGTGGTTGTGGAGCTCCCGGGACCGGTGGCCCCGGTGGCCCCGGCCGACCTGGTGCTGCCCAACGACGGCGACCTGACGTTCGCGAAGGTGCGCCTGGACGAGCGTTCGCTGGCCACCGTGCGCGACTCCCTGCACACCCTCGACGACGTCCTCGCCCGGGCGCTGGTCTGGGGTTCGTTGTGGGACAGCGCCCGCGACGGCGAGCTCCCGCCCCGCGACCTGGTGGCGGCGGTGCTGGCCAACGTCGAGGGCGAGCAGGACCCCGACCTCGTCGGCACCCTGCTCCAGCATGCCCACACGGCCGCCGTCCGCTGGGCAGGCTCCGCCGACCTCGAGGCGGCGCTGCACGCGCATCACCTCGCGGTGCGCACCGAGCCCGGCAGCGACCTCCAGCTGGTCTACTTCCGTGCCGCCGTGGCGACGGCGCCGGGTCCGGTGCCGCTACCGGGGGGCATCGACGAGGACGAGGAGCTGCGCTGGCGGGGGCTCCGGCGGCTGGCCACCCTGGGCCTGGTCTCCGCCACCGACCTCGAGGCCGCCCACGCCGCCGAGCCGACCAGCGGCAGCCAGAACCACCTCGCCTACGCGCTGGCGGCACTGCCCGATGCGAGCCGCAAGGAGGCGGTCTGGGTCGAGCTGACCGGCACGGGCAGGCTCACCAACAGCCGCGGCCGTGCCCTCGCCGAGGGGTTCTGGCAGCCCGGCCAGGACGCCCTGCTGGGGGCGTACGTCGACCGCTACGTCGAGGCCGTCCCCGCCTTCTGGACGCGGCTCAGCCAGGACCTCGCACGCGTCCTCACCGAGCAGCTGTTCCCCTCGACGCTGGCGGATCCCACCGTGCTCCTACGCACCGCCGCGCTGACCACGGGCACCGCCGACGCGGGTCAGCGCCGGGTGGTGCTCGAAGCGCGCGACGACCTGTCCCGGGCGCTGCGCAGCCGAGCCCTGGCCTGACTCGGCCGCCTCCGCACTCTCGGCTCTCTGCGCACTCTCGGCTCTCGGCGTAGTGGTGCGTCACCCAGGAACTGCGCCGCCAGGAGGCCACCCGGTGGAGGGAAAGCGCCCCATCTGACCGAAATGCAGCCGGTCTGGTGGGGATCAGCTACTCTCGGTGAACAACAGATGAACAGGAGGTGTCCCCTGATGGACTCCCAGATGACCGATCACCGCCGAAGCGCCCCGACGATGACCTGGGTCGAGGTCGCCGACGGCGCAGGAGGCACCCGCCTCGAGGCCCACTGGAGCACGCCCGCCCACGCGGTCGGCACCCCGCAAGCAGCCTGAGCGGGCTCGCCCGGGGGGACCCCCGGAATAGATCTGGACGATCGCGCTGTTACCTTGGTTGAAAGTTCAATGATATCTCACTCCAAGGAGACCCCATGGCCCTCTTCAGCCGCTCGTCCAGCGCGACCGCCACTGCCCCCGAGCCCACCTTCGACGCCCCCACCACGGCGATCGACGACGTCACCGGCGACTACACCGTCGACGCCTCGCACACCCGCATCGGCTTCTCCGCCCGCCACGCGATGGTCACCACCGTGCGCGGCGTCTTCAAGGACTTCGCCGGCACCGCCCACCTCGACATCGCCGACCCGGCGCAGTCCTGGGTGAAGATCGCCATCCAGACCGCGAGCATCGACACCGGCAGCGCCGACCGCGACGCCCACCTGACCTCCCCCGACTTCTTCGAGGCCGAGGTCAACCCCGAGATCAGCTTCGTCTCGACCCACGTCGAGCGCGCCGACATCACCTGGGTGGTCACCGGCGACCTGAGCATCAAGGGCATGAGCAAGCCCGTCACGATCGAGTTCGAGCAGACCGGCTCGGCCCGCGACCCGTTCGGCAACCTGCGGGTGGGCTTCGAGGGCACCGCGGCGATCAACCGCAAGGACTGGGACCTCACCTGGAACGCCGCCCTCGAGACCGGTGGCGTGCTCGTCTCCGAGCGCATCAAGCTCGAGTTCGACGTCTCCGCGATCCGCAACGCCTGATCCACACCGCGCGCCGCGCGGACAGCGAGCCCAACCCCAGCAAGCCCAGCACCCCAGTCACCCCGGCGGGCCGTTAACCACGTGCGTCCCGGCCGGGGTGGCCGGTTCAATGGCGGGATGGACCTCGAACAGCGCTCCGGCCTCGTCTCCCGCCCGCTGGGACCCGCGGACGCCCACGCCGTCTTCGAGGTGATGGCCGCCGAGGAGCTTGCCGACATCGGCATGGTCGAGATCGAGGAGGCCGACATCGTCGGCGACTGGGCCCGGCCCAGCTTCGACGTCGCCGCCTCCACCCTCGGGATGTTCGACGGCGACCGGCTGGTGGGCTACGCGGAGGTCACCGGCGCCGATCGCGGCGACGCGGCCGTGCACCCGGCGTACCGCGGCCGGGGTATCGGCACCCGCCTCGCCCACTGGATGCAGGAGACCGCCCGCCGGCGGGGCGCCACGGTGATCGGCATGCCCGTCCCCGCAGGCTCGCCCTCCGACCGGCTGCTCGCTGCCCTCGGCTACCACGTGCGGTGGACGAGCTGGGTGCTCAAGCTGCCGGTCGGCGCCTCCGTCGTCGAGCGCGAGCTGCCGCCCGGGTACGCCGTCCGCGCCGCCGAGCCGCCGGAGCACGCGGCCGCGCACGCCCTCGTCGAGGACGCCTTCCTGGAGTGGTCCGTGCGGGACCGGGAGCCCTTCGAGGACTTCGCCGCCTCGGTCCTGGGCCGACCCGGCTTCGCCCCCTGGAACCTGCGGGTGATGGTCGACGACACCGAGACGGTCGTGGGCGTGGCCCACGTCCTGATCGCCCTGACCGACGACGGTCGCGACCCGGAGGCCTACATCCCTCGGCTGGCCGTCCGCCGGGACCTGCGCGGCCGCGGGCTGGCCCAGGCGCTGATGGTCGACGCGTTCGCCGCCGCCCGCGAGCACGGAGCGGTCGTCTGCGGTCTCTCGACCGACTCCCGCACCGGCGCCCTCGGCCTCTACGAGAAGGTAGGCATGGAGGTCACCTCGGTCTGGCTCAACCGGGCCGTGACGCTCTGAGCCTGCTCGGTGCCGACACGCTTGACCGCGGCGCTCGACCGAGACGTCAGGAGGCCCTCCCGTGGACCGCCGAGGCGACCGCGTGCTCCTCGTCGCACGAGCGAACCAGGACCCTCGACAGCCACGGATTCCGCGGCCAACGCGCGCAATCGGCGACGAAGATCGTCCTCAGACGTCTTCGTTCTACTCATTTAGTCGAATCCACTTGACATGACCTGCGGAAACGCTGTTTTATAGCGGTGTTGCACACGTGCCAGTGGACCGTTTCCGGGGGGAGCGGTCCACATCGGCACACATGGAGAACCGGACGGATGCGCCTAGCGCTCCGCTCGGCCGGACGGACGCTGATGGTGCGAGGGTCCAGAGAGCCTGAGCACCGGGGGGCGGCTCCCGGTCGAGGCCGTCCGCCC
>JBDSLK010000271.1:0-26092 GCA_039916425.1 Nocardioides sp.
ACCAACGAGGCGGGCGCGGGCCTCGACGTCGGAGCTGTGGAGTGACACGACTCCCGCACCAGAACAGCTCGGCCTCAACGACAGGCGGGGTCGACAGTTCCGCACACGGTCGGCCACCTGACGACTCGTGCGCGTAAGCACAGGTGCCTCACCGCCGCGCTCACTGCTGCACGCTCGTCTCGGATCCCGAGACAAGCAAGCGTTGAGTGGGGTCACTTCCTGGTTCTCGAAGGCCGCGGAGCGCCCTGCTCCACTCGCGAAAGCGGGTCCTGACGGACACGATTGCTGGCAGCCACAGCGCTGATTCGGCCCGCGAGTGGAGGCAGCGTTTGCGGTCGAACTGCGGTCGAGGATGACAAAAGCACTGTCACAGTTGTCGTGACAGTGCCTCTGACCTGCGGTTATTGGTAGCGGGGGCAGGATTTGAACCTGCGACCTCTGGGTTATGAGCCCAGCGAGCTACCGAACTGCTCCACCCCGCGTTGCTGAGCGCAACGTTACGCGATGATCGGTGACGCGGACAAATCGGGTCGTGCGACGGAAGTCCACGACGGTTTCCGGATGGCTGCGGGCGCAACCTCTTCCACTCAAGGAACACGGGAGGCCGGCGGGACGGGCGTCGCGCGCCCGTCCCACTGACACCTACTGCGTGGGCGACTCGGTCGAGGACGGCGTGGGCGCCGGCGTCTCCGTCGCCTCGGGGTCAGTCGTGGTGGCCCGCTGGTCGAGCAGGGCGAGGGCGTCGGTGATGTACCCGCGCGCCTTCTCCAGCTCGGCGGCCCAGCCGGCCGTGTCGCCCTTGCTCTGTAGCCGGTCGGCCTCCGCGTAGGAGTCCGAGGCGAGCCGCAGCAGGCGGCGCGCCTCGGCCGGCAGGGTGCCGGATGGCTGGGTGCCGCCGTCACCACCGCCGGGGGTGGGCTCGACCGGGGTGTTGGCAACGCCACCGAGCACGTCGAGGATCGCAGCATCGAGGGTGGTGCCGATGCCGACCTTGTCGCCGTACGCAACCATCACGAACTGCAGCGTCAGCGGCGACTCCGAGTCTCGGGCGGCGTAGAGCGGCTGGACGTACATCAGCCCGTTGCCCACCGGCAGTGTCAGCAGGTTGCCGTACGACGTGCGGATCGCGCCGTTGGTGAACTTGAAGATCTCGTCACGGACCCCCTGGTCCGAGCTGATCTGGTTGGCCGCCAGCCGTGGCCCGTTGGTGGTCGCCTCGATCGGCAGCTGGAGCACCTCGATCCGGCCGTAGTTCTCCTCATCGGTCGCGTCGCTGTTGACCGATACGAACGACGCCAGCGTCTGCTTGCCCCGCGGCACGTAGACCGAGGTCAACGAGAACTCCTGCTCCGCCGGCGTCGGCGTCGTGCCGTCGGCAGACTCCTCGGTCACCGTCGGGTTGGTGAACAGCCGGTACGGCGGCTGCAGCTGGCTCGAGGTGATCGGGTCGGCCGGCACCTGCCAGCGCTGGTTGCCCTCGTAGAAGTCCTTCGCGTCCGTGACGTGGTAGCGCGCGAACTGGTAGCGCTGCGCCTTGAACAGGTCCTCGGGGTAGCGCAGGTGGCTCAGCAGCGTCTCGGGGATGTCGGCGCGGTCCTTCACGACGCCCGGGAAGATCGAGCGCCATGCCTTGAGGATCGGGTCCTCCTCGTCCCACGCATAGAGGTTGACCGTCCCGTCGTAGGCGTCGACGGTCGCCTTGACCGCGTTGCGCATGTAGTTGATCTCGTCGGTCGGCAGCGTCTGGAAGCCCGTCTGCGTCGCCAGCGAGTCCTCGGTCATCGTGTCGAACGAGCCGCGCTGCGACTGCGGGTACTGGTCGGTCGTGGTGTAGCCGTCGAGGATCCACTGCACGCGGCCGTCGACGATCGCCGGGTAGGGGTCGCTGTCGAGCGTCAGCCACGGCGCGACCTTCTTGACCATCTCGCCGGGGTTGCGGTTGTAGAGGACCTTGCTGTTCTCGTTGACCCGCTCCGACAGCACGATGTTGGGCTCGCCGAACTTCACCGCGAAGAGCACCTTGCGGAACAGCGACCCCACGCCGACACCACCGGCGCCGCCGTACGTCGTGGTCGACTCCGCACCCTCCTGGAGGCCGCCCGCGGGCAGGTCCAGCTCGACGTCACGGCCGTTGGTGGCCTTGCCCACGATGGAGTACGACGGGCTCGTCTCGCCGTAGTAGACCCGCGTCTCGTAGCCGTCGGGCGCCAGGTTCGTCAGCACCCGCTGGTTGGCCTGCTGGCCCTCCGCCCACTGGATCTCCCCGGCCTGCGTGACGTCGTCGGCCGGCCGCTGGTTGGCGAACGCCGCGATCATGCCGTTGCCGTGGGTGTAGACGGTGTGCAGGTTGGACCAGTTCTTGTCGGCGTCGTCGAGACCACTCTGGTCGAGCTCGCGCAGGCCGAGCACGAGGGCCCGGTCCTTGCCGTCGATGTTGTAGCGGTCGACGTCGAGCACGTCGGCCACCGAGTAGTAGGCACGCACCTGCTGGGTCTGCTCGAACGCCTGGCGGACCAACTGAGGGTCGACCAGCGGCACCGACGCCGTCGCGGCGTCCAGGGCGGGTTGCTGGTCCTCGCTGAGGACCGCCTCGGAGTTGTACTCCTGCACGTCCACCTCGGCGATGTCGTAGGCCGCCCTCGTGGCGTCGATGTTCTTGCCGATGTACGGCGCCTCCTTGTCGGCCTCGGTCGGGTCGACGGAGAACTGCTGGACCACGCCGGGCCAGATCATCCCGATCAGGATCGAGGAGAGCACCATCATCGCCAGCCCCATCGCCGACAGCATCCAGGTACGACGCCACACGTTGAGGAAGAACAGCACGGCGCAGATCACCGCGATGCCGGTGAGGATGTTGCGGGCCGGCAGCACGGCGTTCTGGTCGGTGTAGGTCATCCCGGTGATCAGCGAGCCCGACTCGTTGAGCAGGTCGAAGCGGTCCAGCCAGTAGTCACCGCCCTTGGCCAGCACGAACACGCCCAGCAGCACGGAGAACTGCGCCTGCGCCGCCGGCGACAGCCGGTCGTGCGGCACCTGCAGCCGGATGCCGCCGAAGAGGTAGTGCACCGCCGCCGAGGCGAGCAGCGCCACGATGGCTACGGCCATCACGAAGTCGACGACGAAGTGGAACCACGGCAGGTCGAAGACGTAGAAGCCGATGTCACGGTCGAAGTAGGGGTCGCTCGTGCCGAACGACTCGCCGTTGCGCCACATCAAGAAGCTGCGCCACTGCCCCGAGGCGGACGCGCCGCCGAAGAGGCCGATCAGCACGCTCGTCCCCGCGAACAGCCAGGTGCGCAGCGGCACCACGACGTCGCGGTAGCGGTCGAGACCGGTCTGCTCCGGCGTAGCAGGCCGGAACAGCGGCCGCATCCGGTAGGCGATCAGCATGTTGGCGCCGACGGCCAGCGCCATCACCGCGCCGAAGACCAGGAACAGGCCTACCCGGGTCCACAGCAACGTGGTGAACACCGAGGTGTAGCCCAGCGAGGAGAACCACAGCCGCTCGGTCCAGAACGCCGAGAAGGCCGTCAGCGCGAGGAACCCGCCGAGCAGCACCCCTGCGGTGATGATCAGCGCGCGCGAGCGGCTCCGCTGCTCCGACCTCGGTGCCTCGGCGCGGGGGTCGTCATCGAACAAGTCGCTCACGATTCTTCTTCCTCCAGGGTGCTTCTCAACAACTCGAGCAGACCCGGCACCAGGTCGGCGCCGGCGACGACCGACAGGTCGTCGTCGTGGGACCGCAGCCGCAGGGCGCAGTACGACGCGCCGGCGCGGGTCACGCCCGCCACGATCCGCACCTCCTGCCGGTCGGGGTGCTCGCGGGCGAACTCCTGCGCGGCCTCCAGGTCGGCCGGCAGCTCGCCGTCCGCGTCAGGGGGCAGCACCAGCCGTTCGACCACCGCGGCGCAGCCGCTGACGCTCGGCGGCCAGGCGATCTGCTCCAGGATCCCCTCGAGCACCTCGCCGTCGCGGAGCTGGTCCTGCTCGACGGGCGTCAGTGACCCCTCCGCCGAGGGCTCGTCGAGGCCCACGCTGGAAGCGAGGTCGGGCTCCTGGGCCACCAGCCGCGCGGTGTCGACCAGGGCGTAGAGCCGCGCCGGCTGGTCCCAGCCGCCGGTGGCGGTGTGGCTCTCGATCTCGAGGACGGCCGCGGCGAGGGCGGGGTCGAGGTCCAGCACGACTACTCCCCCGCTCCGGCCGAGGCCGAGCAGGTCGGCAGTGCCGCCTCGGGGTCGTCGACCCAGGTCTGGATGGCCTCCACCGCGTCGTGCATCGTCTCCGCCTTCACCAACCGCATGTCGTCGTGGGGAGCACCGAGGGCGTCGGTGCAGTTGTCGGGGGGCACCAGGAACAGCTTGGCGCCGGCCTCGCGGGCGCCGGCGATCTTCTGCTGGATGCCGCCGATGGGTCCGACCGAGCCGTCCGCCGCCATGGTGCCGGTGCCGGCCACGGTCGCGTCGCCGGTCAGCGAGCCGGGGGTCAGGGTGTCGAAGATCGCCAGGGAGAACATCAGCCCCGCGCTCGGGCCGCCGATGTCGGGGTCGATGTTGACGTGCACCGCGAACGGGAACTGGTAGCCCGGCCCGGGCACGATCCCGACCCGCGGCGACCCGTCGACCTGCTTCGGGGTGATCCGCACGGTGAGCTCCTCGCCGTCCCGCTCGATGTCGAAGGCCAGCGGCTTGCCCGCCCCGGCGCGCTCGATCGCCGTCGCGACGTCCTGCGGCGCGACGATGGCGGTGTCGTCGACGGCCAACAGGATGTCGCCGACCTTGAGGCCACCGTCGGCCGGCATGCCCTGTGCGACGTTCTGGATCTTGGTGACGGGCACCGGGTCGTAGCCCAGCTCCTCGAGCGCCACGGCCACTGCCTCGTCCTGGGAGGAGACCATCTGCACCGCGGACTCCATCTGGGCGTCCTCGGCGGTCTCGTCGGGGGCGTAGACCGAGTCGTAGGGGTAGACCGCCTCCTCGTCGCTGATCCAGGCCCCCATCACCTGGAGCAGGCTGACCCGGGCGCCGGGCTGGGTGACGTACACCGTCGTCATCCGCAGCTGGCCGTCGTCACGGTAGGTCTGGTGGCCGTTGACCTGGATGATCTCCTGGTCCTTGTCCTGGCCGAGCACGTCGACGGTCAGGCCGGGCGCGTAGGTGACGTACGGCAGCGGCAGCCACAGCGCCGCGACCCACAGCGCGAGCAGGAGCGGGACGGCGACGAGGCCTGCCAGGGTGCGCTGGCTCATCGGGCGACCCCGGTGCTGCGGGGGCGGAGCGAGGGCGGTGCCGACGAGGTCATGACGCGGCGACTACGACCAGGCTGAGCAGGGCGGCAGGCGACGTCATGGGGCCAAGCCTCTCATTCACCGACAAGTGCGGTGACAGCGATCAGCCGGAGTCGCGGGTACGCCGGACCGCGAGGCCGGTGCTGCGGTCGCGGGAGCGCGACGGCGCGGGGGTCCGGCGACCCGGGTGCTCGCGTCCCATCGCTGCCCCGAGCCGGGCCACTGCGACGTCGCGGTCGACCTCGCCCCGACCGTCGCGGGCCAGCCACGAGACCCACAGCATCGCCAGCACGGTCACGACCGCGGCCGGCACCAGCCAGAGCAGGATCTCCATGCTCGAAGGGTAGGCAGGTGTGGTCGCGCACCCGGGTAGGCGCGCGGCGGCGGCTCAGGGTGAGCCGACCCACTCCTCGTCGCCGTCGGCGAACCGCTGGTGCTTCCAGATCGGCACCTCGGCCTTGAGGGTGTCGATCAGCGCCCGCGACGCGGCGAAGGCCTCGCCCCGGTGCGCGGCGGTGGTGGCCACGATCACCGCGGTGTCCCCGATCCGCAGGGTGCCGACGCGGTGCACGGCGGCGACGCCGTGCACGTCGTACTCCTCCGCGATCCGCGCGCAGACCTCCTCGAGCCGGGCCTGCGCGGTCGGGTGCGCGGAGTAGTCCAGACCACTCACGTCGCGGCCGCCGTCGTGGTCGCGGACCCGGCCCACGAACAGGGTCAGCCCGCCGGCGGCCTCGTCGTCGAGGGCAGCCAGGACTTCCTCGACATCGAGCGGGGTCTCACGCAGCGCGATCAGGCGCACGGCTCCGGTGCTGGTCACGCACCGACCCTAGCGGCGCCTCGGCGGTGCGAGCGGCTCTTGCGGCCGACGAGTAGTTTGGAGTCATGACCGACCACTCGGGCGACGTGCCCGACGAGAACGACCCCGACCGCGAGCCGACGCCTCCCAACCCCTTCAAGGGCACGCCGTTCGAGGCGCTCTTCGGCGGTGGGATGCCCGACCTCTCGGGGCTCTTCGGCGCGGGCGGACCCGGCCCGGGAGGCATGGCCGGCCCGGGAGGGATGGGCGGCATGGGCGGCATGGGCGACCTGGCGGGCCTGAGCAACCTGATCCAGTCCCTGATGAAGCCCCACGACGGTCCCGTCAACTGGGAGGTCGCGATCGACATGGCGCGCAAGCAGGCCGCCCAGTCCCCCGACCCCAGCATCACCGCGAAGCAGCGCGACGAGGTCGCCGACGCGGTGCGACTGGCCGACCACTGGCTCGACACAGCCACCACCTTCCCCTCCGGTGTGACCTCGACCGCCGCCTGGTCGCGGGCCGAGTGGATCGTCGGCACCACCGACGTCTGGAAGGTCCTCGTCGAACCCGTCGCCGCGCAGGCCACCCAGGCACTGGGCAACGCCCTACCCGAGGAGGCCCGCGCGATGGCCGGCCCGCTCATCGGGATGCTCGGCCAGGCGACCGGCGCCATGGTCGCCAGCCAGGTCGGGTCCGCGCTCGGCGCACTCGCCGGCGAGGTGCTCACCGCCTCCGACATCGGCCTCCCCCTCGGCCCCACGGGCAAGGCCGCGCTGGTGCCGGCCAACGTCTCGACGTTCGCGGAGGGTCTCGACGTCAGCGGCGACGACGTGCTGCTCTACCTCGCGCTGCGCGAGGCCGCCCACCAGCGGCTGTTCGCCCACGTGCCGTGGCTTCGCGACCACCTGATCGGGTCGGTGCGCGACTACGCCCGCGGCATCGAGATCAACACCGGCGCCATCGAGGAGCAGTTGCGCGGGCTCGACCCGACCAATCCGTCCTCGATGCAGGAGGCCTTCGAGGGCGGGCTCTTCGATCTCGCCAAGTCGCCCGCCCAGGAGGCCGCCCTGTCTCGGCTCGAGGTCACCCTCGCGCTGGTCGAGGGTTGGGTCGACGAGGTCGTCGGCCAGGCCACCGCCGAGCGGATGCCCTCGGCCGTCCGGCTGCAGGAGGCCGTACGCCGCCGCCGCGCGGCGGGCGGCCCGGCCGAGGAGACCTTCGCTTCGCTGGTCGGCCTCGAGCTGCGGCCGCGTCGGCTCCGCGACGCCTCCACCTTGTGGGGCTCGCTGCGCAACCGCCAGGGCGCCGAGGCCCGCGACGGCGTCTGGACCCACCCCGACCTGCTCCCGACCGCCGAGGACCTCGACGACCCGCTCGGCTTCCGCGAGGACGCCGCGGCTCCCGGCGAGCTCAGCGAGGAGGAGTTCGACGCCGGGCTCACCGACCTGCTCGAGGGCAAGCTGGGCGACCCACCCGAGCCGCCCCGCGAGGACGACTAGCCGGTGTCGCTGCACGCCGACGCCCTCGCGGCGCTGACGGCGTGGGATCCCGGACCGGGCCGTCAGCGTGAGCTGCGCGACCGGTACGTCGCGCACCTGCGCGCCCAGCCCGACGGCATGACCCGCTCTTCCTATCCCGACCACCTGACCGCGAGCACCCTGGTGCTCTCGGCGAGCGGCGACCACGTGCTGCTCACCCTGCACGCCAAGGCCCGGCGCTGGTTCCAGCTGGGCGGCCACTGCGAGCCCGCCGACGCGACCCTCGCTAGGGCCGCGGCCCGCGAGGCCGCCGAGGAGTCCGGGATCACCGACCTGGTGCACGACCCGGTGCCCGTGCAGCTCAGCGAGCACGCCGTGCCGTTCTGCGACCCGCGGGGCGGGGTGCACCACCTCGACGTCCGCTACGTCGCCGTCGCGCAGGCCGACGCCCTGCTCGTGGTCAGCCAGGAGTCACTCGACGTGCGCTGGTGGCCGGCGGACGCGCTGCCCGACCCGCAGCCGGACCTCGTGGAGCTCGTCAACCTGGCGCGGGCTCGTGCTCAGTCGACCTCGTCGTCGCCCTCGGCGCCCGGTGGCGGCTCGAGCTGGGCGGCAAACGACCAGCCCGACAGGTAGCCCTTGGCGCGCTCGGCCCGCGGGTAGCGGTCCACCCACGCCCAGAACCGGTCGTTGTGACCGGTCTCGAGCAGGTGGGCCAGCTCGTGGACCAGCACGTAGTCGATCACCCATGACGGCATCGACTGGAGGCGGGCCGAGAGCCGGATGGACCGGTCCCCCGGCGTGCACGAGCCCCAGCGGGAGCGCTGGTTGTCGACCCAGCGCACCGAGTCGGGCACCGCGAGACCACCGAGGTAGTCGTCGTTGAGCCTCGCGGCCCGCCGCATCAGGTCGTCGTCGGAGGGCCGCCGGCCCGCCTCGGAGCGTTCCAGCCGGGCCACCATCGTCTCGACCCACTCCGCCTCCTGCGCACGGGTCATCGACGCGGGGATGAGCACCACGATGCGGTCGCCGTCGCGATAGGCCGACACGGTACGGCGGCGCCGCTTCGAGCGGCGTACCTCCACGTCCCCGGCGCTGGTCACGACCTCAAACTAACCCGTGGCGCCGACGGCGGCCCAGGACACCAGCCGCTCGCGCTCCCAGGTGTTGACGATCCGGTCCGGGTCGATGCCCGCCTCGGCGGCCCGGTGACACCCGTAGTCGAGGAAGTCCAGCTGTCCCGGCGCATGGGCGTCGGTGTCGACGGAGAACAGGCAGCCGAGGTCGCGGGCGAGCTCGAGCAGGACGGTGGGCGGGTCTCGGCGCTCGGGTCGCGAGTTGATCTCGACGGCGACGCCGTGCTCGGCGCAGGCGCCGAAGACGGCACGGGCGTCGAAGCGGCTCTGCGGCCGGGTGCCGCGGTTGCCGGTGACCAACCGGCCGGTGCAGTGGCCGAGCACGTTGGTGCGCGGATTGCGGATCGCACCGATCATCCGTCGGGTCATCGCGTCGGGCTCCATCGCCAGCTTGGAGTGCACGCTGGCGACCCGGACGTCGAGCCGGCCCAGCAGCTCGTCGGTCTGGTCGAGCGAGCCGTCGTCGAGGATGTCGACCTCGATGCCCTTGAGCAGGGTGAACGATCCGTCGAGGTGGTCGTTGACCGCGTCGATCACGCCGAGTTGGCGGGCCAGCCGCTCGGCACTGAGTCCGTGCGCGATCTTCAGGCGCGGCGAGTGGTCGGTGAGCAGCAGGTAGTCGTGACCGAGCTCGACCGCGGTGAACGCCATCTCCTCCAGCGGCGAGCCGCCGTCGGACCAGTCGGAGTGCGCGTGCAGGTCGCCGCGCAGGGCGGCCCGCAGCTCGCGGCCGCCCGGAGCGAGCGGGCCGTGGTGCTCGGCCTCGAGGGCGGCGAGCCGGTCGGGCACCTCACCGCGCGCCGCGGCGGCGATCACCTTCGCCGAGCTCGCGCCGATACCGGCGAGATCGGTGAGACGCCCGGTCTCCACCAGCCGCTCGAGCTCATCCTCGGGGAGCGGCAGGACCGCAGCGGCCGCCTTTCGGAATGCCTGCACCTTGAAGGTGTCCTCGCGCCCCCGCTCCAGCAGGAACGCGATCCGGCGCAGCGCCGCGACGGCTCCGAGGGTGAAGTCGTCGTCAGCCACACCCCCATCATCGCCGACCCGGCGCCAGTTCACCGCCGACCCGGCGCCAGTTCACCCTGCGATGGACGACGAGGCCCGGCCCGGCCACACGACACTTGCCTTCCCCTTGCGAGTGTCGAGCGACACGGGCCGGAGCCTCGTCGCACGTCACGCTAGGAGGACACCGTGCGCGGGTCAACGCCACGAGCCAGACTTCACGGTTGCCCTGTGGATAACTTGTGGAGAAGCCTGGGGACAGGCGGGGTTCGACGCCTTCCTCCTGTGGATAACCGACGGTGAACCAGCCGTGGGCTGTGGAGATCCGCTCCCTGCTGGACGCGTCACGGGCCGCTGACCAGCCACAACGCGATCCACCGACTGTGGAGGAAAAAGATCTGCCGGTCAGCGACCGGTGAAGACCGGAGCGCGCCTCTCCCGGGCCGCCCTGATGCCCTCCTGGAGGTCCTCGGTCGCCAGCGTGACCGGCTGGGCGAGCGCCTCCCACTGCAGGCAGGCCTCGAGGTCGGCGTGGCCGCCGCCTGCGAGGGCGAGCTTGGTCAGCCGGCTGGCGACCGGAGCGGTCGTGGCGATGTCCGCCGCGGTCCGCAGCACCTCGTCGGCGAAGCCGTCGACCTCTACGACCCGCGAGACCAGACCCAACCGCAGCGCCTCGTCGGCGTCGACGAGCCGGCCGGTGAGCAGCAGGTCACGCGCATGCGCCGGCCCCACCACGTCGGGCAGCAGGTAGGTGCCGGCCATCCCGGCGTGCATCCCGAGCCGCACGAAGGGCAGCCCCATCCGCGCGCCGGAGGCGGCGTACCGCAGGTCGCAGGCCAGCGCCAGGCACAGCCCTGCCCCGATCGCGGGCCCGTTGATCGCCGCGATGGTGGGCACCTCGAGACGGCGGATCGACAGCCAGGCACGGTAGAACGCGATCATCCGGGTGCGTAGACGGTCGACCGTAGCGTCGGGCTCACCGCCGATCCACGTGGTGTCCCCGCCGCTGCAGAACGCCGAGCCCTCCCCGGTGACCACCACCGCGCGGACGGAGGCGTCCGCGGCCAGCTCGTCGACCGCCGCGATCCACGACATGGTCATCTCCTCCGACATCGCGTTGCGCTGGTCGGGGTTGTCGAGGGTGAGCACGGCGACGCCGTCGGAGGGTCGCGATAGTCGCAGGTGGGAGTAGTCAGCCATGGCACGGAGAGTAGCCAGGACCGACCACCGCGTCCCCGCCTGGCTGAGCGTGGAATCACGCTGCGGAGCGCCTGCGTGCCTCGTGCGCGCGGGTGACGTAGGGTTCGGAGCGATCTGAGGGCGTCAGCCCTCGCATCCCGGCGGGCTTCCCCACAGTTCTCGCCGGGACGACCGAGACTAAATGAAACAAGGAGGCCGTCATGGCTGAGACCTGGAGCGGCGAGTTCTACTGCGTGAAGTGCAAGGAGAAGCGCGAGGCTGAGGGCGAGGTGCGTGTCAACGACAAGGGCACCCGGATGGCCAAGGCCGTCTGCCCCGTCTGCAGCACCAACCTGAACCGGATCCTCGGCAAGGCCTGAGCACCACAGCAGCAACGTCTCGAGCATCGGCCGCGTCGCGGCCAACGGCGGCGCCCCGCTTCGGCGGGGCGCCGCCGTTTGCCGTCCATGGCCGGAGCTGGCCTGTGGAGGGCGGCCGCGGCCGCGGCATCGTCCGTGCCAGGGTGCCAGGCATGTCCCCAGACCCGGACCCGTCGCCCCCGCCGCCGCTGCGACCCCGGGGCCGGCCGATGCTGCGGCCCGGGCTGCGGGTCACCCGCCGCGACGCCGACACGCTCCAGGTCGGCCTCGACCCGGGCTGCCAGACGACGCTCCCCGACCGACCACCGGTCCGAGCCCTCCTCGCCGCCCTCGGGGACGGTGACGAGCCCGACCTCACCGACGGAGCCGCCCGCGCCGCCTGGGCTCGGCTGTGGGACGCCGACCTGGTGGTGGACCGCCTCCGGCTGAGCGCCGACCTTGCCGGGGTGAGCGACGGTCGCCGCCGCCAGGCGATCTCGGCGGCGTACGCCGCGCACGGCAAGCACGCCACGCAGCGACTGCAGGCCCGGGCCGAGGCACGGGTCGCGGTGCGACTCCCCCGCGACGACGCCCGTGCCGCCCACTGGGGCGCCACGGTGACCGGCCTGCTGCGCGACGCTGGTGTCGGCCTCGCCCCGGCCGGCAACGACGCCGATGCGACGGTCGCCCTGGTGGTCACCGGCACCGAGCCCGCCCGCGAGTCGCTCGACCCGGCCCTGGCGACGGGGGAGCCGCACCTGCTGCTGGCCAGCGTCGAGGGCCGGATCCGTCTCGGCCCGTTCGTGGTGCCCGGCCGCACCGCCTGCCTGCGCTGCGTGGACGCCCACCTCGACGAGCGGGACCCGCGGCGCTCGCTGGTCGTCCACCAGTACGCCGAGGAGCAGGTCGCCATCGGCGTCCCGGCTCCCGACGACCCGGCGCTGACGATGCTGGCGCTCGCCTGGGCGGTGCGCGACCTGGTGTCCTACGTCGAGGGCGACCGGCCCGCGACCTGGTCGGCGACCGTGCGGATCGAGCCGGACCTGGGTCTCCACCGGCACGAGTGGACACGCCACCCGCACTGCGGGTGCTGCTGGGGTGACCTGCTCGACGTCGTCTGAGACTGAGACTGAGTCCGAGTCAGGCGGCGGTCACCAGTGGTCGCTGTCGAGCTTGCCTTCCATCGCCCGGAGGTTCCGTCGCGAGCACTCGACGCAGAAGCGCACGAGCCGCCCCCGCTCGGTGGCGACCGTCCACGCCAGGGCATCGACCTCCTCGGCGCGACGCCCGCAGAGGTCACAGGTGACGGTCTCGGCGGCCATGCCGGTCACGCTACCCCCGCGTGCGGGACTCCGCGGACGCAAGACAAGGCCGGGTACGACGCTTCGTCGTACCCGGCCCCGGCTGGAGCTCGTGCAGGCAGTGGTGCGGCCGTGCCGGGCCGCCGCTGCCCTCAGAGTGCACGAGCAACGGCGAGACGCGCCTGCTGTGCGGCCTCCTCGGCCTTCCGGCTGAGTCGGCGCGACCGGGCCAGCTGGTGGCCCCGACGCCGCTCATGCGCCTCTCCCAGGCGCGCGGACATCTGTGCGCGCGCCAGGTCTTCCTGCATCATGTTCATGGCGGTACTTCCGTTCGGGTAGGTCTTCACAGTGCTGGTTGTCCTCGGGGTAGACGTCGCTCAGAGCGACCGGGCGATGGCAAGACGGGCCAGTTGGGCCGTCTCCTCGGCCTTTCGGCTGAGTCGGCGCGACCGGGCCAGCTGGTGGCCCCGACGTCGCTGGTGCGCCTCTCCCAGGCGCGCGGACATCTGCGTCCGCGCCAGCTGTTCTTGCATGAGATACATGTCGGTACTTCCGTTCGGGTAGGTCCTCATCGGGTGGTTCCTCAGGTGGGTGGGGCTCAGGCAGCCACGAAGTCCTTCGGGGCGTCCTTGCGGGGACGGCCGCGGGGCCGCTTCCGGGGGATCACGACGCCTTGCAGGAAGAGCTCGCCGCCCCACACCCCCCAGGGCTCACGACGCTCGAGTGCCCCGTCGAGGCACATCGCCAGGACCGGGCAGTCCAGGCAGAGCGTCTTGGCGTACTCCACGTCGGCGGGCGACTCGGCGAACCACAGCTCCGGGTTGTTGGCCCGGCACGGCAGTAGCTCCTCGTCGACCCGGCCGGCTTCGTCATGGAGATTGCCGAGCGTGAACTCTTGCCCGGCAGCCCCATCAGTGCGGTCGAGAACGCTGATGGTCAATTCAGTCACCTCCTTCGGACCAGTTCGGGTATTTCGGGGAAACAAAAAGGCCGCGGATCCCGGTGTCGGGTTCCGCGGCCTGGAGGCTGCCGATTGAGGGTGAGCTCAATGCGGTGGACTCCAGGCAAGGGGACCCGGGAAAGCGCCGGTGGCGAGACCCAGGACGGCACCCATCAGGGCGCGGTCACGCACGACGGCCGTCTCGGTCTCGGTCGTGCCCAGGGCGCACTGGTGGCCGTAGATGGGCATGGCGAAGCCGGACGGGATGGTCGTCGGGGTCGAGATGTTGATCATGTGGGCCACCTCCTTCGGTGCGTCGGGCGCAGAGCTTGTCGGGCTCCGGTGCGCGGTTGTCTGCGTGGACAGCAAGTTACCGCTGCCGCGATGTCATGGGCAAACCATTTAGTAGGTATTTCCCGACATTTCTCCTCAGCCCGCTGCGAGGACCTCCAGCACGGCCTCGCCGTAGCGTTCGAGCTTGGCCTTGCCGACACCGCTGATGCGCAGCAACGCGGCCTCGGAGTCGGGCTGGTGCTCCGCGATCAGCTGCAGGGTGGCGTCGGTGAACACCACGAACGCGGGCACCTTGTCGTCGGCGGCCCGCTCCAGACGCCAGGCGCGCAGCCGCTCGAACAGGGCCTCGTCGTACGACGCGGGGCAGTCGGCGCAGCGGCCGATCTTCTTCTCCGCTCCGGTACTGAGCTGCTGGCCGCACTCGCGGCAGGTCACCGCGCCGCGCCGTCGGCTCGCCTTGCCACTCGTCGAGGCGGTCGCGTCGGGGCCGTCGGTGGGGCGGAGGCCGTCGAGGAACCGGCTGGGCTTGCGGTTGCCGCGGCCGCCGGGCTGGCGGGCCGCGGCCCACGACAGGGCGAGGTGGCGCCGGGCTCGCGTCATCCCGACGTAGAGCAGCCGGCGCTCCTCCTCGACGGCCAGCGGCCCGTCGGCGTAGACGATCGGCAGCGTGCCTTCCTGGAGCCCGCAGACGAAGACGGCGTCCCACTCGAGGCCCTTCGCGGCGTGCAGGGTGCCGAGGGTGACGCCCCCGGCCACGGGTGCGTGCTGCTCCGCGGCCCGGCGGTCTAGCTCGTCGACGAAGGCGCCGAGGTCGGCCTCGGGTCGGGAGCGTCCGAAGTCCACGGCCTGGTCGACGAGCGCCTGCCAGGACTCCCAGCGGTCGCGCGTCTGCCCGCGGGTGGTCGGCGCGGTTGACGACCAGCCCAGGCCGGCGAGAGTGCCGCGCACGTCACCCTCCACGTCACCCGTGCCCTGACCGGAGCGGGCGGCGCCGCGGAGCAGGGTGACCGCCTGGCGTACCTCCTGGCGGTCGAAGAAGCGCGCGGCGCCGCGGACGACGTAGGGCACGCCGCGGGTCGTGAGCGCCTCCTCGAAGGACTCCGACTGGGCGTTGATCCGGAACAGCACCGCGATCTCGCTCAGCGGCACGCCCTCGCGCACGAGGGCGGCGGCGCGGTCGGCGACGGCGGTAGCCTCGGCGACCTCGTCGGGGTGGGGACTGTAGGTGACTGCTGGACCGGACGGCGCCTGGGATCGCAGCTCGACGCCCACACTGGCGCTGCGCGCGAGGAGCGTATTGGCGGCGGTCACCACCTCGGGCGTGGAGCGGTAGTTGCGGACGAGCTCGAGGTTGACGCTGCCGGGGTGCTTGGCCGCGAAGTCCTGGAGGTAGCGGGCGTTGGCGCCGGCGAAGGAGTAGATCGTCTGGGCGGGGTCGCCGACGACGCAGATCTCGTGACGACCGCCCAGCCACATGTCGAGCAGCGCGGACTGGAGGGGCGAGACGTCCTGGAACTCGTCGACGACGAACCACTTGTACTGCCGGCGCACCTGGGCGGCGATCCGCTCGTCCTCGGCCAGCAGGCCGGCGGTCAGGAGCAGCACGTCCTCCATGTCCATCCGGCCTTGGTCGCGCTTGACCTGCTCGTAGCCCTCGAAGACCCGGCCCACGGTCTCGGCGTCCTGGCCGTTGACCGACCGTCCGCGGGAGGTGGCGACCTTGGCGTAGTCGCCGGGCAGGACGTTGGAGACCTTCGACCACTCGACCTCGGCGGCGAGGTCGCGCAGCAACGCCTGGTCGGCGTTGAGCCGCAGCCGGCGCGCGGCGTTGGCGAGCATGCTGATCTTGGACTCCGTCAGCGAAGGCAGCTCACTGCCGTGCAGACGTGGCCAGAAGTAGCGCAGCTGGCGCAGCGCCGCCGAGTGGAACGTGCGGGCCTGCACGCCCCCGGCGCCGAGATGACGAAGACGGGTCCGCATCTCCCCGGCGGCGCGGGTCGTGAAGGTCACGGCCAGCAGCTCGGTCGGGGCGTAGACGCCGGTAGCCACGCCGTACGCCATCCGGTGCGTGATCGCCCGCGTCTTGCCGGTGCCGGCTCCCGCGAGCACGCGCACGGGACCGCGCAGTGCCTCGGCCACCTGGCGCTGCTCGGGGTCGAGCGCGGCGAGCAGCTCGTCGGGGGTGGGGCTCACGTGGGGAACAGCTCCGGGATGCTTGGCGTTAGGGTCCGAGAAGACCTTAGACGCGAGAGGGGACAGAGCCGACGATGAGTGGTTCGTTCACGATGTACAGCACCCCGTGGTGCGGCTACTGCCACCGGCTCAAGGGCCAGCTCGACCGGGAGGGCATCGCCTTCGACATGGTCGACATCGAGCAGGACCCGTCGGCAGTCCTGATCGTCGAGGAGGCCAACAACGGCAACCAGACGGTGCCGACGCTGGTCTACTCCGACGGCTCCGCGATGACCAATCCGTCGCTGAAGCAGGTCAAGGACAAGATCGCCGCCCTCGCCTGACCGCCGACCCGGCGCTACTTCACCGCCGACCCGGCGTGAAACTGGCGCCGGGTCGGCGGGTAACTGGCGCCGGGTCACCACTGACCGGGGAGGGGACCGCCGTACCAGTCCTCGACCAGGCTGCGGGAGATAGAGATCCCACCGGGGAGGACCAGGGCGCCGGCCTCGGCCTCTGCCTTCATCTGCGCGCGGGTGAACCAGCGGGCCTCCTCGATCTCGCGGTCGTCGACCCGGATGTCGGTGCTCAGTGCCCGCCCGTGGAAGCCCAGCATCAGGCTGCTCGGGAACGGCCACGCCTGGTTGCCGAAGTAGTCGACGTCGCCGACGGTGATCCCGACCTCCTCCTTGACCTCACGGCGTACGGCGTCCTCGAGCGCCTCCCCCGGCTCGCAGAAGCCCGCCAGCGTCGAGAAGCGGCCCGTCGGCCAGCTCGCCTGCCGGCCCAGCAGACAGCGTTCGTCGCGCGAGCCGGGCTCGCCGTGGGTGACCGTCATGATCACCGCGGGGTCGGTGCGCGGCCAGCTCACCTTGCCGCAGGACGGGCAGACCAGCTCGTGGCCGGCGGCCCGCCGCTCCAGCCCGTGGCCGCAGCGAGGGCAGTGCCGGGTCGCGGCGTGCCACTCGGCCAGCCCGACCGCGTGGAAGACCAGCGGGGCGTCGTCGCCGCCGAGGTCGGCGACGACCGCGCGCAGGCCCACCCAGTCGCCGCGCTCGCCCGGCGCGTTGTCGGGGTCCACCAGCACGGCGAACCACGTCCGAGTGTCCCGCTCCCCCAGCAGCACCCGCACACCTTCGGGTGCATCCGCCGGGGTGAGCCAGTCGATCCGGCCGTCGACGGGCCGGATCCGGGAGCCGACCACGACCAGCACCCGGCTCCGCGGGTCCGCCCACTGCCGGGCCAGCCACTCCTCGTCGAGGCGGCGCTCACCGGCGCGGTCGTGGGCGTTGGCAGCCAGGTCCAGGTGCGGGAAGGTCACGATTCCCGAGGCTAGTCGCTGGTCGCTCCGCCCCGAGGATGGCGAGACCCTGGAAGGGCTCGAGACCCGATCGAACCCTTCCAGGCGGCTGATCGATCAGTCGAGCTCGACGACCACCGGGCAGTTGGAGATGCCCGGCAGGGCGCGTAGACCGTCGAGGCTGGCATTCGCCGGTCCGCCGCCGGCGCTGACGAGGAGGCCGTCGGAGAACAGCCTGGCAACGTCATCGTGATCGGTCAGCCGGACTCGTTGACCCGCCGCGATCGCAGCATCTGTCCACACGGCGGGTGTGACGTCCCAGACGGGCGAGTAGTCGTTGTCGCCCGGCACGACCTGGGTGATGTTCAACGGGTCGCCCTGGCCGGCCACCGCCGACTGCAGTCCCTGCCGCTGCGGGTTGCCGACTCCTTGCTGGCCGTTGACGAGGGGGATGATGGCCGCCCGTGCCGAGGTGTCCCGGTCGAAGGAGGCCAACCCAGGAGCGAAGTCGAGGTTGGGAGCCCAGGTAGAGCCCTCGAGCGCTGCCACGAGCTCCACCGATGCCTCCTGGTGGAGGTACTGCACGCGCTTGCCCTCGTAGAACCCGTTCAGGGTGTCCAGCGTCACCTGGCGTCGGCCGAAGTCGATGTCCACGATCGCGTCGTGAAGTCCCGATGCATTGGCGACCTGCGTGGCGTTGAGCACCGTCCGGCCGTCGGCAGAGACCAGCGGGCTGTAGTTCGCGTCCCCGACGGCGCCGGCGTGCACCTCGGTGGGTGGGAAGGCCGTGGGCCCGGGCACCACGACCCGCTCAGGACTGAAGTCCACTGTGCCGCTGAACGCCAGCTGCCCACCAACCTTGCGCGCCGATTGGACCGCCTTCGTGCCGAGTGCATTCGCGAGCTTCGGGGCATAGTTCACACCGCGGCGCTCGGCGTCGGTTCGACTCGAGGACTCGGTGACGACGTACCAGACGGTCGCCCCGCCGTGCAGTCCCTTCTGCAGGGGCAGCGTCACCGTGCCGTCCTGGGTGTTCAGCGCGATGGTGCTCGTCAAGAACACCTCGGCCTCGCTCGCCGATGCGAGCGTCGGTGCTGCCAGCACCGGCAGGGCCAGGGCCGCCGCACAGGCGCCCATCACCGTTCTTCCGACCGCAATCCTCATGGTTCTCTCCTCGTGTCGCGCTGCATCTTGATGTCTCTCCCCCGTTCACCAAGGCGGTGATCGACCGTGCAGCGGGTCCTCACGACGCTAGGACGCAGGGCGGTCCGATAGGGCCTCGCGCCCTTACGGATCGCTGACATCGTTGCTCGTTCACCGACCCTGGACGGTGCGGCACCTGTTGCCATCTAGGCTCGCGAGCCATGAGCACCCACATCGGCGCCGGGCCCGGCGAGATCGCCCCCGTCGTCCTGCTGCCCGGCGACCCGCTGCGCGCGCGGTGGATCGCGGAGACGTTCCTCGACGACGCGCGGTGCTACAGCGAGGTCCGCGGCACGTACGGCTTCACCGGCACCTGGCGCGGCCACCGGGTCTCGGTGCAGGGCTCGGGGATGGGCCAGCCGTCGCTGTCGATCTACGTCAACGAGCTGTTCCGCGAGTACGACGTGCAGTCGATCGTGCGGGTCGGCTCGTGCGGCGGGCTCACCGAGCGGGTGGCGGTGCGCGACCTGGTGATCGCGTCGGGCGCCTGCACGGACTCCTCGATGAACCGGACCCGGTTCGAGGGGATCGACTTCGCCCCCGTCGCGGACTTCGGGCTGCTCCGCGCCGCGGTCGACGCATCGGCCGACCATGCTGTGGGGGCCGGCGGCGCCGCCGTGCACGTCGGCCGGATCTTCTCCAGCGACTCCTTCTACGCCGCTCGTCCCGAGCTGATGATGCGGATGGTGGAGTACGGCGTGCTGGCCGTCGAGATGGAGGCCGCCGAGCTCTACACCCTGGCCGCGAGGTACGGCCGCAAGGCGCTGGCCATCTGCACGGTCTCCGACCAGGTCGTCACCGGCGAGGAGACCACGGCGCTGGAGCGGCAGGAGACCTTCGGCGCGATGGTCGAGATCGCGTTGGCGGCGGCGTTCATCGGAGCCTGAGCAGCCGCTCGAGCTCCGACCGCACGGGCAGGTCGCCCGGCTCGGCGACGTGGCCGCTGCGGACGTAGTAGAACGCCGCCCGGACCTGCTCCAGCGGCACTCCGGAGAGCTCGGCCCAGGCCACCCGGTAGATGCCGAGCTGGAGGGGGTCGGCGGTCTCGGCACGGTTGGTCTTCCAATCCACGAGCAGGAAGCCGCCGTCGGGCTCGGCGTAGACCGCGTCGATGCGGCCGCGCACCACCTGCCCGTCGAGCACCAGCGCGAAGGGCGCCTCGACCGCGTGCGGGGGCCGGTCGGCGAACGGGCCGGCCTCGAACGCCTCGATCAGCCCGGCCAGCTCGCTCTCGTCGAAGACGTCCTGCTCGGCCCGGCCGGGCAGGTCCTCGGGGTCGAGCAGCTGCTGCTGGCCGAAGCGGGCCTCCACCCAGGCGTGGAAGCGGGTGCCGAATCGCGCCGCCGAGGACGGTCTGCGGGGCATCGGCCGCGCGAGGTCGCGGGCGAACTGCTCCGGGTCGTCGCGTAGGCGGGCCAGCGCGGTGGCGCTCAGGCTGCTCGGCAGCGGCACCGCGACGTCGCCGCCCCGGTCCTGGCGGGCCTCGGCGAGAAGCCTGTCGAGCTCGGCGTCCCACGCACTCACCTGGGCCGCCTCGATCATGTCGAGGTCATCGTCCTCGGCGTCCACGTCGACGGAGGCGACCAGCGCCGCCGCCTCGATCCGCAGCGCCGCCTCACGCCCGATGCCCGGGACCGGCCAGGGCCGTGCGGGGTCAACGGCGTCGTAGGGGTTGGCCGCACCCCGCACCGGCCGCTCCAGCCAGTCGGTGATCGGCTCGCGCCAGTCGCCGAGCTGGTCGCGCACGACCTCCTGGAACGACGAGGGCCCGAAGGCGGTCGCTCGCTCGGTCCAGCAGTAGGAGGTGACCGAGAGCCGGTTGGCGGCGCGCGTGAAGGCGACGTACCCGAGCCGGAGCTCCTCCTCGGCGTCGTGGGTGCGGGTGTCGATGCGGTAGGAGTCGAGCGCCGCCTTGTCCCACCCGGCCAGCTGGGGCAGGTCGGCGGCGTCGCCTCGCAGGGGCGCCGGGAGCACCGCCGGCGAGGACGTCCACAAGGTGCGGGACTGGTTGGACGGGAAGCGGGTGTGGCAGACGCCGACCAGGAACACCGCGGCCCACTCGAGCCCCTTCGAGCGATGCACGGTGAGCAGCTTGACGGAGTCGGCCTCGGTCGGGGCAGCGACGTCGAGCCCGTTGCCCTGGTCGTCCTCGGCGGTCAGGTAGGCGAGCAGGGCCGGCAGGGTGACGTCGCCGTCGACGGCCTGGAAGTCCGCGACCGCCTTAACGAAGAGGTCGAGGTTGTCGCGCCGGGCCGCTGCCGCGGGACTGGTGGAGGAGGCCAGCTCGATGTCGACCCCGGTGACGTCGATGATGCGCCGCACGATGTCGAGGAGCGGCTCGCCGACGTAGGTGCGGAGCATCCGCAGCTCGGCCGAGAGCAGGCCGAACCTCTCCCGCGCCTCCGGGGAGTACGCCGCGTCGCCGGGTGCGTCGAGGGCGTCGTTGAGCGAGGGGATTTCAGCCGGGTCGACGCCGTCGGCGATCTCGATCAGCTGGTCGAGCAGTTCGCCGCCGCCCGCCTGCCGCCCGCGTCCGCCGGCCATGGTGCGCGCCCGCTCGCCCAGCAGCTTGAGGTCACGCGGCCCGATGGCCCAGCGCGGCCCGGTCAGCAGGGTCAGGACCGAGGCGTTGGCGGTGACGTCCTGGAGCAGGTGGAGGATCGCGACCACCTCGGCCACCTCGGGCAGCCGGATCAGCCCCGACAGCCCGACGATCTCGACGGGGACGGCGGCCGCCGTGAGCGCGTCGAAGACACTGGCGGCGTGCGCGTTGTCGCGCGTCAGCACGCCGATGTCGGACCAGAGCCCGCCGCTGCCATGGACCGCCTGCACCTCGGCCACCAGCCACCCGAGCTCGTCGTCGCGCTTCTCGAACACGCGTGCCGCGACGACCCCGTCGACGGCGGTCGGCGCCGGCTCGAGCGGACGCACCTGCGGGTAGGCCGAGTAGAGCGGGGCAGCGAGGCGGTTGGCGACCTCGAGGATGCGCCGGTCGGAGCGGCGGTTGACGGTGAGCGGGAAGTCGGCCACCGGCTCGCCGTCGGCCCGTGGGAACGTCTCGGCGAAGTTGAGGATGTTGGAGACCGAGGCGCCGCGCCACCCGTAGATCGCCTGGTTGGGGTCACCGACGGCAGTCACGGCGTGCCCCCGCCCACCCGCGGCGTCGGCGCCCGAGAACAGCCGCGAGAGCATCACCGCCTGGGCGACCGAGGTGTCCTGGTACTCGTCGAGCAGCACGACCTTGAACCGGCCGCGCTCGAGTGCCCCCACCTCCGGCTGCTCGACCGCCAGCCGGGCGCCGAGCTCGATCTGGTCGGAGAAGTCCATCAGCAGCAGGTCGTGCTTGAGCCGGCGGTAGCCCGCCACCAGGTCGAGCAGCTCGGCGCGGCGGTCGAGGGCGTTGACGGCCTTCTCGACCGCGTCCAGGTAGGTCTTGCGGGCCTTGCCGTCCCGCTCGGCGCTCAACGCGGCCTCGAACCGCGCCCGCGCCTCCGCGTCGAACCCACGGACGTCGACCGGCGACGCGAGGTGCTCGCTCATCGCGCTGTCGAGGGCGAGCAGGCTCTGGATGGCGGTGGCAGGGTGGTCGGTCAGGAAGCGGACCTCCCCCCGATGCCGGTCGACCACGCGGGCGCCGAGCTGGTAGCGCGCGGCGTCGGTGATGACCCGGGTCTCCGGCTCGTGGCCGATGCGCAGCCCATGGTCGGCGAGCAGGCCGGCCGCGTAGGAGTTGTACGTCGCGACCGTGGGCTCGAGCACGTCGTCGCCCTCGCCCGGCTCAACGCCGCCGACCCGCTCGCGCCCAGGCAGGTCGAGGAGGCCGGCATCGGTCAACGCGCCACGGATCCGGGAGCGCAGCTCGCTGGCGGCCTTGGACGTGAAGGTGAGGCCGAGCACCTCGTCGGGGGTGACCTGGCCGGTCGCGACCAGGTAGACCACCCGCGCGGCCATCAGCGTGGTCTTGCCGGAGCCTGCGCCGGCGACCACCACGGCCGGGGCCAGCGGCGCGGAGATGGCCGCCCACTGCTGCTGGCTGGGGGCGTGCTCGCTCCCCATCAGCCGTTGGAGCTCCTCGGGGTTGGTGACCCGGCGCACGGGGGACGTCACTGGCGGGTCACCGACCCGGCGCCCTTGATCGGGCACACCGGCACGAACGAGCAGTCGCGGCAGTGCTGGCCGGAGACGGCGGGGAAGTTCTCCGCGCGGAGCAGCGCCGCCGTCTGCTCGAGCTGGGAGCGCAGCGTCTCTCGCTCGGAGCTCTGCTCGGTCTGTCGATCCTGGGGCTGGACCAGCGCCGCGCGGCCGCCGTCGGTCAGCCCGAGCTGGACGAGCTCGGCGCCGCCGGTCCGACCTCGGACGTCGTCTCCGGGCAGCAGGGCGTCGACCGCGCCGCCGTCGACGGCGTACTGGTAGAGCGCGAGCTGCACGTGGCGCTGCACCTGTGGACCCGACGGAGCCGTCCGGGAGGTCTTGAGGTCGACCACGACGACCGACCCGTCGCCGGCGAGCTCGAGGCGGTCGGCGTAGCCGGTGAGCCGGACCCGCTCACCGCCGTCGAGGTCGACGGTGGCCGCGAAGCTCTCCTCGGTGCCGAGCAGGGTGCGCGGGTTGGCGGCATGCCACTGGAGGAACCGGTCGAGCGCCGCGCGGACCCGGTCGTGCTCCCGGACCCGGGACCACGGGGTGCGGAAGGCGAACCGGTCCCAGACCTCGTCGACCCGCTCCATCAGCCGGTCGAGGTCGGGCGCGAGCTCGCCGACGGCGACCCGGTCGGCCAGCGAGTGCACGAGCTGGCCCATGTTGGCGGACTGGTGGGCGGGGGCTACTCCCCCGGCCTCCCGTTCGAGGAACCAGTGGGTCGGGCAGACCAGCATGGACTCCAGCACGCTCGCGGAGACCGGCACCGGCTGGTCGGGGTCGCGGACGGGCTGGACCGAGCGGGTCGCGGCCCGGGTGCCCCACCAGGCCGACGGGTCGGCCTGAGGGACCAGGGGCCGGTTGCCGGCGGTCTCGCGCGCCAGCCTGGCCAGCCGGCGCGCGGCCGCGGCACGCAGGGGAGGAGTCGACCGCGGTTCGACCACGGTGCGCCGCAGCTCGCTCACCAGGCCGGCCAGCGACAGTGGGCGCTTCGGGCGACCGGGCACATGCTCGACGGTGACCCCGAGCTCCTCGAGGAAGCGGGAGGGCTGCTCGCCGTCGTCCTCACGCGCTGCCACCGCGGTGACGACCAGCCGGCGGCGTGCACGCGTGCTGGCGACGTAGAAGAGCCGGCGCTCCTCCAGGAGCAGCTCGCGCGTCGACACCGGCGGCACGACGCCGTCCTGGCCGATGCGGTCGGCCTGGAGCAGCGTCGTGCGGCGGCGGAGGTCGGGCCAGCCTTCCTGCTGCACGTGGGCGACGACGACAAGGGTCCACTCCAGCCCCTTGGACCGGTGCGCCGTGAGCAGCCGGACGGCGGAGCCGCGCACCCCGCGCTCGGCCAGGGTGTCGCCGGGGATCTGCTGGGCGACCAGCCCGTCGAGGAACTCGCGCACCCCGAGCCGGTCGGTCTGCTCGTCGGCGCGCGCGGCCACCTCGAAGAGCGCGCAGACGGCGTCGAGGTCACGGTGGGCACGACGGGCCGAGGCGCCGCCGTAGTCGATGCCGCGGCGCAGCCGCTGCGGCCAGTCGGTGCCCGCCCATAAGGACCAGAGCACGAACTCCGCCGAGCTGTCCCCGGCGAGCGCCTCCCCGGCGGCGGCCAGCAGGCCGTGGAGACGCCGGGCCCGCCCGACCTCCTGGCCCTCGAGCCCGTCGAGGAAGCCCGCCTCCACGACGGCGAGGCGGACCAGGTCCCGCGACGGCAGTGGCGACCGCTCGGCCTCCCGGGCGACGGCCTTGTCGCGGGTCCGGAGGACTCGCGCGAGGCGGCGGACGTCGCCGGCATCGAGTCCACCGAGTGGTCCGGTCAGCAGCGCCTCGGCGCGGGCGGGGTCGACGAAGTCGAGGTGGTCGGGGTCGTCGTTGCCGAGGTTGACCGTGGCCCGCAGAGCATCGAGGAGCGGCAGCACCGCCGGGTCGCGCACCAGCGGCACCTCGTCGCTGGCTACCTCCACGGGCACCCCGGCCGCCCCGAGGGCCCGGCGCAGGGGCGGGATCGAGGTGCGACCGGAGCGAACCAGCACCGCCATCTCGTGCCAGGGGATGCCGTCCTCGAGGTGGGCTCGGCGGAGCAGGTCGGCGAGGTGCTCGGCCTCGGCGCGGTCGGTCTCGTAGGTGCGCACGAGCACCCGCCCGTCGCCGTGGGCACCCGGGTCAGCGACCGGGGAGAAGAAGGCCTCGCGAGCCTCCCTGTCGATGGTGCCGGGCAGGCTGAGCCGGGAGGCCACCCGCTGCGAGGCCAGCAGCAGCCGCGGGCCGAACCGCCGGGTGGTGCGCAGTGCGACCACGGGCGCCGGCGTGCCGTCGGCCCGCGGGAAGTCGGTAGGGAACTGGAGGATGCCGCGCACCTCGGCACCGCGGAAGCCGTAGATCGACTGATGCGGGTCGCCGACCACGGTGAGGTTGCGGCCGTCGCCGGCCAGCGCGCGGAGCAGGGCCACCTGGCCGGGGTCGGTGTCCTGGTACTCGTCGACGAAGACGTGGGAGTAGAGCCGCCGCAGCTCGGCCTGGTGGGCGGTCGCCTCGATCCTCGCGCGGCGGATCAGGTCGGCGTAGTCGGTGACCGCCTGGTGGTCGAGGTTGGTGAGGTAGTCCTCGAGGAAGAGCCCCGCCGCCACGAACTCCGGCAGCCCGTTGGCCTCGCCGAGGGCGCTGAGCGCCTCGCCGTCCAACCCCTTCTCCCGGGCCCGGGACAGCACCGCGTGCACCTCGCGGGCGAAGCCGCGCGTGCCGAGGGCACGGTCGAGCGACGCGGGCCACCGCACGGAGCCGGCCTGGTCGGACAGCAGCTCGCGCAGCACGACGTCCTGCTCCGGCGCGCTGAGCAGTCGGAGCGGGGCGCGGTAGAGCTCGGCCGGGGCGTAGCGGCGGATCAGCCCGTAGGCGAAGGAGTGGAACGTCGAGCTCAGCGTGGTCGCGGTCGTGAGCCCGACCCGCGCGGTCACCCGGTCGCGCAGCTGCTCGGCGGCCTTGCGGGAGAACGTCAGGGCCAGCACACTCTCGGCCGGCGCCCCCTCCTCGATGCGGCGCGCGATCGCCTCCACCAGCGTGGTGGTCTTGCCGGTGCCGGGCCCCGCCAGCACCAACAGCGGCCCACCCGGGTGGTCGACCACCCGCTGCTGGTCGGCGTCGAGCGTCGGCCCGACCGACGGCGCAGCCTGCCGCACCAGGCGGTAGGTCGGCTGCGTCGTGGTCATGGCTCCACCCAACCATCCGGTGCCGACAGCCGGCTCAGCAGGCTTTCACCATGGGTACCCGGTCTCGCATCGTGACGGCGAGACCGTCCCGATGCCTGGCCGGAGTCGTGATCGATCAGTCGGGTTGGACCCGCTGACGGTGCGCAGTCTGTTTCGATCTAGTATCACATCGTGAGCGACCCTTGATCTTTCGAACACCTGTTCGATAGAATGGAGCATGGTCCAGCCTCCGGTCGGTGATCTCGACGCCTCTGCCACGTTGGTGGCGGTGTCGGCGACGCTGGGATGGCGCCGGGCTGCGGAGG
>JBDSLK010000272.1:0-3579 GCA_039916425.1 Nocardioides sp.
GACACGAAGGCCTCCTTGGTGGGGAGCGGTTTCTAGACAGCTCCACTCCACACCGGGAGGCCTTCACCCATCCACGACCTCAGACCGTGTCGTCGCAGGTTCTCGACCAACCTGCCTGGGCATCACACCTAGGCGACCGTGCCGACGGCGAGCCGGCCCCGCCGTCGCGGCTGGTCTGGGCGGTGGTGGGCGCGGTGGCGGTCCTGGCCCTCGAGCTCCTCGGGTCGGGACGGGGCAGCACCCTGCTCCTGTCGGCCGTCGCACTGGTCGTGGTGGTCGTGGCCCTGCGCCGCCTGCTGCCCGCCGGCACCCTGGTCGCGCGGCGCGGCCTCCCGGCGGTGATCGCGACCCGCGGACTGCTCGGCGCGACCTTCTTCTGCGCCGAGGCCTACATCGTCTTCGTGCTCCAGGAGAGCTACGGGCTGTCCCCCGGCCGGGCCGGCCTCGCGCTCACGGTCGTCGGCGTAGCCTGGGCCACCGCCAGCCAGGCCCAGGCTCGGCTCGGCGCCAGGGTGTCGCACACGACCGCGATGAGGTGGGGCACCGGGCTGGTGCTGGCCGGGGTGGTGGCCCTCATGCTGGTCGTCGTCACCCACGCGCACCCGCTGCTGGCCGGCGCGTCGTACGTCCTCGCCGGGGCCGGCATGGGCTTCGGCTACCCCCGCACCAGCGTGGCGATGCTCGACGTCTCCACCGACCGGGACCGGGGGTTCAACTCCGCGGCCATCACGATCGCCGACTCGCTCGGCGCCGCCCTGGCGCTCTCGTTGTCCGGGGTTGCCTTCGCCGTCGCCGTCCGCTCGGGCGCCGATCCGTTCCCGGTGGTCTACGCCATCGCCGTCGGCATCGGGGTGCTCGGCGTGCTGGCGGCGCGGCGTACGACACCTCCCGCGCGCCGCACGTGACTACCGGGCCCGAGCCAACGACGTGGCTCGGGCCCGGTCGGACGGCTCAGGAAGCCCGGTCGAGCGTGGGGTAGTCGGTGTAGCCCTCGGCGCCGCCGCCGTAGAAGGTCGACTGGTCGGGCTCGTTGAGCTGGGCGCCATCGCGCCAGCGGTCGGCCAGGTCGGGGTTGGCCAGGAACTGCCGACCCACCACCACGGCATCGGCCAGGCCGGTGCCGAGCAGGTTCTCGACCGACTCCAACGTCGTGACCTCGCCGAAGCCGTCGTTGAGCAGCACGACACCGTCGAAGCGGACACGCAGGTCGCGGACCAGTGACTCGAGCGGCTCCAGGGGGCTGGCGAGCAGGCTCAGGTAGGCCAGGCCGAGCGGGGCGATCGCGTCCACGACAGCGCGGTAGGTGGCGGTGAGGTCGGATCCGACCTCCTCGCCGACGCCGTTGAACTGGTGACCGGGGCTCAGTCGCAGACCCACGCGGTCGGCGCCGATCGCCTGCGCGACGGCCGTAACCACCTCCACGACGAAGCGCGCGCGGTTCTCCGGGGATCCGCCGTAGACGTCGTCGCGCAGGTTGAGCGTCGGGTCGAGGAACTGGTGCAGCAGGTAGCCGTTGGCCGCGTGCACCTCGACGCCGTCCAGCCCGGCGGTGACCGCGTTGCGGGCCGCGGTGACGAAGTCGCCCACCAGCCCGGCGATCTCGTCGGTCTCGGGCGCGCGAGGTACGTCGTGGGGCTGGGGGCCGCCGGCGGTGATCATCTCGCCGGGCGCCTGGACGGCGCTGGGGGCGACGGTCTCGACACCGTCCTTGTTGTCGGCGTGCGCGATCCGCCCGGCGTGCATGAGCTGGGCCACGACGACTCCACCGCGGGCGTGCACGGCGTCGGCCACGAGGCGCCATCCGGCGATCTGCTCGTCGGTGTAGAGGCCGGGCACGTTGAGGTAGCCCTGGCCCACCTGGCTGGGGGCGGTGCCCTCGGTGACGATCAGACCCGCGCTGGCGCGCTGGGCGTAGTACTCGGCGTTGAGGGTGGTGGGCGCGTGGCCGGCACCGGCCCGGTTGCGGGTGAGAGGCGCCATCACGAAGCTCTGCGGGAGCTGCCAGCGGCCGACGGTGAGGGACTCGAATGCACGGGACATGAGGGGTGCTGCCTCCAGGTGGTTGAGGACTGTACGACCATGCCCAGCGATTCTGGGGCCACCGATGTTCCCGACGAGAGAAGGCTCACACCTGCGATGGAGGATGATGGGACCGGTTCCGCCAGCCCGCAGGACCGCGATGGCGTCGTGTCGGAGAGCGGCTCAGACCAGCTCGGTCCCGGTCTTCTGCCGCACCTCATCCTCGGTGACGCCGGGAGCGAGCTCGACAAGCTTGAGTACCCGGTCGCCGAGGGTGCCTCTCGCGGCCACCTCGCCGGTGACGGGGTCGACCACGTCGATCACGGCCAGGTCGGTGATGATCCGCTGCACCACCCGCTTGCCGGTGTAGGGCAGGTCGCACTCGTCGAGGATCTTCAGCGACCCGTCCTTGGCGGTGTGCTCCATCAGCACGATCACCCGCTTGGCGCCATGGACCAGGTCCATCGCGCCACCCATGCCCTTGACCATCTTGCCCGGGATCATCCAGTTCGCGATGTCACCGCGGGCCGAGACCTGCATCGCCCCCAGGATCGCGGCGTCGATCTTCCCGCCGCGGATCATCCCGAAGGACATCGCGGAGTCGAAGAACGACGCGCCCCGACGGACCGTGACGGTCTCCTTGCCCGCGTTGATCAGGTCGGCGTCCACGTCCTCGTCGCGCGGGTAGGCACCCACCCCGAGGATGCCATTCTCCGACTGCAGCACCAGCTCCACGTCGTCGGCCACGTAGTTGGGCACCAACGTCGGCAGCCCGATCCCCAGGTTGACGTAGGACCCGTCGGTCAGCTCCGAGGCCGCCCGCGCCGCCATCTCCTCCCGCGTCCAGCTCACGCCGACACCGTCCTCTTCTCGATCCGCTTGTCCGCCGCCTGCTCCGCCGACAACGCCACCACTCGCTGCACGTACACACCGGGTGTGTGCACGTCGTTGGGATCCAGCTCGCCCGGTTCGACCAGGTGCTCGACCTCCGCGATCGTCACCCGGCCGCACATCGCGGCCAACGGGTTGAAGTTGCGCGCGGAGTCCCGGTAGACCAGGTTCCCGTGCCGGTCGCCCTTCCACGCCCGCACCAGCCCGAAGTCGGCCACGATCGCCTCCTCGAGCACGAACTCCTGCTCGCCCTCCACCGTCGCGAAGACCCGGACCTCCTTCGCCGGCGAGGCGAGCACCACGGCGCCGGCGGCGTCGTACCGCCAGGGCAGACCGCCCTCGGCCACCTGGGTGCCGACCCCGGTGGCGGTGAAGAAGGCCGGTATCCCCGACCCACCCGCCCGCATCCGCTCCGCCAACGTGCCCTGTGGGGTCAGCTCCACCTCCAGCTCACCGCCGAGGTACTGCCGCGCGAACTCCTTGTTCTCCCCGACGTAAGACGAGATCATCCGCCGCAACCGCTTGGCCATCAGCAACCGACCCAGACCCCAGTCGTCGACGCCGCAGTTGTTCGACACCGCCTCCAGGTCGGTGACCCCCGCCAGGAGCACCGCGTCGATCAGCACCGACGGGATCCCGCACAACCCGAAACCACCCACCGACAACGTC
>JBDSLK010000273.1:0-13445 GCA_039916425.1 Nocardioides sp.
CGCGACTTCCTCGCTGCCCATTGCGTTGGGCTGGTGCGGCTGGCGTCGCTCCTTGGGTAGCAGGGCTGAGAGGCCGTACTTCTGGGCCTTGTTGATCCAGTCGTAGTAGGTGTTGCGGGAGATGCCGAACACCCTGCATGCCTCGGCTACGTTTCCGATCTTGGCTGCGTGCTCGATGACGCGGACGCGACGGTCGTACACAATGTCTTCGTGGGTCACGGGATGGCCTTCCGTTCTCTAGATCTCGCAATCCAGAGACTGCCTCCCGTGACCCACACCTACCGGAGGCTGGCGGGGCCAGGTGTCACCCCAACCCGCGATCTTCAAGCCCTAAATGCACGCTGTCGCAGAGGAGTTGGCTGGAGCCTTTGAGGGTGATGACTTCGGCGTGGTGGACGATGCGGTCGATCATCGCCGCGGCGACGTCCTGGTCTCCGAACACGTCGCCCCAGCGCGCGAAGGGCAGGTTGCTGGTGAGGAGCAGGCTGGTGTGCTCGTATCGGGATGAGACGAGATGGAAGAACCGGTTCGCTGCGTCTTGCTCGAATGGGATGTAGCCCACCTCGTCAACGATGAGCAGCCCGTAGCGGCGCAACGTGGCGAGTTCCTCGGTCAGCCGGCCAGCGGAGTGTGCTGCTTGGAGCCTGGTGACCCACTCGGTCCCGGGTGGTCCGAGGAGGACCACGGTCTCGGCCTTGGCCAGGAACGTCCCGGTGGCGAGGTGGGCGATGGTGTCGCGTTTGAGGCCGGGTTGGTGGTCGAAGACGAAGTCCTCGATCGTCTTGGCCGAACCGAACCCCGCGGCCCGGATACGTAGCCGAGCGCCCGAGGCATCGCGGGCCGAGACCTCCCGGTCCAGCACCGCCGCGAGGTACTACTCGTGGGACCTGGGGCGGCTCCCGTGACGAGACCGTCATCGGCGCACCTCAACGCATCAGCACGAGAGGCCCCGCTCACATGTGCCCGGCGATGGCGTGAGCCAGATAATCTGCGCCGAGCTCGTCGAGCTCGTCGTCGGTGAGCGTCAGATCCACGGCGGTGACGGCATCGGTCAGGTGTTCGGCCTTGGTAATCCCGACGATCGGCGCGGTCACGCCGGGCTGGGCCAGCAGCCATGCGAGCGCGACACGAGCGGGCACGTCACCGCGGCGTTCCGCAACAGCCAGCACCTTCCCGACGACGGCGGCGTCCTCGTCCCGGTAGAGCGACCCTCCGAACTGGTCGGTGTCCGAGCGCGCCGTCGTGGTGTCCCACGCGCGGGTGAGGCGGCCGCGTGCGAGAGGAGACCACGGGATGACGCCCACGCCCTGATCGACGCAGAGTGGGATCATCTCGCGCTCCTCCTCGCGGTAGATCAGGTTGTAGTGGTTCTGCATCGAGATGAACCTCGTCCATCCGTGCGTCTGCGCGACATGCTGCGCCTTGGCGAACTGCCAGGCGTACATCGACGAGGCGCCCAGGTATCGCACCTTGCCCGCACGTACAACGTCGTGGAGCACCTCCATCGTCTCCTCGATCGAGACGTTCGGGTCCCACCGGTGGATCTGGTAGAGGTCGACGTAGTCTGTGCCCAGCCGTGCCAGGCTGGCGTCAATCTCCCGCAGTATCGCCTTGCGGGACAGCCCAGCGCCGTTGGGGCCGGGCTGCATCCGGCCGTGGACCTTGGTGGCCAGCACGACGTCCTGGCGGTCGGCGTACTTCCACAGCGACCGACCGGTGAACTCCTCGCTCGTGCCCTGGGAGTAGACGTTCGCGGTGTCGAAGAAGTTGATCCCAGCGTCGAGCGCGGCCTTGATCGTCTCCTCGGCGAAGCGCTCGTCCCGCGTCCACGGGCGCGTCTGCCCGCCGTCACCCCAGCTCATGCACCCGACAGCGATCCGGGAGACCTCAAGTCCGCTCTCGCCCAGCCGCGCGTATTCCATCCGTCCTCCTGCGAGTAGGTCGAACTACACCTTGTCACGCGTGCGGACAGCCCGCGTCGCAGTCGGCGCGGACGGGCGCGTCATACCGGCTCCCTTCTGTTGTCAACCAGTCGTTTGGAGCGTCCTGCCTCGTCGTGTCTGCGGCGAGCAGGTCCTGGCCTCGCGCCCCTCGTCGCATGAGGTGCTCCATGTCCAACCCAACGCGGCTCCCGCCGTTCCAGCCGAGGTCGATGACCACCACACAGCTGGCAGCGGTCTCGTTCCTGGCTCGGTACGCCGGGCATACCCATGAGCTCTACTCCTAGCAGCTGCGCCGATGGTTCGAGAAGTGCGAAGGCAACGGGTTAGATCCACTGATCGGGATCCAACGCGCACGCGTGGACCTACATTCGCAGCTTGGGCGAGGCAGGCGGGTGGGCCGCATCGTGCATGAGCAGGGTTGGCGCAAGACCTTCCCCGCCAACGAGATGACGGATGCATGATCCGCGACGGGTGCCCGGTCGGGTCCACCCGCCGCCGTCTCACGGCTCGGTGACGCGCCGCGAAGCGGCATTCCTGAGCGTGCGGATCTGGCCGTGACTCACATCGGCTTCTCCGGCCTTATCCACTACGAACGGCAGCAGCTGCCAGGTCTCCCTTCGGTCGCGGGACCTTCGGCTCTGACACCAGTGTGCTCTGCGCCCCATGCTCGTCTCATGACGTTGCCGACGAGCACTCACTCCTTCCCCCTGACCAACCTCGTCGCGAACAAGCTCCTGATCCCGCTTCTCAAGAGCCGCGTGGGCGCTCGACTCGGGCGGCGGCTTGCTGTGGTGGAGTACCAGGGACGCCGTACCGGCAAGCATCACCAGCTCGTCACGCAGTACACCAAGGAGGCGCGGACCGTGAGCATCGAGGTCGGAATGGCTGAGCGCAAGACGTGGTGGCGCAACTTCCGAACCACCCGACCTCTTCGCGTCCGGCTTGCGGGCCACGACTACGACGCGATGGCCCGCGTGCTGCGCGAGGACAACGTCGTCCACGTCATCGTCGACCTAGATGATGCTCCGGCCGGTTGGTGCCATGAGCGTCACTGGTCGACCGCTGCTCGGGCATGTCCGTGACGTCGTCTGCGACCTCCCTGCATTCATCTCTGCGCCCCTGTACCGGAGGCGACACCTCCGCTGGGGCGCCAGTTCTACGGAGGTGGCCGCGTCCATGCCCGGAGACGAACGCGTCCCGCGGGCCCGGTTCAAGGCGACGAGGGCGATCACCATCGCGGCTCCACCGGATGCGGTCTGGCCCGGTACAGCAACGACCTGCCGACAATCTCGGTCATCCGAGCGCTACGACGATCTTGCCCAGGCCAGGCGGCGCACCTGCTTGGTGGTAGCTGAAGGGACCCCGTCGTCTCGAACACGAACGTCCGGATCGGCCGCCGGTCGAGCGAACTCGGCCGGCGCGACGCACCGCGATCAGGCGTCGCCCTCAGATCGCTCAGATCAGCCGAGATCCGACGACGTCCGCTGGATGTCTGGGCAAGTCGGCCCGGCCGAGGGCTGGGGTGGACCGATGGAGTTCGGCACGGCTAGGTGGTCCACTGTGTGAACGATCGCGAACTGAGGAGGAGGAGGAGGAGCAATGACGCAGTTGGTCAGGGTCCACAACTTCACCGTGTCCAGCGACGGGTACGCCGCGGGCGAGGGTCAGAGCCTGGAGCGTCCCTTCGGCCATGCTGACCCGGCGGTCCTGTTCAGCTGGGCCCGGGACACGGCGAGCTGGCCCAACCGGACCGACCCTGGCGGCAGCCGCGGGCTGGACGACTACTTGGTCCGCGAGTTTCATCGCAACATCGGCGCCGAGATCATGGGACGCAACAAGTTCGGCCCCCAGCGTGGCCCGTGGGTGGACGACGAGTGGCAGGGATGGTGGGGGCAGGAACCGCCGTTCCACAACCCGGTCTTCGTCATGACCAACCACGAGCGTCCCTCCTTCACCCTGTCCGACACGACCTTCCACTTCGTGAGCGGCGACCCCGCGACCGTGCTGATGCTCGCCCTCGAAGCCGCCGACGGCAAAGACGTCCGTCTCGGCGGTGGCGCCGACACCGTGCGGCAGTTCCTGGACGCCGGACTCATCGACACACTCCACGTCGCGGTCGCACCCGTGGAGCTCGGCGCCGGATCCCGGCCGTGGAGCTCACCCGACGAGCTCCTCGACCGATATCGCTGCGACGTCGTGCCCAGCACCCACGGATCTGTCCACCACCTGTTCTGGCGCGACTGAACCCGCCGCGTAGCCGGGTTGCCGTGGGAGGTCGTCAATCGGTCCGGTTGCGCAGGCTGCTCGTCAGGTTCAGCTCCGCCCGCCGGAGCAGGACTGCGCGCTCACCCTCGTTCCTGGTGCGCGCGGCAGCCTCGCTGAACGCCTCGCTCGCCTGGGCGTGGAGCCCGGCCCGCTCGAGGAGGTCTCCGCGCACGCTCGACACCAGCGGCGAGTCGCCGAGCGCACCTGCGTCCAGCTCGTCCAGCACGGCGAGCCCCGCGTCGGGGCCGAACGCCCGCCCGTGCGCGACGGCCCGATTCACCTCGACGACCGGCCCCGGCGCGGCGTCGGCCAAGACATCGTAGAGAGCCGCGATCCGGTGCCAGTTCGTGTCCTCGGCATGCTCCGAGCGAGCGTGCTGGGCGGCGATCAGGGCCTGCAGGAAGTACTTCCCGACTGGCTTGCCGCGCGCCGCGAGCAACTCTGCCTGCTGCAGGGCAGCCATCCCGCGTCGGATCAGCAGCTGGTCCCAGCGAGTCCGGTCCTGCGCCTCCAGCAGGACCGGCGCGCCGTGCTCGTCGAGCCGGGCGGCCATCCGTGAGCCCTGGATCTCGAGCAGCGCCTGCAAGCCGAGGACCTCGGGCTCGTCGGGAGCGACGGCGACCAGCATGCGTGCGAGCCGCATCGCCTCGTTCGCCAGGTCGGGGCGCATCCAGTCCTCGCCAGCGGTGGCGGTGTAGCCCTCGTTGAAGATCAGGTAGATCACGGCCATGACGTCGTCGAGACGCCTCGTGCGGTCCGGACCCGTGGGCAGCTCGAGCTCGGCCTCAGCGCCGGACAGTGTCTTCTTGGCCCGCGAGATGCGTTGGCCCATGGTGGATTCGCTGGCCATGAACCCGCGGGCGATCTCGGCGGTGGTGAGTCCTCCGACCAGACGCAGCGTCAGCGCGGCGCGTGACTCCGCAGTCAGCGAGTGGTGGCAGGACAAGAACATGAGCCGTAGGACGTCGTCCTCGATGTAGTCGACCTGGCCGTCGAGGTCGGGCATCTCCTCCTCCTCTCCCGCGCGGGCGTGCTCGACCTCCGCGAGCTTGCGACGAAGGTTGTCGACGCGCCGGAAGTGGTCGATGCCTCGTCGCTTCGCGATGGTCATCAGCCACGCGATCGGCTTCTCCGGGACGCCGGTGGTGGGCCACTGCTCGAGCGCGGCCACGAGCGCGTCCTGCGCAAGGTCCTCGGCGAGCTCCACATCGCGGGTCATCCGGGTAAGAGCACCGACGAGGCGGGCCGACTCGGCCCGCCACGCGGCGATGATGGCCTCGGTCGGGTCCCCCGCACTGATCTTTGCCGGCACGGGGCCAGCGTAGGGAGTCCCGTTCAGTCGCCGGGAGTCTCGGGTCCGGTGGAGATCTGGCGCAGGGTCGCGACCACGGTGATCTCGGGCCAGTACTTCGCGTGCAGCTCGGCGAACTCCCGCTGATCGGCCACGGCCTCCTCGACGGTGTCGTACTGCATGATGGCCCAGCCGCCGACGACCTCCTTGGCCTCGGCATACGGTCCGTCGACCCGGCTGACCTCGCCCTGGCGGACCACGAAGTTCACGGCGTCCTCAGTCCCGTACAGACCGCCGCCGTCGAGGAACACGCCCTTGGCGGCCCGTTCGCCGATGTGGGCGTCCATCGCGTCCATCAGCGCCTGTGGCGGTGTGCCGATCTCCTCTTCCATCCTCACAAATCCCATGAAACGCGGCATGTCGATCACTCCTACTGGTTGGCGGGCAGTTGCTTCTCGCACGTACGTCGAACGGCTTCCGGGCACTTCGACATCGACCGTCGAAGATTCTTCAGCTTGCCGGCATCTGCATGGCGGCGGCAGGTGTAGTGGAACGCCCAACACATGCCGCGGTACACCCATTCGCTCACGAGGCACCGGTGCGAGCGCGACAACCGGGTGGCCCGACGCAGTGCGAGTCGGCCGAAGAAGGCCCGCCCACTTACCCTTGCGACCTTCATGACCTACTCCGACGTGTCCGCTTCCATGCAGCGTCAGGAATCGCCAGGAAGGCTGCCAGGACGGCGGATCGCCGACGTCACGGACCTGAAGGTGGAACTCTGAGCTGGGCACGAACGTCTCAACCACGTGCGTGTCCGCGGAGTGTTGACCATCGCGCTGGCCGCGTCGCTTCTCGCTGGTTGCGGAGACGCGGGCGGCTCTCGGGCGACCCGTGACCAATCGGGGATAGTTGGCCGGGTTCACCTCGGGCCGCAGTGCCCGGTCGAGACCGAGGATGACCCCTGCCTGGACAAGTCGCCGGCCGGTGTGCGCGTCACGGTCGCCGAGCAGTTGCCAGGCGACTCGTACGGCGCCGGGGAGGTCGTCGCGCGCCCGACTACCGGCGCCAGGGGCTCCTTTCGCGTCACGCTGGATCCGGGGAACTACGTCGTCACAGCCGATGCCGGGATGTCGTGCGAACTTATGGACGTGCGAGTGACCGCGGACGCCTTCTCGACGGTCGACATCCCGTGCGACACGGGCATTCGCTGAACGCCCGGAGGAGTCCGCGGGTCACCCCCCACGGCGTGCGCCCCACCTCCTCGCGGGCGGGCCATGGTGTTGAAGGGCCGGTCGTCAGCCCGGGATCACGGCGTCACAGCGCAGGTCATCAGCGCTGCCCCTACGGGACCGAGCGGCGCGGTGGTCGGGTCGATACGGCGCCACAGCAGGCGAAGCAGCACCTCGGCGCTCTCTCGCAACTCGGAGGCAGCGCCGCTCCCGATGGTGACGCTCCCCGGCGCGTCCGTGGCCACCAACCGCACGGCACAGGCCAACGGAGCGACCCGGCCCAGCCTCACCTGACGGGGGTAGAGCACCTCCACCACTTCGCGGACACCATCCCAGGCAAGGAGCGGCTCGATGGCCGGGGTTTCGCCACCCGACTCCGCGGCATCCCAGGCGTGGATTGCCGTCTCGTGTACCTGACGTCGCAGCCAGAAGCCGACGGTGGGGTCCCGTTCGTCCAATGTCCAGGCCGGTGAGTCTGCCGGCCTGCTCTCCAGCACGTTGATCAGGTCCGTCGCCTGCCGTCGGTACCAGTCGATCAGGGCCGAGCGCTCCGCTTCCGCAGGTTCGGCGTCGAGGACCGGGTCACCCGTGACGATCGCGTGAGCCGCCCATCGGTGCACACCACCGAGGTGGTCGACGAGGTCGCGTAGCGACCATCCCGGGCAGAAGGTGATCGGCGCGTCGAGGTCCCCGAGTCCGACGACGTCGGCGAATCGGTCCGTCTGGGTGCGAAGCAAGCTCAACCAGTCGTGCGCCACGTCGTCCGCCCCTTCTCCCACCGCTCCATCCGGGTCACCTCATCCGGCACATCCTCTGCCATCGACACGTTCGACCAGGCAACGAAGCACTGCCCCTCGGCGATCCTCGTGAGCCGCTGGCGTGCAGTGTGAGCGAGGCCAGCCTGGCAGTGTGACGGTTGACACACGTGACCTAAACCGGTTTAGTAAAGTCATGTCCCGCCCCAGCATCAACGACGTCGCCCGTGCCGCGGGCGTGTCGAAGGGGGCGGTCTCGTTCGCTCTGAACGACCGGCCGGGGGTGGCGCCGGAGACGCGTCAGCGGATCCTCGCCGTCGCCGCCGAGCTCGGCTGGACGCCCAGTCCGCGGGCCCGGGCGCTCGCGGTGCGCAAGGCGCTGGCTGTCGGCCTGGTGGTCGCACGGCCGCCCGACATCTTCCGCGCCGACGCCTTCTTCCCCGCCTTCATCTCCGGCCTCGAGACCGTGCTGAGCCAGCACGGGCACGCCCTGCTGCTGATGGTGGCCGAGCACGACGACGACCAGACCTACCGCACCCTGGCCCGCGAGGGCCGGGTGGACGGCGTCTTCGTCACCGACCTTCGGGTCGACGACCCCCGCCCGGCGCTGCTCGCCGAGCTCGGGCTGTGCAGCGTCGTCGTCGGACCGCCCCTGGCCGACGGCACCGTGCCGACCGTCGGGGTGGACGACGCCCCCGGCATCCGGGCCGCGGTCGAGCACCTGGTCGCGCTGGGCCACACGCGCATCGGACACGTGTCCGGTCCGCTCTCGATGGTGCACGGCCTCTCCCGGCGTACGGCGTGGGCCGACGCGCTCGCCGCCGCCGGCCTGCCGCAGGGTCCGTGCGTGGAGGCCGACTTCTCCGCCCGGTCCGGTGCCGAGGCGACGAGCACCATCCTCGACCTGCCCGAACCGCCCACCGCGATCGTCTACGCCAACGACCTGATGGCCACCGCGGGCCTGGCACTCGCCGTCTCGCGGTCCATCTCGGTGCCCCAGCGGCTCTCGGTCACCGGCTTCGACGACGTCGAGATCTCCGCCCACCTCCAGCCGCCCCTGACGTCGGTGGCCACCGACGTCAGCGCCTGGGGCCGCGCCGCGGCTACCCGGCTGCTCGCCCTGATCCACGGGCAGGAGCCACCCGAGGTCGACCTGCCGCCCGCACGCCTGGTCGTGCGCGGCTCGTCCGGCCCGCCCCCACACGACCGCTGACCACACCCGCTCGGCACGCCACACCCACCATTGGAGCAACGCATGAGATCGAAGATCCTGGCCGTTTCAGTCACCACCCTGGCCCTGGCCCTGACCGCAGCGTGCGGAGGCGGGGGCGGGTCCAGCGACGCCGTGTCCGCGTCCGGCCCGATCAAGGTCTGGCTGTCCAACAACCCCGAGGAGATCGCCTGGGGCAAGGCGATGGTCGCCGACTGGAACAAGGCCAACCCCGACCAAGAGGTCACCGCCCAAGAGATCCCCGCCGGCAAGACCTCCGAGGAAGTGATCGGCGCCGCCATCACCGCCGGCAACGCGCCCTGCCTGGTCTTCAACACCAGCCCCGCCGCGGTGCCGCAGTTCGAGAAGCAGGGCGGCCTCGTCGCGCTCGACGACTTCTCCGGCGCCACCGACTACATCACCTCGCGCTCCGGCGACTCCGCCGCGCAGTACGCCTCGCCGGACGGGAAGTTCTACCAGATCCCGTGGAAGCAGAACCCGGTGATGATCTTCTACAACAAGGACCTCTTCGCGAAGGCCGGGCTCGACCCCGAGAAGCCAGCGCTCAGCACCTACGACGACTTCCTCGCCACCAGCAAGAAGATCGTCGACAGCGGCGCCGCGGACTACGCCATCGCCCCCGCTCCGACGAGCGAGTTCTTCCAGTCCTGGTTCGACTTCTACCCGCTCTACGCGGCGGAGTCCGGTGGCCAGCAGACCATCGAGGACGCGAAGGCGACCTTCGACGACCAGGCCGGCACCGACGTCTGGGACTTCTGGTCGCAGATGTACTCCGAGGGCTACTCGCCGACGGAGGCCTACACCGGCGACTCCTTCGGTGACGAGAAGTCGGCGATGGCCGTCGTCGGCCCCTGGGCCATCGCCGTCTACGGCGACAAGGTCAACTGGGGCGTTGCGCCCGTGCCCACCAAGGAGGGCATGGACCCCAGTGAGGTCTACACGTTCAGCGACGCCAAGAACATCGGCCTCTACTCGGCCTGCGAGAACCAGAAGACCGCCTGGGACGTGCTGAAGTTCGCCACCAGCGAGGAGCAGGACGGCCAGCTGCTGGAGATGACCGGTCAGATGCCGATCCGTGCCGACCTGGCGTCGACGTACCCCGACTACTTCAAGTCGCACGCTGAGTACACGACCTTCGCCGACCAGGCCGCGCGCACCGTCGAGGTTCCCAACGTGCCCAACTCGGTGGAGATCTGGCAGGAGATCCGTGACGCCTACTCCTCGTCGGTGATCTTCGCCAAGACACCGATCGCCGACGCGCTGACGGCCGCAGCGACCAAGGCCGATGAGCTGGCCAGCCAGTCATGAGTGAGGCGAGGGAGAGGGTGCTCGGCAAGCAACCGCTGGGCATCCTCTTCGTCGCCCCGTACGCCGTGTTCCTGGCCGCGATCTTCGCCTACCCGATGGTGCTGGCGGTGTGGATCAGCTTCCACGACTACTTCTTCGCGGCGCCCGGGGCCCAGGTCGATCGTCCCTTCGTCGGCTTCGCCAACTACGTCGAGGTCCTCAAGGACCCGGCCGTGCGCAGCTCGTTCGTGCATGTCGCCGAGTTCCTGGTGATCAACGTGCCGCTCACCGTCGCGCTGTCGCTGATCCTGGCCGCCGCGCTCAACTCGGTGACCCGGCTCAAGACCATCCTCCGGGTCTCCTACTACGTGCCCTACGTGACGGCCAGCGTCGCCCTGGTCGGGGTCTGGCTGTTCCTCTTCAGCCGGACGGGCATGGTCAACCAGGTGCTGGGCCCACTGGCGCCCGACCCGTCGTGGCTGGTCAACGGCTCGCTGGCGATGCCGATCATCGCGTTGTTCGTGACCTGGAAGCAGATGGGCTTCTTCATCCTGCTCTACCTCGCGGCGCTCCAGGGTGTCTCCAAGGACCTGTACGAGTCGGCCGCCATCGACGGCGCCGGCAAGGTGAAGTCCTTCTGGAACGTCACGGTGCCGGGGGTGCGCTCGGCGACCACGCTGGTCGTCATCCTGGCCACCATCACCGGAGCCAACCTCTTCACCGAGCCCTACCTGCTCACCAACGGCGGCGGCCCCGACGGGGCGTCCACGTCCCCGGTGTTCGTGATGTACCAGAAGGGCATCGAGCAGGGCAGCCCCGACACCGCGTCGGCCATCGGGGTGATTCTGGTGATCTGCGTGCTCGCCATCTCGCTCGTCAACCGCAAGATCCTGGAGCGTGACTGACATGCACGGACGCAGAATCGGGAGCACGATCGCGCTGCTCCTCGGGGCGTTGGTGTTCCTCTTCCCCTTCTACTACATGGTGATCGGCTCGCTGCAGAAGGCGCCCGACACCTCGCTGAAGGGCGCCTTCCCGACCGGTGGGCTGACCCTCAACAACTACTCCGACATCAACAGCCGGGTCGACCTGGTGCAGTCGCTGCTCAACTCCGGCATCTTCACCGGAGGCGTGCTGGTCGGCACGGTGGTCTTCGGGATGCTCGCCGGGTACGCCCTGGCCCGCCTGCACTTCCGCGGTCGCGGCTCGCTCTTCGCGGTGATGCTGCTCGTGCAGATCGTGCCCTTCCAGCTGCTGATTATCCCGATCTACGTGATGATCGTGCGCACCTACGGGCTCGCCGACACCTATCTGGGCATGATCGTGCCGTTCCTGATCAACTCCACGGCCGTCTTCATCTTCCGGCAGTTCTTCCTGGCCCTGCCCGACGACCTGTTCTCGGCCGCCATGCTGGACGGGGCCACCGAGCTGCGCATCCTCTGGTCGGTCGCGCTCCCGCTCGTCCGGCCCGCCCTGCTCACGGTCATCCTGGTGACCTTCATCGGTCCGTGGAACGAGTTCCTGTGGCCGTTCCTGGTCACCAAGGACCAGAGCCTGCAACCACTGGCCGTCACCCTGGCCAACTACATCAGCAACATCGCCGGGCGCTCGGCCAACCCGTTCGGCTCGATCCTGGCCGGCGCCGTCGTGCTGGCCGCCCCCGCGGTCGTGCTGTTCGTGGCCTTCCAGCGGCACTTCACCGCCTCCGAGATAAGCAGCGGCATCAAGGGCTGACGCCCTCGCCGGACCACTCACCCACCACCAGAGGACTCCTCATGAGAAGCATCCAGCTCGCGCTGGTCGCCACCGCGACCGCCGCGTCCGTGCTCGTCGCCACGCCCCAGGCCACGCAGGCCGTGGCGCCGTCGTCGACCGCTGCCCACGCCGCCCCGGCGCCGGGCCGGCTGACCAACCTCGCCCACCTCGACTTCCTCGGCGACACGGTCACGCCGCCCGCCCAGGAGGGCCACACGACGTACCAGATCGAGCAGCGGCCCGAGCTCGGCACGCTGTGGACCTACGCCGACCGCAACGCCGACGGCTCGTTCCGTCGCGTCGGCGGCGGAGCCTACGACGCCGCCACGAACACGTGGGGCCAGGGTGCCTTCAACGCCGACGACGTGGCCCGAGCGGCCGTGGTCTATGTGCGCGACTGGCAGCAGACCGGGTCCGCGCACAGCCGCGACGCCGCCTTCCAGATGCTGCGCGGCCTGACCTATCTGCAGACCGTCACCGGCGACAACGCCGGCAACGTCGTGCTGTGGATGCAGCCCGACGGCACCCTCAACCCGAGCGCCGACCCCGTCGAGCTGCCCGACCCGAGTGACAGCGACGCGTCCTACTGGCTGGCGCGCACGGTGTGGGCACTCGGTGAGGGGTACGCCGCGTTCAGGGCCGACGACCCCGCGTTCGCCCAGTTCCTCGCCGACCGGATGGACCTCGCCGTCACCGCGATCGACCGGCAGGTGCTCGTCAAGGACGGGCAGTACCTCCAGGTCGACGGCCGCCGCACGCCCGCGTGGCTGATCGCCCAAGGCGCCGACGCCTCCGCCGAGGCTCTGCTCGGCCTCTGCGCCTACGTCCGCGCCGGCGGCTCGGGAAGTGCCGACGCCGCTCACGCGCTGGCCCGCCTGGCCGACGGCATCGCCCAGCTCTCCGGCGGCGACGCGAAGAACTGGCCCTTCGGCGCCGTCCTGCCGTGGGCGCTCTCCCGCAGCGACTGGCACGCCTGGTCGTCACAGATGCCGGCCGCCCTGGCCGCGGCATCCCGCGTGCTTGGCGACCCGTCACTGGCCCGAGTCGCGGCCGTCGACTCCTTCACCTTCGACCCGTGGATGCTCACCTCCGGCGGGCCCGACAACGGCCGGCTGCCTACCCGCACCGACACCACCCAGATCGCCTACGGCGCCGACTCGCGCGTGCAGTCCCTCATCGCCACGGGCGGCGCGGGCAACGACCTCGCGGGCATCGTGGCGGCGTGGTTCTTCGGTGCCAACGCGGCTGGTGTCCCGACGTACGACCCGGCCACCGGCGTCACCATCGACGGCGTCTCCGGCGACGGTGTGATCAACCGCAACTCCGGCGCCGAGTCGACGATCCACGGGCTGCTCACCATGCTCGCGCTCGACGCTCACCCCGACGTACGCCGGGTCGCCGAGTCGGCGTCCATCCTCGACCGCGTCTCGCCCTACCTCGTCGAGGGCGAGGTCGGCACGTTCAGCGGCGGCGCCAGCGCCGTCGTCCCGCCGTCGATGTGGACCGGTGAGTCGCTCTACAGCGGCACCGGCTACGCCTCGCTGCGTGGCGGCAGCACCGCGACGTACGACCTGGGCGGCCACGCCGACGCGCTGCTGATGCCGGTCGTCGACCTGCGGAGCGGCACCACCGGTGCGACCACCTTCCGCGGCCGGCACGACCGTCGGATCGGCGTCGTGCGCGCCGGCG
>JBDSLK010000274.1:0-10739 GCA_039916425.1 Nocardioides sp.
CGACCACGGACGAGCGGGAGATCGCCTCGGCCTCGGAGTAGAGGGTGACGTAGGCGTCGAGGAGCTGGTCGAGGGTCGCGCGCCGCTCGTCCGTGTCGCCCCCGGGGTCGGCCAGCGCGTCCATCTCGGTCCAGGTCGCGGCGGTCAGCTCTCGGAGCGACGCCGGCAGGTCGAGGTCGTCGAGCGTGGCGGTGATCCGGCGCAGGCTGGGGTCGATGAACCGGTGCCCGTCGCGAATCGCCTCGCTCCGGGCGTCCAGCACGTGACGCAGGTCGAGGGTCTCCCCCACGCGCTGGATGGTGCGCACCCAGTCGTCGATGAGGTCGCCGTACCGGACGAAGACGCGGTTGCTGTCGCGGGTCGCGACCTCGGTGTGCAGCAGCATGTTGACCCACGACGCGGTGAGGTGGGCGGGGCCGAGCTTGTTGTTGTAGTACTTCTCCCGGCTGCCGGCGACCTCCGCGGGCGGGCGGAGCATGGTGGCGAAGACCGGGGTCGCGCCGGCGCGCTCGGCGGCGATCCGCCACAAGCCGAGGAACCAGCTCAGCCGGGGGTCCTTGACCACGAGCTCGCTGCCGTCGGCGAAGTGGCCGTCGAGCCACGACGCGACCAGGGCGCGCTCCTCCTCGCGGGCCGCCAGCCGGCCGGTCTCGAACCAGGCCTTCGGACGCGCGTCGCCCACGGCCACGCCGGCCTCCGCCAGCAGGGCGTCGTGGTGGTCGACGACCCAGCGCGGCTCCCCGAACCCCTTGGGGTTGGAGGCGTCGGCGGCGACCTCGGGCCGCGGCACGTGCAGGCCCATGATCTGCATCAGCACCGCGAGCGTGCTGGTGCCGCTGCGGCCGGCGCCGGCGACGTACAGGACCTTGCGTGGGTAGTCCGCGGGGTCGGGGGGGCCTGCGTGTCCCTGCTGCTCGCTCACGGGTGGTGAGCCTAGTGGCTGGGGGTGGATACCCTCCGGACATGCGATGGCGGCGCCGCGGGGCGAGCGAGCACTCGTCGGCCGGTCCGTCGTCCGGTCCGTTGGGCGGTCCGTTGATCAGTGTGGTGGTGCCGGTCTTCGACGTCGCGGACTACCTGCCCGCGGCGCTCGACAGCCTGCTCGCGCAGACCCACCCGCACCTCGACGTCGTCGTGGTCGACGACGGGTCCACCGACTCCTCGGGGACAGTGGCCGACTCCTACGCCGCCCGCGACCCGCGCGTCCGCGTCGTCCACACCGACAACCACGGGCTCGGCGCCGCCCGCAACACCGGGCTCGCGCACGCGCGAGGCGACCTGGTCGCCTTCCTCGACTCCGACGACGTGCTCCCGCCGGGCGCCTACGCGACCATGCTCGCATCTCTGACCCGGTCCGGCTCGGACTTCGTGACCGGCAGCATCGCGCGGTGGGAGTCGGCCGGCCGCGCCGACGAGCGCTGGGTCGAGCCTCCCTGGATGCGCCGGCTGCACACCCCGGCCCGGTCCCGGGTCGTGGCCGCCGAGCACCCCGAGATCCTCGGCGACGTCTTCGCGTGGAACAAGCTCTTCCGCCGCTCCTTCTGGGACCAGGCGGGCCTGACCTGGCCGGAGGGCGTGCGCTACGAGGACCAGCCGACGACCACTCGAGCCTTCCTGGCCGGGCGCTTCGACGTGCTGCCCGAGGTGGTCTACCACTGGCGGATCCGCCCCGACGGCTCCTCCATCACCCAGCAGCGGTCGTCGGTCAGCGACCTGGCCGACAGGCTGGCGACCAAGCGGATGGCGCTCGCGTCGGTCACGGCGTACGGCGACGAGGCGACCAGCCGGGTCTTCCTCGACCGGGTACTGGCCGGCGACCTGCACCGCTACTTCGTGGAGGTTCCCGGCTGCTCGGACGAGTGGTGGGCACTGCTCCGACAGGGGATCGGCGACCTGTGGGGCGCGCACTCGCTGGTGCACAGCGGCCTCCCGCCCGTGCACCGGCTGGCCGGGTGGCTGGTCGAGCAGGACCGGCGCGCGGACACCGCGGCCCTGATGAGGTACGCCGCCGCGCTGGGCGGGCCGCTGCCCCGGGTCGTCGACGACGGGCCTCCGCGGCTCGACGTCTCGGGGGTGCCGGGCCTGACCGATCCCGCCGCCCTCCCCCAGGCGGCCGTCGCCCTCCGCCCCGACGAGACCTGACCCGACCCAGCCCCACCTCTCCGCCGACCCGGCGCCAAGTCACTGGCGCCGGGTCGGCGATCAAGGGGCGCGGGCCGGGGCCGAGGCGAGAGGGCGTCGTACGCCCCTGAGGTGCCGACCAGCTGTACCCGTCGCAGGCGGCGACGCGTGTCCGGTGGATCAGCTCGGCTGAGGTCGCACGAGATCATCCGCTGACCGGTTCCTCCCGGGGCGCCACGCGTGAGGATGCCGACGTCGTGGCCGACGACACCGCCCGCTGCGCGGCCGCCGCCAGCCGCTCGAGCACGAGGGCGACGACCGCGACCACGACGGCGCCCGCGATGCCCTTGCCGTAGTCGGTGCGGAAGAACCCCTCGGTGATGACGCGGCCGAGACCCGGGCCGCCGACCAGGGCGGCGATCGTCGCCGTCGCCCAGATCTGCACCAGGGCAAGGCGTAAGCCGGACACCACCAGCGGCAGCGCCAGCGCCAGCTCGACCCGGAAGAACTGCTGGCGCCCGGTCATGCCCATCCCCCACGCCGACTCCTTGACCTCGCCCGGCACCTCACGGACCGCCACGTAGGAGTTGGTGATGATCGGCGGCAGCGCGAAGAGCAACAGCGCGATCAGCGTGGCCAGGCCGCCGCGGCCGTAGGGGCCGAACGACGCCGTGCCGGGGAAGTCGAGGGTCACCAGCAGGGCCAGCAGCGCGAAGCTCGGCACCGCTCGGCCGATGTTGGAGATGTTGCTGGCCAGGAAACCGCCCCGGCCCAGGTGCCCGAGCCAGAGCGCGACCGGCAGGCCGACCAGGGCGGCCGCGGCCAGCGCGGTGAGGGTGAGCAGCAGCTGCTGGAGCAGGAGCGCGAGCATCCCGGCGTCGCCGGACCAGTTGGCGCCGTCGGTGAGGTAGCCCCAGGTGTCGGCGAGGACGCTCATGTCGCCACCCCTCTCGTCCACGGCGTGAGCACTCGCTGGGCGAGCACCAGCAGCACGTCGAGCAGCACGGCCAGCACGACACACAGCACGGCGGCGGTCAGCAGCTCGGCCCGGAAGTTGGTGCTGACACCGTCCTTGATCAGGTTGCCGAGCCCGCCGTACGCCACCAGGGAGCCGACCGTGGTCAGCGCGACGGTCGAGACCGTCGCGACCCTCAGCCCCGCCATGATCACCGGGAGCGCCAGCCGCAGTTCGACCAGGTAGAGCAACCGGGACCGGCCGTAGCCCAGTCCGGTGGCGCACTCGCGGACCTCGTCGGGGACCGAGCGCAGCCCCTGCAGCATGCTGCGCACCAGCACGGTCAGGGCGTAGAGAGCCAGGCCGATCACCACCGTCGTCGGGGAGAGCCCGGTGAACGGCACCAGCAACGGGAACAGCGCCAAGGAGGGGACCGTGTAGATGCCGGTGCTGACCCCCAGGATCGTGGTCTCGAGGCGCGGGTAGCGGCGCGCGGACAGGGCCAACGGGAACGCGATCACGAGGCCGGCCACCACCGCGGCAACGGTAAGACCGAGGTGCTGGACGGTCGCGTCCACGATCTCGGAGTGCCGGTCGGAGACGTACTGCCAACAGATCCATTCGTTGGTCAGACGGCTGTAGCAGCTCGGCTCGGCCGCGGCCTCCACGAGTAGGGTCACGCGCATGGACGCTACCGCGAGCCGTCACGAGGACCAGCCGATGATCCGGCTGAGCGGTGTCGGCAAGACCCGCGACGACGGCACCGTGGCGGTCCACGAGCTCGACCTGACGGTCAACCGCGGTGAGGTCGTGGTGCTGGTGGGACCGTCCGGCTGCGGCAAGTCCACGACGCTGAAGATGATCAACCGGCTGATCGAGCCGACCACCGGCCTGGTGGAGATCGATGGGCACAACGTGCTCGACCAGGACCCCGTCGAGTTGCGCCGCGGCATCGGCTACGTCATCCAACAGGTCGGCCTCTTCCCGCACCAGAACATCATCAAGAACGTGATGACCGTCCCGCTGCTCTACGGCGAGTCCAAGGCCACCGCGCGCTCACGGGCCTCGGAGCTGATGGAGCTCGTCGGCCTCGACCCGGCGACGTACGCCGACCGCTATCCCCACCAGCTCTCCGGCGACCAGCGGCAACGAGTCGGGGTGGCGCGGGCGCTGGCGGCGGACCCGCCGGTGCTGCTGATGGACGAGCCGTTCGGGGCGGTCGACCCGGTGGTGCGCACCCGGCTCCAGGACGAGTTCCTGCGGCTCCAGCGCGACCTCGGCAAGACGGTCGTGATGGTCACCCACGACATCGACGAGGCGGTCCGGATGGGTGACCGGGTCGCGGTCTTCGCGGTGGGCGGGCGGCTGGCACAGTTCGGCAGCCCGGCCGACCTCCTCGCGCACCCGGCCGACGACTTCGTGGCCGACTTCGTCGGCTCCACCAAGGGTCTGCGCCGGCTCACGGTGACCCAGATCGACCGAGCTCACCTCGAGCCGCTCGACGGCGTCCAGACCGGCGACCTCGCCGGCACGGTCGATGTCGGCGCCACCTTGGAGGAGGCGCTGGCCGCGTTGCTGCGCGACGACAAGCAGGTCGTCGCGGTCCGTGACGGCGCCACGTTCGTCGGGGTGCTCACCCCCAACGGCATCCACCGCGCTCTGCGGGAGTCCCTCCGCCGTTGACTTGGGCCCCGTGGCTCATTGACTTGGGCCCCGTGGCTCATTGACTTGGGCCCCGTGGCTCGTCGACGTGGGCTCCGTGGTCGAGTAGTGGACCGGCACGAACACCACTCGCAGTGTGCGCGACCACCAGGCCCAACTCGACGAACCCGGAGGCCCAACTGAACGGACCCGGGGGCCCAACTCGACGAACCCGGGGGCCCAACTCGACGGACCCGGAGGCCCAAGTGAACAGGTCAGGCGTGGCGGCGGAGGGGCTCCGACGACATTGCCTGCCAGGCGGAGACCTCGGCACGGAGCACCTCGACCTCCTGCTCGAGCTCGGCGAGACGCACGATCGCCTGAGCGGCGCGCTCCTCGGACTCCTCGAGGCGGCCGGAGAGCGAGGCGTTCTGCTGATCGGCCAGGTCGGCGCGGCGGGCCTCGGCGTTGCGCTTGCGGGTGGCCTCGGCGGCGCGACGCTGGGCGGCCACCAAGGCCTCCTCGAGCTCGCGGAGGGAGGACTCCCGCTCCTCGATGCGGCCGGTCAGGACCCCGACGTGCTCGGCGTTCTCGTCGGCCCGCTCGGTGGCCATCGTCCGGTAGGCACGGGCCTGCTCGGCGCGGTCGCGTGCGGCGTCCCAGCGCGACTGCATAAGCTCGGAGTGGGTGATCCGGGTAGCAGTGGCACCGAGCACCACGGCCAGCACGGCGGCGACTGCGGTGACCACGGAGGACTGCAGGACCAGGGCGCCCAGGACGATCGCGGCGCCGGCCGTGACGAGTGCGACAGCCACCGTCAGGCGGGTGCTCCGCTGACGGCGTCGAGCCTTCGGGGAAGTCATGGGGTCAGGCTAGGGCGAATCATCCTGGGAACGGACCCGACACGCTCGCTCGAGCCACAGTGCCATCACGAGCACCAGGAGTCCCCCCAGCCCCGCGAGCACCGCTCGGCCAGCTCGCTGGCCCGCCAGCTCCGACTCCGCCCCCAGCCAGGACAGGGCGTAGCCGAGGTAGCCGCCGGCCACCAACGCCCCCACCAGCACGCAGGCGCGGGCCAGCACCAGGCGGTTGACCAGGCGGTGCGGCTCGGGGCGCCGCTGGCTTCCGTCCAGGGCGCGCCCCGTGTGCCAGGCCGTCACGCCGAGGATCGCCGCGCCCAGGAACAGCACCAGCGCCTGGCTCCAGGTGACCAGAGGAGCCGGGCTCCCGGCGTACGACGCGACGCGGCGCACCAGCCAGCCGCCGAGCAGCCCCACGACCAGGGCGACCGTGATCGGCCCGGGCGGGGTCTGGCTCAGCCGTCCCTCGAGCCGGTCGTCGCGCTCCGATCCGTCCGGCGGCCCCGCGTGCGGGCCACCCGACGGGTCGCGGCTCACTGGAGCTCGAGCTCCAGGTCGTCGCGGCGGGTGAGGGCGCTGCGGTCGGTCTTCTCCAGCAGGTCAGAGATCGCGTCGCCACCTGGGAAGACCGCGTCCGGCTCGACGTCGTGCCAGGGTTGCAGTACGAAGGCGCGCAGGGCCGCGCGCGGGTGCGGCAGCGTGAGGTCGGCGGTGTCGCTGCGACGGTCGCCCACGACCACCAGGTCGACGTCGAGGGTGCGCGGCGCGTTGCGCACGTCGCTGCGCTCCCGGTCGAAGGCGTCCTCGATGGCCAACGCGCGGTCCATCAGTCGCGGGGCGGAGAGCGTGGTGTCGATCAGCACGACCGCGTTGAGGTAGTCCTCGGAGCCCTCCGGGGCGTCGACCGGCGTGCTCTCGTAGACCGGGGAGACGGCGGTGACGAAGACGTCCGGGGTGTCCTTGAGCGCATCGAGCGCGCCCTGCAGAGAGTAGAGCCGCTCGCCCAGGTTGGAGCCCAGCGCGAGGACCGCGCGACGGATCGGACGCATCTCACCGGTGATGGTGTCGGCGTCGATGATGTGCGGGTTGGGGGTTTCGGTCACGTCAGGGCCTCGCGTTTCCTCGTGATCGTCAGCGCGACGTCCGAGAACGTCGCGTCGATGGGGGCGTTCGGCTTGTGCACCGTGATACGGGCCCATTCAACACGATCATCCGAAAGGCAGATCGACGCGATCCGCGCAGCCAGCTTCTCGATCAGATCGACGGGGTCCCGCTCCACGGCAGCCTTCACGTTGGCCACGAGACTTCCGTAGTCCACGGTGTCCCGCAAGTCGTCGGAGGACGCTGCGCGAGCGGTGTCCAAGCCGAGGGTGAGGTCGATCACGAACACCTGTCCCTCGCTCCGCTCGAACTCGAAGACGCCGTGGTGGCCCTGGCACTCGATCCCTGCGATGGTGAGCTCGTCGGTCATGATTGCTCCGTTGGTGCGTCGGTGGTGAGGCGGTCGAGCACGGCCAGGACGTCGCGGGCGGCCCGGACGTCGTGCACCCGCACCCCCCAGACCGTCGGGGTCCGCAGCGCCAGCCAGGTCGTCAGGGCGGTCGTGGCGGCCTCCCGCTGCCCGACGGGGCGCAGCGCGCCCCCGTCCCCGAGCAGCCGGCCGAGGAACGACTTGCGGCTCGCGCCCACCAGCAGCGGCAGCCCCAGCGCCTGGATCTCGTCGAGGCCGCGGAGCAGCGCCCAGTCGTGGGGCGCCGCCTTGGCGAAGCCGAGCCCGGGGTCGAGCACCACCCGCGCCAGGTCGACACCGGCGGCGGCGATGGCCTCCACCCGCTGGGAAAGCTCGTCCCGCACGGCCGCGACGACACCGCCGGGTCCGTCGTACGTCGCGAAGTCACGCATGTGGGCGGCGTGCGCGCGCCAGTGCATGACGACGTAGGTGGCGTCGCAGCCGGCGATCACCTCGAGCATCCGCGGGTCGGCCAGGCCGCCCGAGACGTCGTTGACCAGGCTGGCCCCGACCGCCACGGCGCGCTCGGCGACCTCGGCGCGCATGGTGTCGACCGACACCACGGCACCCCCGTCGGCCAGCGCCTCGATCACCGGGAGCACCCGGCCGAGCTCGTCGGCGACCAGGGGACGGGTCGCGCCGGGTCGGGTGGACTCGCCGCCCACGTCCACGATGTCGGCGCCGTCGGCAAGCAGCTGGAAGCCGTGCACGATGGCGTCCTGCGGGTCGGCCCACAGCCCACCGTCGGAGAACGAGTCGGGCGTGACGTTGACGATCCCCATCACCAGCGGGCCCGGCACGGGAGTCACCGGTTGCTGAAGATGAGCGACATCGCCTCGGCGCGCGTAGCGGGCTGGTGCATCATGCCGCGGACGGCCGAGGTGATGGTGCGGGCGCCGGCCTTCTTGACCCCGCGCATCGTCATGCAGAGGTGCTCGGCCTCGATGACCACGATGACGCCGCGGGCCTCGAGGATCTCCATCAGCGCGTCAGCCACCTGCGTGGTGAGGCGCTCCTGCACCTGGGGCCGCTTGGCGTAGACGTCGACGAGCCGGGCCAGCTTGGAGAGCCCGGTGATCTTGCCGCTGGGCGCCGGGATGTAGCCGACGTGGGCGACGCCGGTGAACGGCACGAGGTGGTGCTCGCACATCGACCACAGCTCGATGTCACGGACCAGGACCATCTCGTCGTGGCCGAGGTCGAAGGTCGTGGTCAGCACGTCGTGCGGCGTCTGGCGCAGGCCGGCGGTCAGCTCGGCATAGGCCCGGGCGACGCGAGCAGGGGTGTCGCGCAGGCCCTCGCGCTCGGGATCCTCGCCGATGGCGGCGAGCAGCTCGCGGATCGCGGCCTCGGCGCGAGGGTGGTCGAACTCCGGCGCCTCGTGGGCTGCTGGCTCGGGGTAGGAGATCGGGTCGATCATGACGGCGACGGAGGGGTCGGGGAGCCTGGCAGAACACCGCCGAGCCCGGGGTCGCCGTGCACGTCGCCACCGGCTCCGGGTGGCGTGATGACCATGCCTCCCTCGTGGGACTCGGGTCGCCCGTTGACGGCGGCCCGGTCGCGGATCTCCTGCGGGATCTCGATCGGCGGGATCGCCGAGGGGTTGCGCTCCGGCGACCCGGTCCAGGCGGGGCGTGCCAGCCGCCGGCGTAGGGGCTCGAAGACCCGGGCGACCTGCTCCTTGTCGAGGGTCTCCTTGTCGAGCAGCTCGAGCACCAGGTCGTCGAGGACGTCGCGGTTCTCCTCGAGGATGTCGAAGGCCTCCTGATGTGCGAACGCGACGAACTTCTTGACCTCGTCGTCGACCATCGCGGCGACGTCCTCGGAGTAGTTGCGCTGGTGGCCCATGTCGCGGCCCATGAACGGCTCGGACGCTCCGTCGCCGAACTTCACCGCGCCCAGCCGCTCGGTCATGCCGTACTGCGTGACCATCGCGCGAGCCAGGTTGGTGGCCTTCTCGATGTCGTTGCCAGCGCCGGTCGTCGGGTCGTGGAAGACCATCTCCTCCGCGGCCCGGCCGCCCATCATGTAGGCGAGCTTGTCGAGCAGCTCGGAGCGGGTCTGGCTGTACTTGTCGGTGTCGGGCAGCACCATCGTGTAGCCCAGGGCCCGCCCGCGGGGCAGGATCGTGACCTTGTGCACCGGGTCGCTGCCGGGCAGCGCCGCGGCGACCAGGGCGTGGCCACCCTCGTGGTAGGCCGTGACGAGCTTCTCCTTCTCGCTCATCAGGCGGGTACGCCGCTGCGGGCCGGCGATCACTCGGTCGATGGCCTCGTCGAGGGCCTCGCTGTCGATCAGCTTGCCATTGTTGCGGGCGGTGAGCAGCGCGGCCTCGTTGAGCACGTTGGCCAGGTCGGCGCCGGTGAATCCGGGCGTACGCCGCGCGAAGTTGAGCAGGTCGACGCCCGGGGCCATCGGCTTCCCGCGGGAGTGCACCTTCAAGATCATGTGGCGACCGTTGAGGTCGGGGGCGTCGACGGCGATCTGCCGGTCGAACCGACCCGGTCGCAGCAGCGCCGGGTCGAGCACGTCGGGGCGGTTGGTGGCGGCGATCAGGATGACCCCACCGCGGACGTCGAAGCCGTCCATCTCGACCAGCAGCTGGTTGAGGGTCTGCTCGCGCTCGTCGTGGCCGCCACCCATGCCGGCGCCGCGGTGCCGGCCGACGGCGTCGATCTCGTCGATGAAGACGATCGCGGGGGCGTTCTCCTTGGCCTGCTCGAACAGGTCGCGCACCCGGCTGGCGCCGACGCCGACGAACATCTCGACGAAGTCCGAACCGGAGATCGAGTAGAAGGGGACGCCGGCCTCGCCGGCGACCGCGCGGGCCAGCAGCGTCTTGCCGGTGCCCGGGGGCCCGTAGAGCAGCACGCCCTTGGGGATCTTGGCGCCCACGGCCTGGAACTTCGCGGGCTCCTGGAGGAACTCCTTGATCTCGCCGAGCTCCTCGATGGCCTCCTCGCAGCCGGCCACGTCGGTGAACGTGGTCTTCGGCATGTCCTTGGAGATCAGCTTGGCCTTGGACTTGGCGAACTGCATGACGCCGCGGCCGCCGCCGCCCTGGACCTGGTTCATCAAGAACACGAAGAGCAGGATGATCAGCGCGAACGGCAGCAGCGTCGCGAGGATCGAGCCGAGCAGACTCGGTTGGGGGTTCTCCGACGTGCTCTCCGAGATCGTCCCCTCCGCCACCTGGGCGTCGACGAGCGCGAGGATGCTCTCCTGCTGGCCCTGGATGTAGTGGGTCATCACCTCGTTGCCGTTGTCGAGGGTGGCCTTGATCTCCTGGTCACCGTCGACGAAGGTGATTTCGTCGATCTCGCCGCCAGAGATGTAGCCGGCCATCTTCGAGGTCGTGATCTCGTCCGCTCCACCGCTGGGCGCGAGGAACTGCAGCGCCAGCAGGACACCGACGACGGCCAGGACGATCCACAACCAGGGACCCTTGAATATGCGCTTCACAGACTTCTTTCGACCAGACACCTAGGTTCACCGACGTTACACGTCGCGGGCAACGAACTCGTGCGGTCATTCTGGCAGGCACCACCACGCTGACAGCCTCCCCGGTCCCGGGAGCGCGCTCCCGGCACCACGCAGCAGGTCAGGAGTAGACGTGCGGGGCCAGCGTGCCGATGTCGCGCAGGTTGCGGTA
>JBDSLK010000275.1:0-3922 GCA_039916425.1 Nocardioides sp.
CGGTCGAGCGGGTGCGCTTCGTCTCGTCGGGCACCGAGGCCACCATGTCGGCCATCCGGCTGGCCCGCGGCTTCACCGGCCGCGACCTGATCGTGAAGTTCGCCGGCTGCTACCACGGCCACGTCGATTCGCTGCTGGCTGCGGCCGGCTCCGGTCTGGCCACCCTCGGAGTGCCCGGCACCCCCGGCGTCCCGGAGTCCTCGACCGCGCTGACGATCGTGCTGCCCTACAACGACCGGGCTGCGGTGACGGCGGCGTTCACCGAGTACGGCGACCGGATCGCCTGCCTCATCACCGAGGCCGCCGCCGGCAATATGGGGGTCGTCCCACCGGCACCCGGCTTCAACTCGTTCCTCGCCGAGACCTGTCTCAGCCACGGCGCGCTGTTCGTCTCCGACGAGGTGATGACCGGCTTCCGGGCCTCGCGCCAGGGCTACTGGGGCATCGACGGTGCCGTCGAGGGCTGGGCCCCGGACCTGATCACGTTCGGCAAGGTGATGGGCGGCGGCTTCCCGGCCGCGGCGTTCGGTGGGCGCGCCGACGTGATGGGCATGCTCTCGCCCGAAGGCCCCGTCTACCAGGCCGGCACGCTCTCGGGGAACCCGATCGCCACCACCGCCGGCCTGGCCACCCTCCGCCTCGCCGACGAGGGCGTCTACGAGCACCTCACCAAGACCGGGGAGGCGATCAAGGCCGGTGCCAGCGACGCGCTGAGCGCCGCCGGGGTGCCCCACGTCGTGCAGAGCGCGGGCACGATGTTCTCGGTGTTCCTCGGCATCACCGACCCGGTGACGAACTTCGAGCAGGCGAGCACCCAGGACACCGCGGCCTTCGCTGCGTTCTTCCACGCGATGCTGGACGCGGGCGTCTACCTGCCGCCGTCGGCGTACGAGGCGTGGTTCCTGTCCTCGGCCCACGACGACGCCGCGCTGGAGACGATCATGGCGGCGCTGCCGGGCGCTGCGATGGCTGCGGCACGCGCGGCGGAGGGCTCGGCATGAGTGACGAGACCATCGTGCACGTGCTCCGGCACGGCGAGGTGCACAACCCGGGGGGCGTGCTCTACGGCCGACTGCCCGGCTTCCACCTCTCCGACCTCGGTCGGGCGATGGCGCAACGGGTCGCCGACACCGTCGGTGACCGCGACATCGTCCACGTGCGGGTCTCGCCGATGGAGCGCGTCCGGGAGACGGCGGCCCCGCTGGCCGCGGTCCGCGGCCTCGAACCGGTTGTCGACCAACGGCTGATCGAGTCCACCAACGTCTTCGAGGGCAAGCATTTCGGCCCCGGTGCGACCACGCTGTCGAACCCGAGGTCCTGGGTGCACCTGTGGAACCCGGTCCGGCCGTCGTGGGGGGAGCCCTACCGGCACGTGGCCGCCCGGATGAAGGCCGCCGTGATCGACGCGCGCGACAACGCCCGCGGCCACGAGGCCGTCGTCGTCTCCCACCAGCTGCCGATCTGGATCCTGCGGTTGGCCGCCGAGGGCAGACCGTTCCTGCACGACCCGCGCAAGCGCCAGTGCACGCTGTGCTCCCTCACGTCGCTCCACTTCGATGGTGCCCGGCTCGTCCAGGTCGCCTACTCCGAACCGGCCGGCGACATGATCCCGACCGCCGACAAGGCCGCGACGTTCTCGTCCGGCGGGGCTCCCGAGGAGTTCTGATCCGTCGGCCCGCCGTTCTCCTGACTGCCTGTCTGCTCGCGCTGACGGGCTGCTCGGGCCTGCAGGGGACCGGCGACAAGGGCTTCATCACCGGCACCGGCACGGTCGAGCAGGTCGGGTTCGCCGATCGCCAGGAGCCGGTCGAGCTCACCGGTGAGGTCCTCGACGGCTCCGCCCTGAGCCTCGAGGGCCTGCGCGGCAAGCCGGTCGTCGTCGTGGTGTGGGGCTCGTGGTGCACGCCGTGCCGGGCCGAGGCCCCCGACGTGGTCGCGGCCGCCTCCGCGCTCGGCGACGAGGCGGACTTCGTCGGGATCAACATCCGCGACTACTCCGTGACCCAGTCGGAGGCGTTCGTCCGCCGCTTCGACATCCCCTACCCCTCCTTCTTCTCCCCGGACGGGCAGGCGCTGCTCGGCTTCAGCGGCACCCTCACGGCGTACACGATCCCCAGCTTCGTCGTGCTCGATGCCGAGGGCCGGGTCGCGGCCAGCATCATCGGCGCGCTGCCGTCGACCACGACCCTGGTCGACCTGGTGCAGGACGTCTCCGCCGAGGGCACCGATGGCTGAGTGGTTCACCGAGCAGGCCGGCTCCGGCACCCTGCTGCTGGCGATCCCGGTGGCGATGGTCGCCGGCCTGGTGTCGTTCTTCTCCCCGTGCGTGATCCCGCTGCTGCCCGGCTACCTGTCCTACGCCACGGGCCTGAGCGGCGCCGACCTCGCCGACGGCGGCTCCCGTCACCATCGGTGGCGGATGCTGCTCGGTTCGGTGCTCTTCGTGCTGGGCTTCACGGTGCTCTTCGTGCTGCTCGGTGCGGCCTCCGGCGCCGCCGGCGCCTGGCTGGTCACCTACCGCCGTGAGCTGTCGGTCGTGCTCGGCATCATCAGCATCCTGCTCGGCCTGATCTTCATGGGCGTGATCCCGCTGCTCCAGCGCGACTGGCGCATCCACCGGATCCCGGCGGTCGGGCTGGCGGCCGCGCCGGTGCTCGGCTTCCTCTTCGGGCTCGGCTGGACGCCCTGCATCTCACCGACCCTGGGCGTGATCACGACGTTGTCGATCAACGAGGGCACCGCCGGCCGTGGCGCCCTGCTGTCGGGCTTCTACGCCTTCGGTCTCGGGCTGCCCTTCATCATCGCGGGGGTCGCCTACGAGCGGACCCTCGGCGCCGTGCGCTGGGTACGCCGCCACCAGGTCTGGGTGATGCGGCTCGGCGGGCTGATGATGATCGCCGTCGGCGTGCTGCTCGTCACCGGCTGGTGGGACCAGGGCGTCAGCTGGATGCAGGTCCAGCTGGTCGAGTACAACGAGGTGTCGGTGTGAGCGCCACGATCGTGAAGGAACCGGAGACCCGACGCCCCGGCGAGCTGGGGCCGCGCGAGCTCGCGCGCTGGGCGTGGCGCCAGCTGGTCTCGATGCGCACCGCCTTGATCCTGCTGCTGCTCCTGGCCCTGGCAGCGATCCCCGGCTCGGTGATCCCGCAGCGCGACGTCGACTCCCTGAAGACCTCGCGGTGGCAGGAGCAGCACCCCACGCTGACTCCCATCTACGAGAAGCTCAGCCTCTTCTCGGTCTACGACTCCCCGTGGTTCTCCGCGATCTACCTGCTGCTGATGGTGTCGCTGGTCGGGTGCATCATCCCGCGCACGACGGTCTACTTCCGCGCCATGCGGGCCGCGCCGCCCGACGCGCCCCGCAACCTGGCCCGGCTGCCCGACCACGCGTCGTACCTGGTGGACGAGCCGGCCACGGACGTGCTTGTCCGGGCCGAGAAGGTGCTGCGGCGGCGGCGCTACCGCGTGGTGGCCCGTGCCGACGACGGCTGGGTCGCCGCCGAGCGCGGCTACCTGCGCGAGGCGGGCAACCTGCTCTTCCACCTCTCGGTGCTGGTGGTGCTGCTCGGCTTCGCGATGGGTGGGCTGTTCGGCTACCGCGGCGGCGTGATCGTGCTGGTCGGCGGTGGCTTCTCCAACAACCTCACGCAGTACGACGACTTCGTGCCCGGCAGCCTGTTCGACCAGTCGAACATGGAGCCGTTCTCGTTCGACGTCGACGACTTCGACATCGAGTGGCTGACCGAGGGACGGGCGCAGGGGCAGGCGCGGTCGTTCGTGTCGCACCTGACCTACCGGACCAGCCCGGGAGCCGAGGACCAGCAGTACGACCTCAAGGTCAACCACCCGCTCGCCATCGGCGGCACCGAGATCTTCCTGATCGGCCACGGCTACGCACCCGTCATCACCGTCCGCGATGGTG